>JAJRTL010000115.1 GCA_024278315.1 Planctomycetota bacterium | reverse complement strand
GGAGTGTGCAAGAAATCCATCCAACAACATTCCATCAGGATCCCAGATGCCGATCCGACCGGCCCAGTTTCCAATCGTGATCCGACGCCCCTTCTCCGTGAAGGCCGCCGTGAACACGGTTCGCAGAAGATGAGTTTCAAGATCGGAACGACTGAATTGCCACGTGTCGATATCCAGGAGTTCCACACGACCATTCTGGAAGGTGATCAGGATGGATAGACCTTGGGGGTCGAAGAAGGCCTCGGTGACCTTGTCCATCTCCTTCGTGATTCCGAAGTCCTCTGCTCCGATCAGATTGCCATCGTGGTCGAAGACACGGAGAATGCCCATCTGGGTGACTACGAGGAAGTGTCCTGCGCTCACGACAACGCGGCGAACCCGCGACTCAGGCGGAGGACCCGCTCCTGCACTCTTCTTCCTCATGGCCGCTTCGGTCGGATGAATCTCCATTGCCTGAGGGTCCAAGTCCCGGATCTTCGTTCCATCGGCCCGATAGAGTGCACCGGCAGCCACGAAACGACCATCCGGCAACCAGGCAGCCGACTCCCAGCGTAATCCACCTCTTCGGCGGATATCAATCGGATGCTCCTTCCCTAGCGTCCAGATGGTCACCCGGTTGTCCTTCTGCACTTCTTCGTCGACAGCAAGCTGGTTCTCTCCCTCCTTCCTCTTCACCCTAGCGTTCTTCTTTTCCTCCCTCGCATCCGTGGAGCAGACAAGAAGGCGACGACCCTCCGGTGCATCGTGGTAGGCCACCATCCATACGAATCGGAAGACAGGTTCCTTCGTTTGCCAGATGAGACTCGGAGGGCTCGTGGTCAGATCGAAGCGGCGGATCTTCCCGCTTCGATCGGCAATCGCGAGCTCCTTCTCATCGGGAGAGAACGCTCCTGGAAAGGCACGCGTGGGGGCCTTGGGAAGATCCACGCGTACAGGATCCCCCTCTCCCGTGCACAAGATGCCCGGTTGGTTGCGCCCCATGATGAGAATGTAGTTGCCCTGACTCGAGAAGAGAACGCGGTCATAGGGAGTCTTGCCACGCGCCAGCACTTTGTGGGGCACGAGTTCGGTCATCACTCGCTGGATGATGACCTGTAGGCGTGACGAAACCCTCGGATCGGGCTGGTGAGAGTCCATCCTCCAGGCTTCCCGCGCCACTTTGAAGGCTAGCGTCGTATCCCGATCCATGAGCGCCAAGGCTTCTCCTGACAGACTCAGGGCCCGTAGCCGACTCTCTGCAACCTGGCTTCGTCGAAGAAACCAGAGGGAGAGGAGGAAGGCCAGGCTCACGGACACTAGGAC
Organism: Planctomycetota bacterium; assembly: GCA_024278315.1. Classification (GTDB taxonomy): domain Bacteria; phylum Planctomycetota; class UBA1135; order UBA1135; genus JAJRTL01. The sequence continues at coordinate 1,300 of JAJRTL010000115.1, read as the reverse complement.
CGCCGCGGCCGCATGGTTGCGCTGCGTCCAACGCAGCACCCGAACAGGAAGGCTGGGGCGTATCGTCAGGATCGGTTGATGCTCCTGGATGCGCCGAAGTTCCTCCGCAAATTCGAGCGCCGATGAAAAGCGCATCCTGGGGTCCTTCTCCAGCGCCTTTGAAAGCACGACCCAGAGGTCCTTGCTGATCGCATGGTTCGTCTTGCGCGGATCGGGGGGATCCTCGGACAGTACCTTGTTGTAGACAACCTGGCGATTGGCTCCATGGAAGGGGTTCTGGAGTGTCAGACATTCGTAGACCGTGACGGCGAGCGAATAGACGTCGCTCCTTCGATCGACCTCCTTGCCCTCCACCTGTTCAGGACTCATGTACGGTGGCGTGCCCAGAAGATCCCCGCTTGCCGTGAGATCCTGGGAATCCAGGCCCGCATCCTGGACGAGGCCGAAATCGACGATCACCGGTTCCCCATGATCGTCGATCATGATGTTGCCCGGCTTGACATCTCTGTGGACCAAACCTGCTTCGTGCGCACAGTGCAGGGCTCTTGCCACTTTCTCGGCGCAAGTCAGAAGCTGCCTCGTCTCCTGGGAGCCGCCAGAACTCGTGGACTTCCCCTCGCTCTTCTCTTTGCGCCGCCGCTTCAGGATCTGCCCCAGCGTCTCGCCCTGGACGTAGCGCATCGCCAGATAGGGCACCGAGTCTGCTTCGCCTGCCTCGTAGACCGTGCAGACTCCGGGATGTTCGATGGCAGAGATGGCCTCGATCTCCCTACGGAACCGCGCCTTGCTCTCCGCGCGCACAGTAAACCCAGGGCGCATGATCTTGAGAGCCACTTGCCGGCCAAGACTCTCCTGCAATGCGAGATAGACGACCCCCATCCCCCCGCCACCCAGACGCCGGAGGATCCGGTAGTCTCCCACCTGGTGGAGCTCCTCGGCCCCAGGCCCCTCCATGAGCCCCGATTTGATCAGTTGTGCCACCATGCCTCGAATGTCGTCGGCATGCTCTTGATGCAGGGCGCAGATCTCCTCCAGGACTTGCTTGCCTTCATCCTGCATGCGCTGCAGGCAACGAGAGGCCAGTTCCTCGACATTCGAATCATCCATCAGGTTGCGTCGCCAGCAGGTGAGAGGAGGAGAACGAGCTTGCAATGGAGGACAGATCCCTGTGCCGGTTGCCGGCACGGGCATGCAGCATCTGTGCACCCGGAAAGGTCTCCAGACAGAAACGACAGAAACGACAGAAACCAGGGACCATTACTCCATTTCTCGAAAATGAGAGTCCATCGAATCCAGATTG
>JAJRTL010000114.1 GCA_024278315.1 Planctomycetota bacterium | reverse complement strand
TCGGATCACGACCAGGAGGATCTGGATCTCCTTTGCGGAGAACTGGCCCTACCAGAGGATCTTCACCCAAGCCCTTCAGGCTCTCTACCCACCAGGCGATCAAGCCTGAGGGCCTCGTGGACTGCTGAAGCTGAGTCAACAACATCGGTCATCGAGTCGCTCCGAGCACCATCGCAAAGGTCCTGAAGGAGCACGGCCTCCTGCCTTCTCCCGAGAGACCGACCTCGTGGCGGACCTTCATCAAGTCGCACGCGGACGTCATCGTCGGCGCCGACTTCTTCACGGCTGAGGTCTGGACCGCTCGTGGATTGGTGAGGCACTACACGCTCTTCTTCATCGAACACGGTAGTCGAGCGATCTACTTGACCGCACCGACTCCCAATCCAGATGGACGCTTCATGGCCAATGTCGCTCGAAGCCTCACCGACTGCGTCGATGGCTTCCTCCTTGGCAAGCGATTCCTGATCCTGGATCGCGACACCAAGTTCACGAAGGAGTTCAAGGGGATCCTCGAGGATGCCGGAGTGAAGATCATCCTTGCTCCCTTTCAGGCTCCCAACGCGAATGCCATTACAGAGAGGTTCGTGTAGTCCATCAAGCACGAGTGTCTCGCCAAGATGATTCTCTTTGGTCCCGGCTCCCTCGAACGGGCCCAGCCCGAGTACGCCGTGCACTACCTGATGGAGAGACCGCACCAGGGCCTCGGGAACAATCTCATTCGAGCAGTGTCGGCCAGCAGTCAAGGACAGATCGAAGTTACCGAACGGCTCGGCGGTATCCTGAAGTTCTACAGTCGGGCAGCCTGAAGACAGGACTCTGCAGCGTGTCAGTGCACGGATTGTCAGTGGGCGCTGCCGATGCTGGCCATCACGACGATCGGCGCGAGGGGCGGCTCGATCGGCTGGACCGACGAGCCACCGCTGCCGAAGGTGGCCAGCGGTGGCGCCGGTGTCCCAGTTCCGTGTTGGTTGCCTCGTTGCCTGCCTACTTCCTTCGCAAGAGCTTGCGGAACGCAGCGCGGACGCGTTTGTCCATCAAGACCCCCTTGTTCTTCGTCACGAGCCAGTTGTAGCGGGCATGTTGGACAAAGATGCTCTCGGGCCTTCTCCTGGTCCGGGGCTTGCGGGCTCCACCCTTGGACTTGGAAGCCTGCATGCCTTGAGGGACCTGGTCCGGATCGAAGCGCTCGGGATAGATGAAGAAGGCGGCGACGTTCGAGATCTTGGCTTCCGTCGGGCTCTTGGAGATGATCCACTGGAGAAGCGTGACCGTCCCTCCCAGCATCGGGTCATTGGCAATCGGAAGGTCAACTATACCGATACCCTTGGGCATCGATGCTGGATCCAGTAGCACATTTGTTCCGAAAGCAACAGCACCAGCCCCCAGCAGCGCATATTGCCCTCCAGCAATAGGAACCAGATCCTGTTCCGATCCCACGAGCAGCGTGGCATTGTAAGAGGCTGCTGTTTGAGGAGCTTGCTGCCAGTCTATGCCCACCGTAGCGCGGAAGTGCGGCTGGTCCACCCAAGCAGTCGAAGACTCGATCTCGCCGATCGTCTCGATGCTCAAGTTGCTGTCCAAGGCTTCGGCCTGCCCCCAACTCTTGTAGGGGAACAGATAGGGCGGACCGACAGGTCCGGCCAGGAGGCCAGCACCCAAGATCTGCCCCCAACCGACAGTCCCGACGTTCACGTCCAGAAACCCACCCGGTGGCACGACGCCCGTGCCCAAAGGCGTACCGTAGACCAGATCCGTGACCACCACCTGAAGGCCGGGCTTGGCCTCTACCCGGACCGTCGGGGTACCGACCCGGAGGGGCTGCGTCACGATCTTGGCTACGTCCCCTGCCCCCAATTCAAGCAATGTGACCTGCACACCGTTTGCTCCATCCATGATGTAGTAGGCGGACTGTGGGGATCCCAGTGGAGCAGCGAATGCCAACCTGGGTTCATCGCCATCTTTGTCCATCCACAGCTGAACCTCGTTGGCAGCACCTAGCTCCGACAGCCCCTGGTCCGTTAGCAGAGTCGTCCACTGGGTTGGTAGTGCCGACGCCCCCACCGCCATACTGGCGTATACGATCCGCTTCTTCCAAGAATCCAGGAGATAGACGCGTCCCTTCTTTCCCGAATAGGCCACCGCTACAAAACGCGAGCCTGCCTCTTCGTACAATGGTCCCACCTGCGCGAAACCGCTTGGCCCGTCCCGCAGGAGGGCAATGGCTCCCTTGCCGGTCGAACTCCGACCTACGAGGAGGATGTCATTCGCGTCGGCTTGTTCGAATCCATGGAGATTGGTCGCCCCCCAGACGACTCCCAAACCTGTGTAGTCCAGCCGAGGATGAGTCTGTGAAAGTGCGACACGCTGGACAGACACTCCTGACTGGGTCCGCCGCTTGGAGATGAGAACAGAGGTTGATGGAGCTGTTGAGGGAACAAAATCATAGAAATGAGCGCGTATTTCTCGCCCCGCAGGCTCCGCAGGGGCCTGCGAAGACAATTGCCTGGCCGGTGCTAGCGACAAGCAGAGTAGACAAAGAACAAGATTCACGCGCAATACGCGATCGCGGATGTGGATATACACTAGAGGCACTCCTTCATCATCAGTCCCGTGCAAGCTCTGGCCTCCAGTGCCATCAGTCTAGCAAGACTGCAAGCGTTGTGAGGCCCAGCGTACTTTGGCAGTCCAGTCAAGAACCAGCCGGTCATGTAGCACCCAATTCGATATGCCTCGCATTCTTGGGCCTTGTGCGCCGCATCATCCAAAGGAATGGCTGAACGCTGCTGCACATGCACCCACTCGTGTATGAGAGTCAGCAGCATCAGGTCTGTTAGAAAACAGTGCAGGTCAGCCTGTTTCAGCTTTCCTATCTGGACGCACGCCTTCTTGAGATCGCGTTGCCTTTTCTTGAAGGCAGGATCACCAATCTCGATGATCTGGCGTGGCCCCCACCCCGGCAGAAGTGCGCTGCCCTGCTCCCCATCCTCGCCACTCGTTCGCCCCGCCGTCGCAGGCTTCATCCTCTTCCCCCTTCGGATCTTCTTTCTCTGGAAGCCAACTCTCAGAGATGCCGCCATGTACTTCAACCTCAGCTTCATCTCCCAGTCGTTGGTAGACGCAGCTATCGCCTCAAGCCTTGCGAGCACCGCTTGCGTAGTTGGCAAAGGCGGGGGCGGCCCCCCCTGGGCATTCGTAACATTGCCTCCAAGAGCGATCCCGCACAATGCCATACAACAGTTTCGAATCCTCTTCATCTCCAACTCCAAGTAGTTGACGAAAGCGAAGCAGGAACAGTAAGGAGCAAGGAGCAAGGAGCAAGGAGCAAGGAGCGTCTTCGAATTCTCTGGGGAAAACTCCCCGGCTAACCCGCTCAGTTGCTGACCAGCTGGATGCCGGTGGAGGGGGATTGGGGATAATAGATCCAAAGCTCGTTTGCCAGCCCCCTTGTCCGGGGTGCGGAGGACGACCCTCCATCATCGCCTTCCTCGATGACCCCATCGTGGTGCAGCAGGACGCTGAGCGTGTGCCGGCAGGCACGACAGAAGAAACGCCGGATCCGCACCAGCACCCCCTGGCAGCCACCAAGCAGCCCCAGCACCTGACGCTGATAGGTCCCGTGCCCCACGATCTGGAGGCCATCCTCAGTCCGAGATGGTCCTTGGCAAAGAGGACAGCAGGTCGGCCGAAGCTCTTCGACCGACGGAAGGCAACTCAGCTCGGACAAGGACTCGACGGGGACGGGAAACGGGCGTGCGATCACAACCATCTGTTAGATCGAGGGTGGCGGGCCTATTGCGTAGTAAACAATGGGGGCTCGTCGCCCTCGCTCCTTTTAAGGGACAACGAGGAATCGTATTCCTCCGCTGAATACGACGAGACAGCCAGCCTACGCTCACACTCGATGCCGTCCAACTTCGCGAGCTCTATGCGGAGCTCTCATCCCCTCGCTGTGCCAATCTCCCCGGGAAGCGTGACCGGAAATGGGCTATGAGCCTCGATGAACGGACGCGGAAACACGAG
>JAJRTL010000113.1 GCA_024278315.1 Planctomycetota bacterium | reverse complement strand
CCGCTCTTGCCTACAGTTTCCTTCCGCAACGCGCGGATGCCTATGGCGATTTCACGGCACGCAACAAGGACCGCTTTGCCGCCATCATCCTCCGTGGCTCCGTCCGCATCGCTCCCAAGATCATGGGACGCATCGCTGGGAAGGGGCAGATCACCGGCGCCTTCACCCAAGAGGAAGTAAAAAAGCTCATCCAGGACATCCAGGCGAGCCTGCTCCCGGGCCAAGCCGAAGACAAGTAGCCGCGCGCAAGAGGATCTCTCTGTCCTCGGATGTGCCCATCGGGAACAAAGGCTCCCTTCGGATCCATGAAAGGGCTTGCCGCCCGCCTGCAGACCCGGTTTCCTGGTTGGCCCGAAAACTGGGATCCGGGACCGAAGGAGGGCTCGGAGAGAGCGGCAGCCGAGACAGCCAGCAGAGCCAGACAGCCATGACCAGACTCATCGAGTGTGTTCCCAACTTCAGCGAAGGGCGGGACATGTCCATCATCAAGCAGATCACCGATGTCGTGGAGGCCGTGGACGGCGTCAGCCTCCTGGACGTGGATCCGGGGGCGGCCACCAATCGGACGGTCGTGACCTTCGTGGGTGAGCCCGAGCCGGTCATCGAGGCTGCCGTGCAGGCCGTGCGAAAAGCGTCCGAGCTCATCGACATGAGCAAGCACACGGGCGAACACCCGCGCTTTGGCGCAACCGACGTCTGCCCGCTCGTGCCGATCACGGGCGTGAGCATGGAGGAGTGCGTGGAGTATGCGCGCACGATGGCCAAGCGAATCGGAGAGGAAACCGGTACGACGGTCTACTGCTATGAGAACGCGGCCTTCTCGGATCAGCGCCGCAACCTGGCCGTGGTCCGGTCTGGTGAGTACGAGGGTCTCGAGGCGAAGCTCGCGGATCCAGAGTGGAAACCCGACTTCGGCCCCGCTGAGTTCAACCCACGCGCCGGCGCGACCGCCGTCAGCGCGCGCGACTTCCTTGTGGCCTACAACGTCAACCTCAACACGACCTCGACGCGACGCGCCAACGCCATTGCCTTCGACGTGCGCGAGAAGGGTCGCATCAAGCGTGAGGGTGGCAAGCTCGATGGCGCGCAGATCAAGGACGAGCAGGGCAAGCCCGTCTGGGAGCCTGGCATGCTCAAGTGTGTCAAGGGCATCGGCTGGTTCATCGAGGAGTTCGGCATCGCCCAGATCTCCATGAACCTCACCAACATCAGCGTGACCTCGGCGCACGTCGCTTTCGACGCGGTCTGCGAGCGCGCAGCGGCACGAGGCATCCGCGTCACGGGCTCGGAGCTGGTTGGCCTCATCCCCCTGCAGGCCATGCTGGATGCGGGGCGTTACTTCCTGCGCAAGCAGAAGCGCTCCACCGGGGTCTCCGACAAGGAACTCATCAAGATCGCCGTCAAATCCATGGGACTCGACGAGCTCTACCCCTTCAAGTCCGAAGAGAAGATCATCGAGTACGCCATCGCGGCGGACTCGGGCGAGAGGAAGCTCGTGGACCTGACCTTGCGCGAGTTCGTCGAGGAAACGGCCTCGGAGTCGATGGCCCCGGGCGGAGGTTCGGTCTCTGCGGCCATGGGCGCCATGGGCGCGGCGCTGGGAGCCATGGTGGCCAACCTCTCCTCGCACAAGCGCGGCTGGGACGATCGCTGGGAGGAGTTCTCCGAATGGGCCGAGAAGGCCAAGGCCTGCCACGACGAGATGCTGGTCCTGATCGACAAGGACACGGATGCCTTCAACGGGATCATGGATGCCTTCCGGCTGCCCAAGTCCAGCGAGGCCGACAAGGCCGCGCGGCACTCAGCCATCCAGGCGGCCACCAAGAACGCGATCGATGTCCCCTTCCGCACGATGGAGGTTGCCCTCGCGTCCATGGAAGCGACCAAGAAGATGGCCGAGATCGGCAACCCAGCCTCCGCTTCGGACGCTGGTGTGGGTGCGCTCTGCGCACGCACCGCAGCGATGGGCGCCTACCTCAACGTCAAGACCAACACGACCGACCTCGAGGACAAAGCGATGGTCGAGGACTACATGAGGCGTGGAGGCGAGATCATCCAGCAATGCATGAAGCTCGAGGCAGAGACACTCGAACTCGTGGCCAAGCATTTCTGATCCCAGCGAACCCTGAGCAGAGAGTGACGGAGGGAAGCTCCATGCAGAAACTCTGGCGCCAACGTTGGCCCACGATCATCGCAGGTCTCTTGCTGACAACAGCTGGCCTCCGAGCCCAGACGCTCGACGAGATCCGCGATCAGATCCGGCAGGACCTCGATCCCGGGACGTTTGCCTCCCTGGTCGCCGGTTTCGTCTCCATCGACCTCTTTCCTCAGGTATCCAGCGGTACCTTCAAGGTAGAGAACGATGATCCACGGGCACCCGATAGCCGCATCGACACCTTCAAGTTTCCCTTCCAGTGGAACCCCAAAGTCGGGAATCTGCCCGGCGAGCTCTATCTGGGTGGAGGCTTTGGCTACCTCAAGGAGACGGATTCGGTCATCCTCGACCTGCCCGTCAACGGCAACATCGTCTCCAGCCAGATCGACTCCATCAGCACGGCCTACAACGCCATGGGCACTGTCGGATGGACCTTCGATCTCGGCGGGGGCTTCGGGATCCGCCCCGTCGCTGGACTGGCCTACAGCAGGGTCGAGAACGAAGGTCGGTACGATGCAGTCGGCAACATCATCTGGAAGCCGCTCCTCGACGGCATCGTGCTCAACTGGAAGTTGCAGGCCTACACGATCTCCGCCGGCGCCAGCCTTCTCTACCGTCAATCCTTTGACTGGGGGCGCATGGAAGGCGACCTCAACTACATGCACACCTGGACGAAGGTCTTCGATGCCACGGACATCAGTCAGGAGGGCGAAGTCCAGAACGACTTCCTCGCGGCACGTCTCGACTTCGTCTACCGGACAGGGGAGAAGATCTGGGAGAACCCGCTCGACTTCCGCATCCGCACGGGCCTCTTCCAGATCCTGACACCCAATGTCGACCCACTGGGTTTCAAGACCCTGGCCGAGGTAGGACTCGGAGCCGAACTGGACCTGTCCGACAGTGGTCTGCCCTTGAGCCGCATCGGTTTCATGGGCTCCTTCTTCGCTGGCCAGAGAACCCAGGGCTGGTCCCTCGGCATCACCTTCGAACTCTGAAGGGACGCCGAAGAGAGTCTCCGCCTACTGGAAGGTGATCTGCAAGCCGTTGGTAAAGACCATGGGGAGCTTGTTCTTGGATTTGGCGTCGAAGACAGCGATCTGAGTGCCCAGGAAGGAGCCCTTGAGACTGGTGTTGTTGGGGATCGGAAGGTCGAACCGGACATGATGTGCAGCGCCTACCGCGGGCTTGGCCTGCTGATTGCCCGTGCCGGACTTGCCGACGAGAAGCATCACGATATCGGTGTTGAGGAAACAACCCGTGGCGGCCGCGTTCAAGGGTATGGGCTGGAAGGCCTTCTTGGCCCCCAGGAGCAGGAAGGAAGCCGCGCCACTGGGCACGCCGGTTCCCTCGATGCGGAAGGCACTGTTGCCAACCAGTGGAAAGGTATTGGAGAAGGACGTAGCGATGAGCTTCTCCGCGCCAGTACAGGGCTTACCGACGGGCTTGAGGACCACCTTGTCCTGTGGGCTGCAGTAGAGACGGAACTTGAAGCCCCAAGCCGGAGTCATGGTCCAGCTCCCGACCGACCCGGATCGACGCACCAGCGGCAAACTCGGCTTGCCACCCACCTCATGCGGAAGATTGCTCCAACCGGGCTCGATCCAGACGATCCAGTAGGTCGTGCCCTTGGCGAGGACCTGGATCTTGTCGAGGTTGGTTCCGTACCAGCCTTGAACCGTTCCCTTGGGCAAGTACCAGGTGCCGCCTGCGAGGCGCACGCCAGGTTTCTTGGTCTTGGCATCCTGGCTCCAGACCTCCAGTGAATGGAACCCCGCCAGGTACTTGCTTCCGGTGAAGATTGTCAGGGACTGGGCAACATAGGTCGAGCCGGGCGTCCACTGGAGAGCCCAGTGACCAGGTCCAGCAAAACTCTTGGCCGTGATGAGCCCTGTCGCCTTGTTCGTCGAGTCGTTCATCGACACGCAAGGCTTGGTCTGCGCCGAGAGAGCTGTGCTCAGGAGGAGCGAAGCCAGCAGGAGTGTGGAGGAGTTCTTCATCGGATCACTTCCAGGGATTGATGGGATCGAAGGGGAGACGAGACTAGTTCTTGTCGTTGGTTTTCTTGAGGGCCACGAGTTTGTCCTCCAGGCTCTTCAGCCAGCTCGCATTGGTTTTCGCAATGGCGGGGCGCAGGTGATCGAGGGCAGCTTCGAACGCCTTGACGTCCTTGACCTTGAACGCGGCCCTCGACAGGCTGGTCCAATAGAGCGTATCCACATGGGGCTTGTCGCTCGGCAGACGACCCTTCCGGAAGAGGCCATAGGCGAGATGGTAGGGAGGATCCGGATCGACACCCGGGCGATAGCGGCGCAGGATGGGCCGGAGTTCCTTGCGGATCTCCAGATCTCCAAGGATCGCCCTTGCACGGGCACCTGGACCGGCTTGCAAGTCCAGGGTTGCCACCGCAGCCTTCGCCTTTTCGAGGCTGAGGCGTGAGAGTGTCTCGACCAGGGCAGCCTCGTAGACGAGTCGTTCAGCCGGCGTGAAGTCCAGGCCCTTGGCTCGCTCCTTGGCGGCCTCGAAGCGCAGGGTCTTCATCTCCATCTCGAGCAGCAGCAGATCAATCGCTGCCTGTGGATCCGAAGCCGCGCGGGCGCGCAGGTCCTGAAGCCGGCTCACGTTCTTCAGACTCTCCGCGAAGCCTTCGAGAGACCGCTTGGAGTAGTGCAATTTCGTAAGGACCTTGCCCTCGGCATCCATGAAGGCCAGGGTCGGGAATCCACCGAACCCGTTCTTCCGGAGGAGATTGTCGTACTTCTTGCCGGGAATCCTCGTCGTGACGTGGAGGTAGGGAATGACCTGGTTCGTGAACTTCTGGATTCCGTCTTGGGAGAGCACACGGCTCTCGAGCGCCTCGCAAGGGCCTCAGTAGGAATAGGATCGAGTGAAGTAGACGAAGATGAGCTTTCCCTCGCGCTTGGCTCTCGCCCTCGCTTCGTCGAAGTCGAGAATCCACTTGCCCTTGGCGATCCAAGGCCCTTCGAGCTTCTTCGCGTAGCGCTTCTCGAGTTCTTCGGGACTCAGCTTGGGGGCAGGCCGCATCTTCTGGATCTTGCCCATCTTCATCGACTTGCCCTTCGCGGGAGTCTTCGCGGGAGTCTTGGCCGCGGGCACGGCGGGAGTCTCGCCTTTGCTCTGTGGGTTGGCTTGGAGATGGGCGACCAGGACCAGGCTCATGGCCCCGACCCAGAGGAGTTGCTTCGGACAGTTGAATTGCATCATGACTCCAAGGAGGAAACCGCCCTGACCACGGCTACCTTTTCTTCGATGATCCTGCCCCCCAGGCTCACTTGCGCTTGGGCAGGTAGTGAGCTTCGACCTCCGTGCGGGAGTTCCACCGGCCTCTCCCCCGCCACCAATCGTCCGAAATACCGATGGCATCGGGACTTCCGTACTTGCTGCGTTCTTTCACCCCATGCGCGTAAAGCCGATAGAGCCCACCCAACTGGAGAATATCGAGGAGATCCCGGGTCGCCCCCACCGAGCGGGCAAGACCGAAGCGGCAATCCACGACGTATCGCACCTGATCCAGATAGGGCTTGGCCCGACCCAGCCTGAGCGAGGCTCGCGCCAGGGCGAGACGGTAGCGCGTGGCATGTGGGTGCGCCCGGACCAGGCCATCGAGCCGGTCGAATGCCTGCGCCGTCTGTCCCAGCCGCAGGTCGATCGAGGCCAAGGCGTAGACAGGCAGGGGATCAGTGGTATCGATCGTCTCCAAGGATTCCAGCAGTGGGCGTGCCCTTTCTGGAGCGAAGATGGCCAGAGCCTGTGCCTGGAGTGTCTTCCATCGACGCGTCTTCTTCTGCTCCGAGGACACATTCCTGAGCGTGTGCAAGGCCATGCGATCATCTCCCAAGGCGACCACAACAGCCGCGAGATCCAACTGCAGATCCACGAGACCGGGAAAGCTGGCCAGTGCCTTCCGCAGGCGTTGAAGAGCCAGAGCCGGCCTTCCGTCCGCCGTATAGATCTGCGCGAGGGCCACATCGATCATGGGCAGATCCCAGTCTTCCTGGTCGAGGAGTCTCCAGGAATCCTCACAGATCTCCCTTCCACCCCCCAGGAAGCCAAGCAGCCCCCAGACCCGACGCTCTTCGAGCAAGGCGGGATCCAAGGTCGTCGCGCCGGGACGCAGCACAGGGTAGGAGAGTCGGATCGATGCAATGCGTGGGGCCCCACTCTCCGAGGCCTGGGGAATCCAAGCGGTCCTCGTCAGGGTGCGAAGCACGAGCGGATGGACGTTTCCCAGGGCTGGATAGTCCCTTTGAACCAACCCCATTTCGAGTCCTGACTTGGCCAGCTCTGGCAATCGGAGGACCAGTTGGAGGGCTGCGTGCTCCGCAGCGAGCTTGGGACTCAGGTCCAGCGCCATGGCCTCGGCATAGAGGTTCAAGGCCTTGCGGCGTCGCGCTTGGGCCCGAGTGAATTCAGTCTGACTGATTTCCCCTCGGACGAGATCCAACCAGGTCGCTTGCCGCACCTCGGGTCGAAGGAGTTCGAGATGCGCACGATGCTTGAGTGCGGTCACCTGGATCGGTCGCTCCCTGTCGCTGTTCTTCTTGGCAACCCAGGCGGCCCCCACGGCAAGCACGAGAGCTGCGCCGACTCCCGCAGCCCAGAGGCTCCTCTGGTTGCGGCGGGCCAACCGGGTCACCCGACGCGGCAGACTCAGCCGGCGCGCGTGGATGGGCTTCAGATCGAGGATCCGTTCCAGATCGTCCGCCATGCTGGCGGCATCGGGGTAGCGCAGATCCGGATCTGGATCCATGGCCTTCTCGAGCACGACCTCGAGATCACGCGGCATGCCAGGGGCCACCGACCGGAGACGTTCGGCTCGTCCTGTGCTGATGCGCAGGAGGACAGCAGCCGTGGTTTGCCCTCGAAAAGGCGGCTTGCCGGTCAGAACCTCGTAGAGCGTCACCGCCAGGGCATAGATATCGGCCCTGTGGTCCACACCTCGGTCAGAAACACCTTCCTGGTCCCTGGTCTCCCCGCTCGCACTCTCGTCCCCAACCAGCTCCTCTTCGTCCGCCCGCAGCTGCTCGGGTGGTGCGTAGATCGGAGTTCCGACGAATCCGCTCGACAGGGACATCGTGGAGTCACCCGTGCGTGCCAGGCCAAAGTCGGCGAGGAGCGCCTTGCCATTCTTGCGGATCAGGACATTGCCGGGCTTGACGTCGCGGTGGACGATGCCAATGTCGTGGACCTTCTGCAGAGCGCGCGCAATGGCGATGCCGGTCTGCAACCAGAACTGGAGAGGAGTGCGTGCCTCGAGTTGGTCCAGATCGACCCCGAGCTCCCGCGCAAGATCCTGCAGACTCATGCTCTCGGCGGACAGGCCGCGGTGACGCAGAGCCTGCAAGAGTTGCCGTAGGCTCTTGCCCTCGACCCACTCCATGGCATAGGCCAGCACACCCTGCTCCTCGAAGATGTCGTGCACCGCGACGATGTGCTCATCGGTCAATCTGGCGAGCGCCTTGGCCTCGGCCAGGAAGCGCCGTCGGCTACGCCTGGACAAGGCCAGCGAGGGAGCCAGCACCTTGATGGCTACGCGGCGCCCCAGCTTCTCCTGTTCGGCCAGATACACCGTCCCCATGCCGCCATGACCGATCTCATGCAGGATCCGGAAGCCAGCGATCTCGGGCACCACGCCAACCCTGGCTGGAGAGGTCACCTCGCTGACCAATTGCGAAGCGGCTTCGATGTCATCACCCTGCCCAGGCATCTCCGCGAGGAGTTCGGCTGGATCCAGATCCTTTCCCTGGAAGCGCGCCTCGAGAAGCTTGTCGAACGCGTCGTACAGACTCTCGTGATCTTGGCTCACTCCTCACTCCTTCGGGCTCCAGGCACATGGCTCAGCGCCTCCCGGAGTGCGGACCGATAGAGCTCCGCACCCAGATAGACCCTTTTCTTTGCCGTCGCGAGCGAGACCTCCAGCTCCTCCGCTACTTCTTTCAGTGGCAGCTGTTCGAAGATCCGCAGGCGCAGCGCGTCACGATACTCAGGCGGCAAGGTCTCGAGGCTGGACTCCATCTGACGAGCTCGATCTGCGAGATGAGCCATCCGACTCGGCGTTTCGGAGTTGGGTGGGAGCAGCCCCGACACACTCGCATCCTCACCGCAGGCTTCGGCCAGCACCGAGAGGAGTTCGGGCTTCTTCCCACCCCCGCGCTTCTGCGCCCCCGAGTGTTTCACGGCTTCGCGAACACGGTTGCGTGCGATTCCGAGGACCCATCGTCGGTAGTGGGAGACATCACGCCACTCATGCTGCGTACGATCCCTCCATGCCATGCAGAGCGTCTCCTGCCAGAGGTCCTCGGGACTCGAGTCCTGCTTGAGCCTGGCACCCATCCAGGAGGAGATCAGGACGAGGATGGCCTCCACTGCCAACTCGTCGATCAGCCGAGGCCAGGCGTCGGCATCCTGATGTGGCGGCAGTGGGGATTCGTGAGATGACATTCGAGGAAGGAGAAGCTCCACCCCTGGTTCTACGGGCCCCAGGGTGGAGCCGCAAGCCCTGGGCCCTCAGGAGGGATCCCCGGAGCGCTTGCCCCAGGCGATGTCCCAGGCGATGCCCCAGAAGCGTAGATCGACGATTCCTTCGTTGAGAAGTCTGCGGATCCATACCAAGGACAACGCGTTCCCAGGTGTTCGATTCCCACGTTCAGGCACCGTCCCTAGGAGATCTACGATGAAGAAGTATCTGGCTATCGCCCTCACTGCGGCACTCTCCCCCCTGGCTGCGCAAAGCGCTCCCGGCGACATCGTTGCGGCTACCTATCCCGATTCCAAGGGCGTGGGTGGCGGACTGTATCTCGTCAACACTGCGAAGGGCACGTTCACGGCCATCTCGGGCGTCAGCGGAGACCTGACGCGCGCTCGCTCGATCGCCAAGGAACCCTTCTCGGCTCCGATCTACTACGTGGGTACAACCTCGGAAGTGGTCTCCACTCTCGGGGATCCCAACATCTATCAGGTCATCATGTCCGCCGGCAAGGTGGTCAAGAGCAGCAAGCTCAACAGCAACTCCCTCAAGAACGACGTAGCCATCCTGTCCATGCGCGTCGTG
>JAJRTL010000112.1 GCA_024278315.1 Planctomycetota bacterium | reverse complement strand
TCGCCTGCTGCAGGCTCGCACGAGCAAGGCGACCAGCAAGGACCTCAGGATCTCCGACTCGGTCAACTCGAGCCTCAACTCGACTGTCAACGAGGCCTCTCTCGAGTTCGTGGCCTGGTATGGCTACGACTCCTACAACCGCCGCGTCTCCAAGGTCAGTCTCTACGAATCCACTTGGTACGGCTACGACGGCTGGCGCTTGCTGGAGGAGTATGACGGAGTCTGGAATCCCACGGTCTCCTACTTCGATGGCATCGGCATCGACGAACACCTCGGCATGGCCCGCAAGCTGGGCTCCACCTGGGCCAGGTATTCCTTCGTCCAGGACCAGATCGGCAATGTCGTTCGCGTCGTCGACGAGTCCGGCGCAACGATCGCGCGCTTCGAGTACGACGAGTATGGCTTCCGCACCCTCGTGCAAGGCAGCCCGGGCTTCAACATCGCCTATGGCTTTACCGGTCGCTACCACGACATCGAGACCAACCTCGTCTACTTCCGCAACCGGTACTATTCGCCCTCTGATGGACGATTCGTAACGAGCGACTTGATTGGGATCTGGGGTGATGTCGTTAGCTGGGGAAATGGGTATTGCTATGCCGGAGGTGATTCATTGAACGCTGTTGATCCTCTCGGCCTTCGTGTCAATGCTGTGATCAATGGCAATATGTACCTAGGAGTGACGACCCTGTCGAGTGGGGGAGTTTCTAAGAATCGGCTCCTTGGTCCCCTTCAATCCCTGGCAAACGATGATGAGGGAGGAGAGGTTGTTGTGCGCATGTATGCACCACCTGAGAAGCGTGACAGTCCGAACTCAATGCTGAAGAACAAAGCAAGAAGGGAGAAATTCTCTGCGCTGATGAAGATGGTCAAGGCCCAGAAGGGCATGGAGGGGATAACTGCTGAAGTAGACAAGAAGGATCCCAGCTTGCTGCGATTCAAAAAGAAAGCAACGGGTAAGGCAGAGGCGGGAGCTCGAGTGCGTGCTCGAAAGCAAGGTGAAAAGAAAGGTCTGGTGTGGAAAAAGCTGGTGTCCATTCTGGTGGAGCATGGAAAGGACAACGACGTCATCAGTCCGGGATGCAAGAAGATCCCTAAGGTCGGAACTCGAAATCGTGTGACACTCTTGATGGCAATGCTTAGGAGGGATCTGGTAAAGTCCAACTGCATCGTCCTTGGCGTGTGCTACGCCGGAAAACCCAATCATCTAGGGGACCACCTTAGAGAGCGCCTAAAGGGCGCGATGCCAGAGGAGAGTGAGATTCTGACCACCACAGGTGAGAATGTCATCGGTCTGCCAAAGAACGGTTCGAATCAGCCGACGCTAAGGCCAAGATCGTCTCAGGGTTCACCTTCGATTGGGCGCACCATTACTTGGCGCTGAATCGATGGTTCGTCATGGAGCGTCGTGGCCGAAAGGGGAAGAGCTCCAATCATTCGTGTTATCCCATTCGGAAGCGGTTCGAGACTCGCTCATGGTCTCCGTGCCTCAGTGGCTACAAGAGCCATGCGGAGGATTGGGAGTTTCGAGGACCTGAGGCTACTTGCGCAACCAAGTTGTCATCTTGAAGTTGGAAGGGACTATGAACAATAGAATCTGCACCGTTAGGAACGCGATCCGTCATGGCCGAGCCGGCGTGAGAGTGTGGACAGTGATGGCTGGGACTCTCGGCTTGTTGGCTGCCTGTGCTACCCCCGTGGAACCTTGGGTGGATCAGGCCAAGGCGTTGGGCTTGGACCAGGTCGAGATCGGAGCACTCGGTAGCGCGGGGTTCCTTGAGACCGGGCGTGGCTATTCACAGGCGTATGTGCCGTATGTCCGAAGCAAGATCCCGATCTTCATTACCAGCTACTCCGTGCTTGCTGCGCACAGCGCTTTGGTGCGCCAATCTGAGGCGGTCCTGTACCGCGCTGCTGGAGAGAGGCTCAAGGAGGTTCTTGCTCTGCTCTCCGCTTCGGTGAAGGACGTGCTGCGGAAACCGCAGTGGAGCTCTGAAACGTGGATGGAGGCCGAACGCGAGGTTCATCTGGCCCTTGCCGTCGCGATTCGAATCCTGGATGCAGGCAAGGAGGTTGGGGACGCTGACTTGGATCATGAAATCAGAGCGACGATAGAATGGCTCAATCACGGTGAGGGAGGAACGCCTCCACTCTTCAAGGGCCTGCCGGAATCGAAACAGGACCATCTGCGGAGGAACTTTCGCGACTGCTTCGACGATTCACTCAGAACATCCATCATAGAGGGGGCCAGAAAGGCCTCGAATTATCAGAAAGCCAATCCCGGCTTGGATTGGTCAGCCCGTCGACTCGGACAAGAAGATCGAGCAGGCAAGGCTTTCCTCCAGGCGCTGACGGTGCTGGAGTCAAGCTTCTTCCCTTCTTCTGATCCTGTCCATGGCTGCGCTCTCGATCTACTGGATTCTTGCATGCGAATGGCGGATGGAGAAGAGAACAGGCCTGAGGTGAGTCAGGCCATGGATCTTGTTCGGTGGTCATTCTGGTACCGCAGGGGTCATGGGAGCGAGGCGGAGGAGGAGGAGAGAGATTGGTCTCGGGCGCGAGAACACCACGATATGAGGAGACTCCTGGGCTTCAGGTCTGACATCGGGATACGTTTCCTTCTCGGCTTTGATTCTCGATCGCCGGAGCCCGCGCCCGGCAAGATTCAAACTCCTGTCTTGATTCGGCTCGTGAGTCACTCTCCCGTGGGAGCGTTGAAGATGAGTCGGAATCTCTTGCTCGATCTGGTGGACGAACGCGATGGCGCATCGGCTGCCTGGGGTGACCGCAGTGTTCGATTGCCAGTACCTGAGGAGTATGGCCCAAGACCGCAGCAGCTCTACGGATGGATGTTGGCGTCGTTGTTGCAAGATCTGCCTGCGGATGTTCCTCCTCAGTTCAGGACCGAGGCGTGGCGTCAGAATCAGGTGGAGTCCGTCGTCTGCTCCATCGTCATGACCCAACAGTCAGCATCAGCGCCGAGGCTGATCGAGAATGTGGATCGACCACAGTTTGTTTTTCCTCAGACTGGGTTCATTGAGCCGGCCTCAGTGTTCTATTGGCGGATGGCTGTTCTGGCGGAGAATTCCATTCGGCATCTGGAAGGACCGTTCCGATGGTTGAACGAAGAGCGGAATGGCTACATCTCCGACACCTCTGCATTGTTGGGTCGCTGGAGACGGTTTCGACGGACGTGTCAGAATCTGGTCTTCTTGAGCCAGAAACAATGCAGAGGGTTGGATTGGACCGAGCCAGAGAGGGCGTGGGTTGCCTCCTACCAACTGAGTCTAGCGGACGCTTGGGGAATGAGCGATTGGAGGGAGGAGGAATGGGGACTGGACTATGTCCCCGCCGATGACGCTTTTTCTGTGATACGATGGCCAGGGTCAGTTGGAGAGGCCGGGTGGGCTGCAGTTCCCCGTCCCGCCCAGTTGCTTGTGCTCTACCCCTGGAAGGGGCAGCGCGTGCTCTGTCAGGGCGCAAGTCTGAAGTGCTTTCGCATCTCAGGAGCAAGTCGGCGGATGAGCAATGCTGAATGGCGTGGTCTGTATGATCATGAGAGTTCGCTGAGCAGGTGACCCTGTTCATGCGCCCATCCGCCCATGAGTATCCCGTCGGATCGACTGCAGAGGGACTTCGGGGCAGCGACGCTAGAAGGTGATCTTCATCGCCTTCGTCAATTGGCTACGGAGGTGAGCTTGTCCGCAAGAGCGGGGGCGTTTTTGATGCAGCGGGGGACGGAGCTCGTCCTATCCGAAAACTCGATCGACCCGAGTTGGCCGTCGAATCATTGATGGAGGCCGACGGCGGCATCCACCACTCCGCAGCTACAAACGAGTCCTTGGAGTGTGAGCAGAACGGGGGCGTCGAATCCGTGCACTGGCACCTCGCAGAGTCCTGCCTTCAGGCTGCCCGACTGTAGAACTTCAGGATGCCGCCGAGACGTTCTGTGGCTTCGATCTTTCCTTGACTGCTGCTGGCCGGCGCTCCTTGAATGAGATTGTTCCCAAGGCCCTGGTGCGGTCTCTCCATCAGGTAGTGCACGGCGTACTCGTGCTGGGTCCGTTCGAGGGAGCCAGGACCAAACAGGATCAGCTTGTTGAGACACTCATGCTTGATGGACT
>JAJRTL010000111.1 GCA_024278315.1 Planctomycetota bacterium | reverse complement strand
CGAGTTCAGGACGGCTGCGCGAGATGAAGGCGACCCAAGAGGGTCGTCGAATCGAAGCAATGCCGAGCGAACCAATAGGTTCGCGGTCCTGGACCGAAAGACGCCGTCAGACGCATCGAGGTCATGAATCGTTCGGGTTAGAGGTTCAGAAGCCCTTCCTGGATGGCCAGGCGAGCGATCTCGGCCGCCGAATGACAGTCCAACTTGCGTTGCAGATTCTCGCGGTGCTTCTTGATCGTTCCCAAACTCAGGTTGAGTTGCGCGGCAATCTCCTTGTTGGCCTTGCCAATCGCGATGAGCTGGAAGACCTCGCGTTCACGCGGAGTCAGGCAGTCCAGGCGGGAGTGCATCTCGTCGTCGCCCTCCTCATGCTGCGAGCGCAACTGGCCGAGCACAGCTCCTGCAACCTTGGGAGAGAGGTAGGACTCTCCCCGATAGATGGAAGCGATGGCGAGCCTCAACTCCTCGGGATCGGAATCCTTGGACAGGTAGCCATCCGCCCCGGCCTGGAGCGCCTGCTGCACGAACTTGGAGGCTTCGTGCTGGGATGCCATGAGCACCTTGGTCCGAGGGCAAGCACGCTTGACCAGCGGAACCACATCCAGACCGGATAGGCCAGGCATGGCGATATCCAGAATCAGCAGATCGGGCTTGAGCTCCTTGATCTCCTGGACCCCCTGGCGCGGGTCGCCATTGGAACCGACCACCACGAAGTCGTCTTCCATCTCGATCAGGGACTTGAAGGCGGCACGAATCATCGCCTGATCATCGATCAGGTAGATGCGGATTGGCTTGCTCTCTTGGATCATGTCACAAGCATCATGAGACTTGGAAGAGGATATGGAAGGCTGCTCCCCCCATTTCACCATCATGTAGAGACAGAGTTCCACCATGGCTTTCCACGATTTTCCGGCAGAGGGGCAGACCAATGCCTGTCCCCTTCTCCTTGCCGCTGTGGAAGAGTTCGAATACGACTTCGTGCTGATCCTCAGGAATCCCCGGACCACCATCCTCGATACGGATCTCGAAGGTATCTGACTCGATTCCAGCCCGGATCCGGATCGGACCTGCATCTTCTGTGGCATCTAGCGCATTCTGGATGAGATTCACCAAGACCTCCTCCATCCGCCCCGCATCGACGTGCATCGGGGGCAGGTCCTCGGGCGCGTCCACAAGGATCACTCCCTCATCCACGTTCGGAAAGTGCTCCAAAGCCTGCCCGATGAGCTGGAATGAGGGGATTTCCGCGAGCACGAGGTCCAGCGGGCGCGCGAAGGACAGGGTGCCATTGAGCAGGTCTTCGATCCGCTCGAGACGCTGGATCATCTCCTCGATCAACACCGCCTGGTCCATGCTGAGGCGATCCGCGACAGCCGAGAGAGCATGATGCAAACCCGAGATGGGAGCCCGGATCTCATGGGTCAGGATAGAAGACTGCTCCCCGATCTGGGCCAGGTTTCGGAGCAGAGCCATCTCACGCCTACGCGCCTCATCCCTTTCGCGGACGAGCTCATGCTGCCGCATGGCCCTGGACACCAGTTCGAGAAGTTTGTCCTTCGTGACGGGCTTGGTGATGTAGTCGAAGGCCCCGAGCCTCACCGCTTCGGCTGCCGTATCGACATTGGGCTCACCGGTCATGAGCACGATGGGCTCCTGGCAGCCGGACTCCACGAGATGCCGCAGGACATCGATACCGGAATAGCCTGGCATGAAGATATCGGAGATCAGGAGATCGAACTTACCGCAGGCAAGATCCCCGCCGAGGTCCTTTGCTGAACTCACCGCGCGGACTTGATGCCCTTCGGCTTCCAAAAACCGCGCCAGCGTCTTGAGCAACAGGCGCTCATCTTCGATCAAGGTGATACGAGCCATGGTCAGCTTGTCTCCTCTGGGGGCAGGATGGGTAGGAGTATCCTCATTTCGCAGTAGCTCGCGCCATCACTCGAAACATCGAGCCTACCCCCGTGTTTCTGAATGATGCCGAGAGAGACCGGAAGCCCCAATCCAGTCCCACCGGCCTCTCGCTTGGTTGTGTAGAACGGGGTGAAGATCCGATCCTGACTGTCTCGGGGTACGCCCGGTCCATTGTCCCGGACCTTCAGCAGGAGCCCTTGTTGCCCCTCGAACAGCGTCGATTCGAGGCTGACGACGATCACACCAGGCTCCGTTCTGCCTTCCTGCTGGAGGATGGCGTCACGTGCGTTGAGAAGCAGGTTCATCAACACCTGCTGGATCTGGTGGGAGCACAGCCAAGGTCGTGGAAGATCCTCTTCGACGCTCAGACGCACTTCGATACCCGGCCGTTGGATACGCCGCCGGATGAGGCCCAGGGTCCTGGACACCAAGGAACCAAGGGCCACGGGCGTCATTTCCTCGCTGTGCTCTTTCGCGAAATCGAGGAGCGAACGGACAATCTTGGCGATGCGTTCACCCTCATCGCAGATGTCCTGGAGCAGATCGGGATCTTCGTCTCCATCCTTCAGGAGCTGTGCGCAGTTGAGGACCGTGTTGATGGGGTTGTTGATCTCGTGGCTGACTCCAGCGGCCAACTCGCCGACTGCGGCCAGCCGCTCCGCCTGGGCAAACTTGAGTGAGAGCTCACGCTCTTGGGTCAGATCTCGAATCAGGCCCACGAAGTTTTGCGTCTCTCCGATATTGGCTTCGGTGATGGAGATCTCGCATGGGAACGAACTCCCGTCCTTCTTGCGGCCAGCCACCTGGCGGTTTTTGCCGATGGCCTTCTTGACTCCGGTTCGCAGGTAGCTGGCCAGGTAGCTATCGTGCTCGCTCCGGTAGGGCTCCTCCATGAGGATGGACACGTTCTGGCCCTGCAGCTCTTCTCGCAGATACCCGAATACGACCTCGCAGGCTCCATTGGCTTCCAGAATCCGACCGGACTCATCGATGGCGATGACAGGTTCCGAGATCGCCGCCAGGATGGCTTCCAACTGCGAATTGGCCCGCAGGACGTTGCCCTCCAGGATCCGCATCCTCTCCATCTCTTCGTGGAGCACGGACAGCGATCTGCGGTCAGCCACGAAGAGGAAGGGGACCAGGAGGAGGATCAGACCGAGCTGGACCCAGAAGGCGAACCCCACCGGCTCCGAACGTTCTGTGACGAGCTGCCAGGCCATCAGGAGCGCCAAGAGGATCACGAGGCTCACCAGGGCCAGGGCCTGACGCCTCTTCTTCAGGAAATCGGGATTATGGACAGTCTTCGGCATGCAGGCCGAGCAGTCTATACAACGAAACGCGGGGGTCCATCCATTCCGGATCGCCCCCCGCGCTCATGGCCCCTGCGACGAGGGCCATCCAGGCTGACGAGCCTGTAACAAGAACTACTGAACAGACAGGACCTCGATCTGGAAGACCAGTGTGCTGTTGGGTGGGATGACTCCTCCAGCACCTTGGGCCCCATAGCCCAGATCTGCGGGAATGATAAAGCGATAGACCGCCCCCTCCGCCATGAGCTTCAGCCCCTCATGCCATCCCCGGATGACAGGATCCTGGTCGACCGTGATCTCGAAAGGCTTCCCCATCTTGTAGGAGGAGTCGAAGAGCTTCCCGCTGGTCAGCCATCCGGCATAGTGCACTTTCACCTTGTTCCCGGTCTTGACGGCCTTCGCTCCCTCCTTGGGAGCCTTGAGGACCTCGTACTGAAGACCCGTCGAGGTTTTCTTGAGAACCTCCTTGGCAGGCATCTTGAACTCCGGAACAGGAAGAGCCTTGAAACGCTCGACAATCTCGAGTTCCCACATCGTCTTGTCGTCCTTGCTCATGGCCAGGTTGGGAGGAGGGTTGGTGCCGAAGGACAGAGTCATGGGGACGAGGCAACGAATCTTGCCTCCCGGCTGGATGAGCTTGAGCGCCTCATTCAGGAAGGGGAGCCTGAGCTGACCGATGGGACCAGCCGGGTAGGAGCCCTGCTCCTGACGCATCTCCTCACTCCAGGCCAGGAGCTTGCCGTCAAGTTTCCAATGCGCGAGCTTGAACACCACGAAGTCCCCGTCCTGGACGGCCTCACCCTTGCCGGCATCCAAGATCTGGTACTTGAGTCCACTGTCCGCGAGCTTGGCAAGCTTGTCGTCCAGCAATGCCAGCTTGGGCTTGCGGATCACCTCCAGGAGCTCCATCTCGAAGACCAGCGGCGCCTTGGCCGGAATGACCGGCGGCCTGCCTCTTTCGCCATAGGCCATCATGTAGGGGATCCGGAACTTGAAGATCGACCCGACACTCATGAGTTGAAGACCTTCATCCCATCCCGGGATGACGCGTCCACGCCCGACACTGACGACGATGGGAGTGCCGCGCTTCTTGGAGCTATCGAACTGTGTTCCGTCCAGCAGCCATCCCGAATAGTGGACCTTGACCAGGTCGCCGACCTCAGGTTTGGCGGCCCCAGCCTTCCCGCTTCGGAGGATGCTGTATTTGAGACCGCTCTTGGCCTCCTGAACATCCTTGTCGAGGGGAATCCCCTTCTTGTCCCGGAGAATAGAGGAGCCTTCCTGACCGGCCTTCGCGCGGGCTGGAGTCGATGCTGCCCGGGAACCGGAGGAACCGGCCTGGGCAGGCAATACAATGGTCAACATCAGCGTCAAGACGCCAGTCGCAAGTGGGATTCGAAGCACAGATTCTCCTGAAAACATGTCTGGGGACGCAACAGGAACGAAATCATAGGGTGTGCGACTCCCGTGCTCTCCGAGAAAACCGCCTTGTCCCCCATTTTCGTCGTCTCCACCCAGGGGCCTTTCCCGGCCTCGCCGGAACGCGCATGCTGGTGGCATGATCACGATCTCCCCATGCCTTCTGGGTCTCCTGCTCCAGGGCAGTCCCCCACCCGCGATTCCACCACGCCAGGTCGACAAGCCGCCTCTGGAGAGATTCCGAGCCCTCCCCTCCGAGGACAGGGAGAGGCTGGTCTCTCTCTTCGAGCGCGCCGTGATGAAGGACTCCGACCCCACGATCCAACGCATCGTCTCACTCGGCCCCTCCTTCCTCTCGATCCCCTTGGCCAAGGATGCGACCTGGAACGAGGCGGACCGTTGGGCCAAGGGGGTCGCTCCGGCACGCAAACTCGTCCGAGCCGGCACTCAGGATTTGGTCAAGGTCCGCGCGGCGATCGCCGCGCGGACCTTCCTGCCCGCCTTGCACAAGGCCATCTGGTATTCCTGGAAGGAGAACCGGGTCGTTCGGCGCAAGAAGGCGCTGCGCCCCGAAGAGAGCTTCGAGAACTTCCTTCATGGCTTTCCGCCCCGAAGCGACATGGCAGCGGCCCAGGTCCTCGCCCTCATGGACAAGGATCCCAAGCAACGCAAGATGGGCGCCTATCTGGAGAGTCTCTACGCCGATCTCGACGCCAAGGTCTACGAGGGAATCACGCTCTATGAGGCTTGGTACTCCGGCAAGGTCCTCGCCGTCCCTGATGTAGACTCCATCGCCTTCGAGCGGACCATCCTCCGCACACACAGGTTCAAGTCTCCCATTCCCGCCAACAAGAAACGCATAAAGCTGTACCAGAAGATCCAGGAACACGCCTTCACATTTCGCAAGTACCGAACGCTTCGGGAGGCCTGTGCCGCCGCATTCGTCGCTTCAGAACCCAGATTGGATCCCATGTACGAGCGCTTGATCCCACGGTTCCACTACCTCTTCGCCACGAAGCAGCACGACCCGGAAGCCGTAGCGGATTTCGTCTCACGGTTCCAGGACCGCGACGCCTTCGTCGCAAAGCTCGACAAGGAGATCGGGGCCCGCCTGGCAAATCAGGACAAGCGGCGTGAACAACAGAGGATCATGTCCGCCATGAACAAGCGGGTCCGGGATGGCGCTCTCAACTACCTCAAGTACTTCGAGAAGCGCCAACGATAGAGGGGACCCTACTTGCCCACCAGACGCATGAACTCGGCCCGTGTCCGCTCGTCACTCTTGAATCGCCCCCGGACGCAGGAAGTCACGGTGACCGAGTTCTGCTTTTGGACACCACGCATCATCATGCAGAGGTGAGCGGCCTCCAGGATGACACCCGCGCCGCGAGGCTCGAGCACCTCCACGAGGGCATCGGCAATCTGCGTAGTGAGCCGCTCCTGCACCTGAAGCCTCCGGGCGAAAACATCCACCAGACGTGCGATCTTGGAGAGCCCCACGATCTTCTTGCCTGGGATGTAGGCCACGTGGGCCTTGCCGAAGAACGGCAGCATGTGGTGTTCACACAGTGAGTACACCTCGATGTCCTTGACGATGACCATCTCATCGCACTCCGCCTCGAAGAGGCCACGGCCGATGACGGCGTTGGGATCCTCGCCGTACCCGCTGAGCAGCTCGCTGAAACTCCTGGCCACCCGATCGGGTGTATCCTTGAGTCCCTGACGATCGGGGTCCTCACCTACTTCGTGGATGATGTGACGGATGCTGTCCTGGATTTGGAGCCGCTTGGCAACCATGGGAGTCTCACTTCACTGTTTTCCTGACCGTGGCCTTCAACCCTAGCCTGAACGATTCATGACCTCGATGCGTCTGACGGCGCCTTTCGGTCCAGGACCGCGAACCTAAAGGTTCGCTCGGCATGGCTTCGATTCGACGACCCTCTTGGGTCACCTCATAACTCGCGCAGCCGTCCTGAACTCGAAATCTCCTCGTCAGACCACACATGAGCGAACGGCTCCGCCATTTGCGCACGTGCTCGCAACGATCTCATGAATCATCCGGGCTATGGGGTGCCGGAGAGGGAACATAGCCGCGGCTCGCCACAGGGCTCAAGCCTGATCCAGAAGATCGATCCCCTCCTGGGAGATCGCAAAGAAGATACAGGTCTCACCACCTGGGGCCACCGCAGGACTGTGCTGGCTACCGTCTTCGTACCGGAGCGACACGCCTTCGCCGTGGACTCCCGCTTCGTCCTCGAAGGCCCCTTGCAGGACGAAGACCTCTTCGAAGCCCCGATGCCGATGTCGGGGGTATGAGGAACCAGGCTCCATGCGAATCAGGACTGCCGCGTAACCCGTCTCCCGATCGCTCCTGAGAAAGTGGATCCCTACCCCGGGGTAGGAGGTCTCTTGGAAGTCGAATTTGTCCAGTTCCAGCATAGGTTTGCTGCACGCCGACCTTACCCACGATATCATAAGCACTTACAGCTCTTGATTGAGGGGAGGCCCGACTCTATACTCTTCGCTCGATTTTTCAGATCCAAGAAGCATCCCGGATCGAGCCCCCATTCACAAGGGGAGCCTCTTTCTGCCCACGGAGCGCAGGCATTCCTCATGAGCGAGCAGATCCCAAGTCAGATCACAAGCGGGACCCCCACTGGGGCCCCCACCGAGGCCAACCCCGTCGATCTCCTGAAGCAGGGTCAGAGCGACCTGCTTCATCTTCAGAAGATCCGTGAACTCGTGTTCAGTGACGAAGGCCGTCACGAACAGCTCCATAGCTGGGCCAAGCAGGAGGACGAGAGCTCTCTCCTGGTTGGAATGGCCTGGTGGATCTTGGGGGATCACGAAAGAGCGCTCGTGGCCCTCGAAGCCAATGCGGAAGCCACCGGGGTCAAGGCTCTGCGAGGATTCTCGCTGGTCGGCAACTCGCGCCCCAAGGAGGCGCTCGAGGTGCTCGCCAATCCCACGACACCCGATGAGGGCAAGGCAAAGGCCGTGGCGCTGGCAGCCTTGGTGGGACAGGGCGGCATGGACAAGTCCGAGATCCAGACACTTCTCGACAACCCGGGCCCTCTGGCAGGAAGTCCCGTCCTCGATTTCCTGACCGGCCTCCTGCACGAACGCAACCTGGAGATCGATCTCGCCGTCGACGCCTATCTCCTTTGCCATGACCGGGACCCGAACTTCCGAGAGAACCTGTTCCGGCTGGCGCGCCTCCTCGAACTCAAGGGCAGCGACGAAGAAGCCCTCGAGCTCTACGAGAACTACTGCAAGCTCGGCCCCACCAACATCGCCGTGCTCATGAACCTCGGCATTCTCTACGAAGACATGGGTGAATGGCGCAACGCCGAGCTCTGCTTCAACGAGGCGGTCAAGCTGGACCCGATGAACGAGCGCGCCCGGCTCTACCTCGACGACACCATGGCCTCCATGGTTATGCACTACGACGAGGACCAGGAGCGTCGTGAGGACAAACGCAATGCCATCCTGCGCATGCCCGTCACCGACTTCGAGCTCTCCGTCCGCTCGCGCAACTGCCTGGCAAAGATGGGCATCCAGAGCCTGGGCGACCTCGTGCGCAAGACCGAGGCCGAGCTGCTCTCCTACAAGAACTTCGGTGAGACCTCCCTCTTCGAGATCCAGGAGATCCTGACCTCCAAGAACCTGCGTCTGGGCATGGACCCCAACGAGCTCCTCCCCGAGAACTTCGGCAAGGTGCCACCGAGTGAGGACGACTACGACGTCGACGATCCACGCGCCAGGCCGATCACCAACCTCGAGCTCTCGGTTCGCAGCCGTCGCGTCATCGAGCAGTTCAAGCTGCGCACGATCGGCGACATCTGCCTCAAGACCGAAGCCGAGCTGATGGCCTGCCCCAACTTCGGGCAAACTTCGCTCAACGAGATCAAGTCCAAGCTCGACGACCTGGGCCTCTCGCTCAAGAGCTGATCCCTTGTTCGACCACCTCGAGGGGCGGCTGGTAGAGAGCCAGGCCACCCGCCTCGTGCTCCGCGTTGGTGGCCCCGATGGGGCCATCGCCTACCAGATGCGCACGCCACTCGGCACCGGAGAGCGGCTCGGGGAAGAGCAGGGACTGCGGCGTGTCTACACGCTGACCGTCAGCCAGGACGATCTCCCCCACCTCCTGGGCTTCGCTTCGCGCGAAGAGCGCGCCCTCTGCCAGCTCCTGCTCCAGGTCTCGGGGATCGGTCCCCGCCTGGCTCTCTCCCTTCTCTCCGCCGACACGCCCAGGCGACTCCTCGAAGCCATCTCCCAAGAGGACCTCGTCTTCTTGAAGAGCATCAAGGGTCTCGGCCCCAAGACCGCAGGTCGTCTCATCCTCGAGTGCAAGGACAAGGTCAAGACCTGGCTCGACGAAGTCGGTAAAGACGCTTCCGCACCCAGGCAGAGTCCCGCCGCCGGAGATGCAGCCGCCGCCCTCCTCGCCCTGGGTTTCGCTTCCAGCGATGCCGAGAAGAAGGTGGGCAAGGCCCTCCAACAAGCTCCCGACGCCACGGTCGAGGAACTGGTCAAGCTCGCCCTGCGCGCCTGAAGGCCACGCGGGGTGCAACTTCCCTGCCGGGGTTGGTGGGGCTTGGTGGTTGATGGTGGGTGTTGATGGTGGGTG
>JAJRTL010000110.1 GCA_024278315.1 Planctomycetota bacterium | reverse complement strand
CGCCTGCACTATGCAGTGATGGGGACACCGAACCGTCTCGAGCTGGACCAAGGCTTCTTCGTCAAGAACGGGGATGGCGCCGCAGATGTGAAACCCATCGGCCACCTCTACAAGACGCAGGTGTACGAGATATCAAGGCACCTGGGAGTCCCAGCCGAGATCCTGAAGCGCACGCCCACAACGGACACCTACTCTCTCGCACAGACCCAGGAGGAGTTCTACTTCGCGCTTCCCTACGACAAGTTCGACCTCTGCCTCTATGGCCTGAACTCGGGCAAGTCTGTCGAGGAAGTCGCCGAGGCCGCAGCGCTGGGAGTCAAGGACGTCAAACGCGTATTCACGGACATCGAGATGACCAGAAAGACGACGCAGTACTTGCACGCAGCAGCGGTGATGGTCGACAAGATTTGACCGTGAAGCGGTATCAGGATCGCTGCGCAGCCAAGGCACGGATCTCCCCGTCTTGGTTCTCGAAGCTCTGGATCGCCTCGAAGTCGGGTGACTTTTCGATGCGCTTCAACATGGCTGGCCCCTGCCCTAGACCCAACTCGAAGACCAACCAACCTCCGGACCGAAGCAGACCGGGAGCCTCCCGCAAGAGCCGCATCAGGATCCCGACCCCGAAGGGCCCCCCATCGAACGCCTCCGAGGGCTCATGCTCGGAGATCTCTGTTGCCATGGTTCCCACCTTGGCCGAGGAAATATAGGGAGGATTGCAGGTCAAGAGGTCGACTCGACCATCGAGGATCTCCCGATAGGGCTCAATCAAATCCCCCGCGCGGAACTCCACCCGGGATTCGAGATCCAGGAATCGTGCGTTTTCACTGGCCAGCCCAATCGCTTCCTCCGATATGTCCGCGCCAAAGGCGTTGCAGGTCTTCACGAGGGCGGACAGGGCCAGGACAACATTGCCCGATCCGGTACAGACATCCAGCAACGTGATGTCCTTGTCCCCTTGTCCGTGAGCACGGAGGAGACCGAGCGCAGCTCTCCCGAGGATCTCGGTCTCCTTGCGCGGGATGAGCGCCGCGGAGCTTGCCAGGAGTTCCACACCGAGAAACTCCTGTCTTCCCGTGAGGTGCGCCAGAGGAACTCCTCCGATCCTCTCCTCGATCAACTTCCGGAGGGTGGTCGACTGTTCGGCATCGAGTGCTGGCCTCTCACCCAGGCTGGCAGCCTTTTCGACAGAGCAGGGGCGGCCAGCTGCCATCCACCAAAGTGCAGAAAGAGTCGCCTCCACGCTCTCCTCTGGCTTGTCGACCAGCAGGGACAGGTCTTTCTCAAGGCGAGCCAGGAGTTCGGATTCCATGGTCGAATCACTCATTGGGACAACCCCCCTGCCAATAGCAGCTTGTCGACTTTTCCATTCGGAGTCTTGGGCAACGCACCCAGGAACACGATGGACTTGGGGACCATGAAGTTCTCCAGACGTGCCAGGCAGTACTTCTGGATCTGCCTTTCCCTGGCCTCGCTGCCAGCTTCCAAGACGACAAAGGCCGCGATAGCCTCTCCCAAGAGCTCATCTGGAACACCCATGACAGCAACCTCCTGGATACCAGGCATGGCTCGGATCACCTTTTCGACTTCGAGAGGGCTGACCTTCTCCCCTCGCGTCTTGATGATTTCGTCACTTCTACCCACGAAGTAGAGCAAGCCCTCCTCGTCCATTCGAAACCTATCCTGCGTACAGAGCATGCGATCACCGGGCAATTCTCCCTCGAGGATCATCTTCGCGGTCAGCTCAGGGTTGTTCCAATAACCGCGCATGATGTGCGCCCCCCGCACATGGAGAACTCCCTCCTCACCGGTCTTCACGGGGTGGCCATCTGGACCCAGGACAAGAACCTCGGTACCAGGAATCGCCTTGCCGACGGACGAGGGATGCAGATCCAACAGCTCTGGCTCCAAGTAGCACACTCTCTTGCATTCGCTCAGCCCGTACATCTTGAAGATCAGGGCTGCAGGGAAGATTTCCTGCAGGACAGGAATGCTCTCTGCCGGGAGCGCCGCCGCGGTGTTCGTAACACGCGTGATCGAAGGGAAGCTGATCGGTGTTCTTCTGTGCATGCCCATCAGCAAGGAAAAGACCGTCGGCACACCCGGAAAGACAGTGATCTCGTGCTCGCGCATGCAGTTGATGATCTGTGCCGGATAGAGGAAGGACTTCTGCAAGACGAGCAAGGCTCCCAACCGAACACTCATGAAGAGCTGGTAGAGGCCATAGTCGAAAGCAAAGGGGAGGAAGTTGACGATACGGTCCTGGGGAGACAGACGGAGATAATCGACGAGGCTGTCCAGAGTGAACAGCATCGACGCGTGGCTCATCATGATGCCCTTTGGCTCACCGGTACTCCCCGACGTGTAGATGAGCGCCGCGAGATCCACGGAGAGACTCTGGCGGGCAGAGTCCAGAACTGGATCCACTTCTATCGCTGATTCAAAAGACCGGATCCGCCCTTCACGAGTTGGCATGTCATCCAAGGGCCCTGAGCAGACAATGCCCCGGATCTGTGGATGGGAGATCACGACATCGAGAAACACGGAGCTCAGATGCGCATCCGTACTCAAGAAGGCTGCGCCACTATCCCTCAACACATAGTCGAGCTTGTCCGCTTTTGTCTGCGGATTGATAACGAAGAACACTCCTCCCGACAAGAGCACGCCGAAGATGGACACGGCGCAGGCCCAAGTGTTGTCCATGTAGATGGCGACGCGGTCACCGCGATCCAGGCCCAGGGATTGCAGTGTCGACGCGAAGGAGAGTGCACTATCGCGGAGACGCGCGTAGGAGTATTCGTCACCATCGACCACCAAAGCGGTCGCATCGGGTGTCTGCTCCGCAATCTCCAGGAGGATGTCGGACAGGATACGAGTGGTCCGGCCTCTCATTGCAGCACCCCTCTTGCTTTGGACACGTACAGCTCGTTCATGTGGGGCCACCAGACTCGACGAGCCGGTCTCGGATGGCGACCCTGCTGGCTACAGCGGGGGCTGGGACATTCCAGTTCGTGATGAAGGCTCGCCGTAGGAGCGTGGTAGACAAGATACCCACGAGAGCCATTTCGTCGGTCTCGCTGATCCCCGACTGCAGGTTCTTCTGGCATTTGGCCTTGAGCTGCGCGACAGCCTTCGGATCGAAGACCCCCGCATCCGCCAGCACAGCTGGAGATGTCAGCTCGGAAACCCAATCGGGCGGATGTTCTCCGACGAAAGCTCGCAGGATCGGCGCTCGGTAGGGTTGCTTGGGGCGCATCCCTATCTCCTTCGGGAGTAGTCCACCTACAGCTCTCCGCAGGAGATGCTTTTCACGCAGAGCCTTGATCCGGATCCGGTCGGGAACCTTGGCGGCGAACTCAGCCAGTCGATGATCCAGAAACGGGAATCGCCCTTCGATGGAGTTTCCCATCAGCATCCTGTCCCCTTGCGAATGAAGGAGATATCCCTGCAAGAACGTGCAGATCTCGAGGTACTGGGCCTGACCGAGGGGGGGGAACTCCGCGAACGCCGCTGGCAAGCGTTGACGCAGCCGCTCCTCCGGAGCCTCCAGTTTGCCAGCCCGCTCCATAAAATCCCTGCTGATGAACCGGCAGCAGCGTGAGGTGTTCGAGAACCGTATGCGATGGCTGTAGAGCCAGTCGTCCGTATCCGTCAGCCCTTTTGCGAAGAAAGCCTTCTGGAAGCCGCCGGCCCGCCCCAGGCTCTGCGCCAGATAGGGATACAATCGACCGAGCAGGAGGTGGCGGAAACGCGATCCAGGGTTCTTGGCCCAGAATCGCCGCACCTTGGCCTCGCGGAAGATGTTGTAACCACCGAACACCTCATCAGCCCCTTCTCCGGTCAATACGACCTTGAGGCCATGCTCTCGCACAAGACGTGAGAGGAGAAACAGTGGAGCTGGCGCTGTCCGCAGGAGTGTCTTCTCGGCGAGCCGAATGACCTCGGGGAAGACTTCTGCGATCTCCGAATCCTGGACACGGATGGAATGCAGGGTCGTGCCCAATCGTCTGGCCATCTGTTGCTGATACTCTGATTCGTCGAAGCGCTCGTCTGCGAAGCTGAGAGCGAAGGACGTAAGCTCCACTCGAGAGGTCTCCCTGACGATGGCAGCTGTCGCCGAGGAGTCGAGTCCTCCGCTGAGATAAGCTCCTACTGGCACATCGGCTCGGAGCCGAAGGCTCGTCGCATCCTGGAGGAGATCGAGGAGTTCTTCCGCTAGATCCTCCTCACTCTCATCTCGCCAATCCGAAGCAGGCGAAAAAGTCAGATCCCACCAGCGACGAACCTCGATGTCTCGATCGGGCCCCATGGTCAGGTAGTGTGCTGCCGGAAGCTCCTGGACACCC
Organism: Planctomycetota bacterium; assembly: GCA_024278315.1. GTDB lineage: Bacteria > Planctomycetota > UBA1135 > UBA1135 > JAJRTL01. Next base: position 1,596 of record JAJRTL010000110.1, on the reverse strand, counting down.
ACGAAGGCGGATCTGTCGGGTGCACAAGCCCAGAGGGAGAAGGTCTCGACGAGACTCGAGGGATCCAGCTCGCGCTGAAGCCCGGGATGGCAGAACAGTGCCTTTGCCTCTGACGCGAAGAGGAGCGCTCCATCGACCTGTGCAAGAAACAGCGGTCGGATTCCGAAGCGGTCCCGCGCCAGGAAGAGCCGCTCTTCGAGATGATCCCAGATCGCAAAAGCAAAGGCCCCGTTGAGGCGATCCAGGCATTGGGGCCCCCACTCTTCGTAGGCGTGGACCAGGACCTCGGTGTCACAGGACGTCCGGAAGGTGTGCCCAAGGCCTTCCAGCTCCTCCTGCAGCTCACGGGCGTTGTAGATCTCCCCGTTCTGCATCACCCAATAGCGACTATCCTCGTTGGGGATGGGCTGGTCTCCTCCCTGCAAATCCACGACGGAAAGGCGCGTATTGGCCATGCCATAGGCGTCACAGAGGTAGAGGCCCGTCCCATCCGGTCCTCGGTGGGAAATCGCGGAAGCCATGGTCAGGAGCAGCTCACGGGAAGCCTCTCCGCCCGGCCCTTCATAGATGCCTGCGATTCCGCACATACGACCCTACTGGCTCCAGCTGTCAGTCATCGGTTTCTGTTCGGGCTTGGGCAATAGCCTCAAGGTATGAAATCACACCAGGTTCTGATCGTCGAGGTCCCATGCGGATTCCAATCACCTGCCCAGGACCTGACTTATATTCTGCCACCCCATCTTTCGGATTCGATGGACTCTGAACACAAGCAAGACATGGACTTACGATTCTTCTGAGTCCCTCACCAGGAAGCCAATCGCAGGCTTTCCCATTGCTGAAGATCGAGAAGGCCGAAGCCCGACTGGATACTCACGGAGATGTCTTCCACTCAAGGGACATCCACCTCCGAATCTTGTCAGCCTGTGAAAAAGCGGGTATTCTCCGGAGGCAGTCATCCCTAGCTGCCGCCGACCATCGGCCACACCTCTCTCACGTTCGTGCAGAGCATTGGCCCTCGAAGATGTCAGTTCTTCTCAACCCATGTTCGTCAACATTCGCAATGACTACAGGATCCACGGGCGGTCCCTGCTGAACCGCGCCTTTTGGGCACTCTTGACCTATCGGTTCGGGAATTGGGCCCAACAGCTCCGGTTCCGACCTCTCCGTTGGTGCATGGGTAAGCTGTACGGTCTGCTTCGAATCATCAACGAGGTCATGACCAACATCACCATTGTCCCCGGCACAGTCATCGGAAAGGACTTCCACCTCATCCACGCAGATGGCCCGATAGCGATCCATCCTGACACCATCATTGGTGACCGGTGCGGGATCATGCACAACGTCACCATCGGAATGAACATGGGAGACGGTGTACCCGTAATCGGAGATGACGTGTTCATCGGCGTCTGAGCCAGCATCCTGGGTGGTATCACGATCGGAGACCGGGCCAGGATATCCGCCAACACACTCGTCATCCATGACGTCCCATCCGATGCCATCGCGATAGGGGTGCCTGCCCGCACGATGCCAAGCCTCGTCAACCTGAGAGAGCGGGTGCAGGCAGAGGCGGTGGTCGAGTAACCATGTTCGAGCTCT
>JAJRTL010000109.1 GCA_024278315.1 Planctomycetota bacterium | reverse complement strand
CGGGTCTGGGTGCTCTTGCACTCGGGGTCGCGGGGTGTGGGCAACCGGATCGGGATGCACTTCATCAAGCTCGCGCAGAAGGACATGAAGCAGCACATCGCCAACCTGCCGGACAAGGCCCTGGCCTACTTCGAGGAGGGGGCCGAGCACTTCGAGGACTACGTCTTTGCTGTCGACTGGGCGCAGAACTATGCGCGCACCAACCGTGAGATCATGATGAAGAACACGATCGAGGCCATCCGTGGAACCGGGCTGCTGCCGGGTTTCAAGACCGGGATGCAGGCCGTCAACTGTCACCACAACTATGTGCAGCGCGAGACCCACTACGGTGAAGAGGTCTACGTGACCCGCAAGGGTGCGGTGCGTGCAGGTGAGGGCGAGCTCGGAATCATCCCGGGTTCGATGGGGGCGCGGAGCTACATCGTGCGCGGTAGGGGCAATGCCGAGAGCTTCTGCTCCTGCTCGCATGGGGCCGGGCGGCTCATGTCGCGCACCGAGGCCAAGCGGCGCTACACGATCGCCGACCACGAGAAGGCCACGGCCCACGTGGAGTGCCGCAAGGACGCGGCGGTCCTGGACGAGACGCCCATGGCCTACAAGGACATCGACAAGGTCATGGAGGCGCAGAAGGATCTCGTCGAGATCGTGCACAGCCTCCGTCAAGTGATCTGCGTCAAGGGATGAGCTGGTTGTTGGGGGTGTCCACGATTCGGAAAGAGGAGGCGAGCCTGCTTGCCTCGATCTCCATGCGGACGGGATCAGGCGGGTTCGCCTCGGCTCTTGTGCAGGATGAATGAACATGAGTGAGTTGCTTCACATCGATGGCAGTCAGGGAGAAGGCGGGGGCCAGGTGCTCCGCACGGCTCTCGGTCTCTCGCTGGTGACAGGCCGTCCCTTCCAGATCGACGCCATCCGCGCGCGCCGGCGCAAGCCTGGGCTCATGCGCCAGCACCTGACGGCGGTGAAGGCCGCGGGCGAGGTCGGGCGGGCGCGCTTGCGCGGCGCGGAGCTCGGCAGCATGAGCCTGCGCTTCGAGCCGGGCGAGGTGCGCGCGGGCGAGTACGAGTTCCGCATCGGCACCGCGGGCAGCACCAACCTGGTCCTGCAGGCCGTGCTTCCCGCGATGCTGGTTTCGGACCAAGCCTGGTTCGTGCGCATCCACGGCGGCACACACAATCGCATGGCACCCACGGCGCCCTTCCTGACGCACTGCTTCGTGCCGATGCTGGATCGCATGGGGGCGCGCGTCTCGGTGCATCTCGAGCGGGCGGGCTTCTATCCTGCGGGTGGGGGCATCCTCTCCTGCCAAAAGCGTGCCGGCGGCCAGCTCGCGCCGCTTGACATCCTCGAGCGCGGCAAGCTCCTCGAGAAGGAGGCCGGCGCCCTCGTGGCCCAGCTCTCGCGCTCGATCGCGCAGCGCGAGATCGCCGTGATCACCAAGGAACTCTCCTGGCAGAAGAACCGCACCATCATCGAGGAGATCGAGGACAGCCAAGGGCCCGGCAACCTCTGTTGGATCCGCATGGCCTACGAGCACTCGACCGCCTGGTTCACGGGCTTTGGCGAGCAGCGCAAGAGCGCCGAGCGCGTGGCCCACAGCTGCCTGGACGAGGCAAAGGCCTTCCTCGCGCACGACGCGCCGATCGAGAAGCACCTCTGCGATCAGCTCCTACTGCCGATGGCGCTGGCCGGAGGTGGCAGCTTCCGCACGACGGCACCGACGCCGCACAGTCTCACGAATGCCGAGGTCATCCAGTCCTTCCTCCCCATCGACATCCGCTTCGAGAAGGAGCCCGACCGAGCCTGGCTCGTCACCCTCACTGCTCAATAGGGGGCCTGTCCCCTCATCGCGCACTGACGATGCGAAGCAACAGGACCCGTCCCCTTTCTTGCGGTTACCGTTGGGTCATGAGGGTGAGGGCGCGCTGCGCCATCTTGTCCAACTGAGCGCTCTTCGTGAGCATGTTGCTGATGTCGATCTGGATCACATGCTTGCCCTTTTGGTACCAGCGGATCTCACCCTTGACCTGGCCGAACTTGCCTTTGCGGAAGGTGTAGGTCAGCTTTGTTTGGTCCATGCCGAGCTTGGAATCTCGGAGCGGCAGGCCGTCGAGTTGGAAGTCGGTGCGGAGCAGAGCCTTGTAGCCGGTGCTCAGGTGGAGCTCGTCGTTGAGGATGCGCGGCGCTGCATCGAAGAAGCTTTTCGCTGATTTTTCATCCGCGAATCGCATGCCCAAGGCCAGTCCCATCCTGGGGAAGGAGCCTGTCTGGACGAACCATGCCTCACGGAGAGGGCGTAGGATCGCATCCACGGTCTCTTGTCTGCCAGAAACGAGGAGACAACGCAGCAGGGTTTGATCGGCGGTGCTGGCCATGATCTGGCGCGGACGTTTCGTGAAGAGTGGAGCGAGCTCCGCCAACAACTGTGGGCTCGCTGCCTTGGGATCGGCGTCCTTCCTCCTCGTGAGCGGAGAGCCATACAGGTAGTCGCTCCGGATCGGCGGGTTCTCGAGCAACTCCCAGGCCGCGGACTTCCCGCGCTTCTTCACGAGCGCCTCGAAGAACCGAGCGCCGCGAGAGTAGTAGAAGCTGCTCAAGGACCTCTGGTAACGCAGCGCGAAGTCCATTCTCGCCTTGGTCTTCTTGCCTACCAGGAGTGTGTGGTATTCCCTGGCGGCGGCCTCGATGCCGAGCTCCTTGGCGATCAGATCCTGGATGTACGTGGCATGGCCTTCGATGCAGCCACTGTAGGCGTGCATGCCGGATTGATCGTCGATTCCGGCAATCGCCACGCTTAGCGGGAACCAGGTATCCTGCAGCGCGTGGGTCAGTTCGTGTGCCACGATGAGTGTGAGAAGCTCGAGCTCATGACGTTTCGAGATCTTCTTGGCCTTGACCATGATGTCGAACATGCCGGGCAGGATGTAGAGCACCTTGCTGTCCGTGTCGAATTTGCCCAGGAGGCCCAGGGAGGTCACGCCCGCCATCGTGGAGGTGAATCGTTCAAGCTCCTTCTTGGCGAGCGTGGGAAACATGTGTCCGAACTGGGCCTCGAATTCGGCGTTCAGGATCTGGCCCAAGGTGCTGTTGTGCGTCACCTGGATCTTGGGTTTGGACTTGAACTTCCTTCCTGCGTACCTCTCCACGAGCGGAACCATCCGATCGCGAATGGCACCCAGGTCGGCCTGGGTGAGCGAGCGGACATCCTTGACGATCGGGTCCTGGGGCGCCTCTGCAGGCTTGGAACCTGTCGGAACAGCACCCGTCTGCGGATGGGCTCTCGCCTCGGTGCAGAAGAGAACGAGCATCAGTGCTGGCAGAAGCAGTGGAATCAGTCGTGGCATCATGAGGTTGACAGTCGGTTGGGGGTAGATCGCAGATCGCCAGAAAGGGCTCGAAATCACTCAGCGGATCCAGACTTCGATCTCCTCCCCGAGGCGAGGGTCCCAGGGATGGGACGCCCACCTGTCGCGGTGGTCAAGCCGATGGTGTCGCGGTCATGGGGGTACGAGAATGGGGACGACCCTTTTCCCTGCTCTTGCTCGAGGCAAGCGCGAGGGAAGAGGAGCCGTCCCCATTCTGCCCCCCCCAAATGAGTGGGCCAAGCGGGTAGGCGGAAGGCCTACTCGAAGTCGCGGTCCATGACGGTCTTGCGGCCGTCGCCCTTGGCGCTCTCGATGGCCTGGTCGCAGAGGGCGCGAATCTTGTCCGAGAGAGCCGGCGCGACGTTGGCCGCAGTGCTCATATTGGCCTGATCGCGGATGTACTTCTTGAGTTTGGAAATGACGATGATGACTTCTGACTCGTTACCCATTGTGTTCCCTTTTTGTGGTGGTGCCGATAGACGAGGGGCAGGCTATCCAGGGAATCTGGGGATCTCAATCCCCAAGTCCGCCTGCGAGGCCGAGTTAGCCCTTTCTTTGGGGGCAATTCCTTGCTTTGTGGCATGGTTTTGGCTTGGCCAGGGGCTCCGGATGCGATAGCCAGGGCTGTTCTGGCCTCTTCAGGGCCGCCCCTCAGGGCCATTGCCAGGGCCGTCGCTCAGGGCAGCGTGACCTGGCGTCTCGCGAGTTGGGAGACCTTCTCGTCGGGTGTGAGGATGCCCTGGAGGTTGAGCGGGTCGGCTGCACTGACCTCCACCGCCTCGGGGGCTTCCTGCTTGCGCTCCTGGGTGCGCAGGCGCCTGAGTTCACGGATAGCGGCCTTGTCGGCGTACTGCTCGCCCGAGAATCCCGCCACGAATCGCCCGCCACGGATCTCGCCGCGCAGCTCCAGGCGGCGGTAGACGCGCAGGAGGTCCCGCCAGGGGATGGGCTGGCGCTCGCGCTCCAGCACGGCGCGGAAGACGATCCCGTAGCGGCGCAGGAGCTGGCGCGCCACGAAATCGGCGTCGGTTTCGTCGAGACCCGAGCCGGGCAGTCGCCGCCCGCGGCTGGGATCGGGGGGCAGGGCCTCGAGGTCCATGTCCTGGCTGCGGAAGCTGGACCAGCGCCCGATGAGGTTCATGCGGCCCTTGCGCTTGGAGGCGGGGACGAGCAGGCGGCGCAGGCCGGCGTAGCTGTCGCAGGTCAGGAGCCCACGGCCGATGAGCTCGCTGAGCCCGTCCTCCAGCTGCGAGGGGAGGAGTCGTGTGCGACGACGGATGTCGGCGGGGAAGAGCGCGCCCTGCGATTCGACCGCATCGAGGATCAGCGCGGCCGAGGAGTGGATGCCGTCGAGGTCGGGTGATCCGGCGAGACGCTCCCAGGCCTCCAGATCCTCGCGCTGCAGCAGCGTGATCGGCGTGGTCTTGATCGGACCCGAGCCCGCGCCGAAGAGCCGGCCCCAGGCGATCTCGCCGCTGAGGCTGAGCTCATCCAGCCATTCGCGCCGGTAGCCGCGCACGCGAGCGGGAATCAAGAAGCTCTCCCAGGCCGCCGCCGGCGCCATGAACCCCTGCAGCTGCTCGATGACCTCGGCCACCCCGCGCGGCCCGTGCAGGCGCGCGTCGGGAGCCACGTGCTGCCAGCGGGCGAGGAAGCGCAACAAGAGCGCCGCCGACACCGGCTCGATCTCCTGGCGCAGGCGTTGGACCGTGTAGCGGTGGATCCGTGCCAGCAGTCGGCGATCGCACCAGTGCTCGACGCCTCCGATGCGCGTGCGCATCGCCAGCCCCTCGACCTCGAGGGCGAGCAGGACCGGGTCGTCGCTCTGCACCGGTCCGAGCGCCTCGAGCCGGCCGCGCCACACCTCCTTGGGCTCGCGCGGCGCCTCGACCGCGAACCAGCGCCTCTCGTCACAGACGACGCGCCCCTGCGATTCGAGATCCAGCAGCCAGTCCTTCCATGAGGTGTTCTGGTCTTCGGCGTCCGAGCCATCCCCGAAGGGCTGCGCGGTGACTTCGTCCTCGTGGAGGAAGCCCATCCACAGCAGCGCTTCGTGCACCTCCTCGACGTTCTGTGCTTGCGGCCAGGCCTCCTGGCGCACGCGCCTCACCGCGTCGGGGTCCAGCTCGCCGAGCTCCGCGCCGGTCTTGACGTCGAGTGTGTGCCGCTGGAACACCGCCTGCGTCCGTCGCTCCTCCAGCGGCGCGTCGTCGAGGAAGGCGTAGGGCATGGCGTTGAGGATGCTGCGCGCGAAGGGCGAGGGCTCCGGCGTGTCGATCGCCAGCCTGCGGATGTCCTCGCTCTCGATGCGGCGCAGCAGCGCGACGAAGCCATCGATGTCCATGGCCTCCTGCAGCGTGTCCTCGATCGTCTGGTGGACGATGGGATGATCGCGTGGGATGTCCACGTCGGGCGAGGTGAGCGTTTCGGGGCAGGCAACCGCGCCAGGGAAGGCCAGGGCCAGCATGTCCTCAGCGCGCATGCGCTGGAGATGAATCGGCACTGGCTTGCCGGCCCGTCGGCGCTCCAGCATCAGCGAGCGCGTAAGGTTCCAGCGCCAGCGGTTGGTGAAGATGGGCTGGATCAGCATGGCCTGCTCGAGCAGATGGCGCGCCCGATCGGCGTGCAGATAGGTGTAGACGTCGTCCAGCTTGAAGCTGTGCTGCATGCCGAGGCTCAGCACGAGGCTGTCCTCGTTGCTGGCCGCCTGCAGCTCGAAGCCAAAGCCGCGACAGAAGCGTTTGCGCAGGGTCAGGCCATAGGCGCGGTTGATGCGCCCGCCGAAGCAGCTGTGCAGCACCAGCTGCATGCCACCCGACTCGTCGAAGAAGCGCTCCATGATCAGACAGTCGGTGGTCGGCACCGCGCCGAGCGCCGCCCGGCCTGCCTGCAGATACTCGCTGAGCTGCACGGCCGCGCGCTCGTCCAGACCGCATTGCTCGACCAGGTAGCGCGGGTCCTGCCCCTCCTCACGGATCTGCCCGACGGCCACGCTGAGCTCCTCGCTGCGCGCCGGCGCCTCCCCGAACCAGAAGGGGATGGTCGGCGGCTGCCCCTTGGCGTCGGCCACGCGCACCGTGCCACGCTCCACGCGCAGGATGCGCCAGCTCGTGTTGCCCAGCTGGAAGATGTCGCCCTTGTTGCTCTCGACGGCGAAGTCCTCGTTGACCGTGCCGAGAAACAACCCCTCGGGCTCCAGCAGCACGCGGTAGTCGCCGACGTCGGGGATGGCACCGCCGTTGAGGATCGCTGTCAGGCGCGCGCGCTTGGTGGCGCGTACGATGCCGTTGACGCTGTCGCGATGCAAGAGGCAGTAACGTCCCTCGGTGTGCAGGGACAGGCAACGATCGAAGTCCTCCCGACTGAGATCCCGATAGGGCCAGGCGCGGGTCATGCGCTCGAAGAGCTCGTCCTCCGACCAGGGCTTCTGCACACACTCGGCCACGATCTGCTGCGCCAGGATGTCGAGCGGTCGCCCGGGCTGGGGTGTACGGTCGAGCTCGCCCTCCCGGATGGCGCGCAGCAGCGCGGCGCTCACGCAGAGCTCATCCAGCGTCAGCGGAAAGATGCGTCCCTTGGGCGTGGCCACCAGCGCATGTCCCGAACGCCCCACGCGCTGGAGAAAGGTCGCGATGCGCGCCGTCGTGCCGACCTGGATCACGAGATCCACATCGCCGATGTCGATGCCGAGCTCCAGCGAAGCCGTCGCCACGAGGCATCGCAGCTCGCCCTTCTTGAGTCGATCCTCGGCCAGCAGGCGCATCTCCTTGCTGAGGCTGCCGTGGTGGCTCATGACCTCGTCCTCGCCGAGTTCCTCGCTGAGCCGCGCGGCGATCCGCTCGGAGAGCTTGCGCGTGTTGACGAAGATGATCGTCGTCTTGTGTTCCTGGATCAGTTCGGCCATCCGGCCATGAATCTCGCCCCATTGTTCATGCGAGCAGACATGCGCGAGCGGTGAGGGAGGGATCTCGACGGCAAGGTCCAGGTCGCGCAGGTGACCCGTGTCGACCAGCGAGCATTCGCGGCCGCGACCGACCAGGAAGTGACCGACCTCGTCCAGAGGCTTCTGCGTTGCGGAGAGACCGATGCGTTGCAGCGGCCGATCGCAGAGCGCCTCCAGCCTCTCCAGCGAGAGGGCCAGATGTGAACCGCGCTTGTCGCCGGTCATCGCGTGGATCTCGTCGATGATGACCGTGCGCACGTCCTTGAGG
>JAJRTL010000108.1 GCA_024278315.1 Planctomycetota bacterium | reverse complement strand
TGGACTCACCGATGCGCACCGACGGCCGCATCAAGGGCTTCGCCCGCCTGGTCGGCCAGCTCCGCCAGCGCGCCCGCAAGCTCGGCGTCGCCATCCTGGCCTTCCGCCGCCCCCAGCTCTACGAGCCCCACGAAGCCTGATTGCCTACTTCTCGCGGTTGAATAGGTATTGTGGGCATCCATAGCCATGTGCTCCCTCATGCCAGATGAGAACAAGGAGATCGTGGCTGAAGCCGGGTCTTGCGCATCTGGACTGGTTCCCGTTGATCTCGCAGAATCCCCGGGTCTGCATGTGCGGATGCCCTACAGGATCCGAGTGGTCATTGCCTGTAAACAAGGCCGCATCAGCATGGGATGGACGGTCTTTGCGCAATGGCTCTTCATCGCCGCGCTCCGTTGGCGCGTTCGGCGGATACGGCGATGACGTAAGGCTTCTGGAAATTGTTGAAGATGGGGTTGACTCTCTCCCCCCCCCATACTCTAGCGTGTAACAAACGCTGAACGGGAGGGCCAGCCCTGGCGCTCCTTCATCCATGCAGCTCGCGAGTCCAGGACCCCACGGGGCAAGTCGGATGACCCGAGCTCAGTCTACAACCCCAAGGAAATCGAGATGATCATCGGAACGATTCTGAACTGCGGACATGATGGTAGCAACCAGACCTACTATACGCCCTGGACGAACGCTGCTGGCAACTGGGCCAAGATGGTCCTTGAGGTCCTCAATGTGGCCGGTGCCAATGTGTTGGTAACCGTGCAGACCAAGACGGAGGAGGAATCCGACAACGCTGCTTTCGTTGACACAAGAGAATGGGCCATGTCTGCGGCCGTCTCCACCGTGGGGCTCCACACTTGGGACGCAGGCAAGACCTTCACTGATGGGACTACAGCTGGCCTGCTCCAGCTCATCCGCTTCAAGATCGAGGTAGGATCCGTGGATGGTACTCTGGGCTTGATCAACTGTAGGCTGCTGAATCCTAGCTGGCAGACCCACTGATCCATCTGGGTGTAGGAGACGCCATCTTCTCCCTCCTGCACCCCTTCTCGCATACATCGGCTATCCTGGAGGCATCATGCCTACCGAGACCCTCCCCTGGGACACGAGCAGCTCCTTCGCACCCGACCTCGACTTCCACGATGATGGCTCCTACAAGCCAGAACCCTACAAGAGGAAGATGAACCCTCGGTATCCAGTGGACATCCCTGGTGCGCGGGATTCGGACTGGGCCAGCGGGTGGATGAGTGGAAACTGTGATTGTGGAGGCAAGGCACCATGCAATTGTGCGGGTGGGAAATCGAAATCTTGTTGTGGCTCCTTTGCGAGCGGCCAAGAATGTAGCAGTGACAGGGCCTCTGGGGGGGCGAGGCCCTGGGGCAAGACAGATGATTGGGCCTTGACATCGCTCCGGGCCGAGATGGACTCGACGGGCCGAGAGGACATTGTTGCCGATTCGGGATCGATCGTCTCCGTTGGGCGCCATGTGTGGAATGAGCCTCCGGACCCAGACTTCTCGTTCTTCGACGAACCGACGCGTCGCAAGCAGAAGAGGAGGCGTTGTCGTCGACTCAAGCAAACGCCAAAGCAGATCGCGGAGACCATGCGCAAGATTGGGTTACGATTGGAGATGCGCCGTCTAAGAAAGCTCAAGGAGAGGCGTAGTAGAGAATCGAAAAAGCATTGCCCAGATTACTGCACTACTGAGAAGGACTGTGACGGCTGCCACCTATGTGGTATGGGGTTGGGCGCGATGCTCGGAGTGCCAACGCCACCTGGTGTCTCAGAGGCGCTGAACAAGTCCGTATTGTCGATCGCGGCAAGCGCACGAGTACTTTCTATGCTGCAAAGCATTCAGTTTAACAGCACGCGGCTAGGAGTAGATGTGCTGGGTACGGCGGGCAATGTGGCTGCAGAAAAGCTCGTTGGCGAGATTGCTGAGGTGGTATCGTCGGATCCAGGCTTCGAGACATCCCTGGGGGGTGTTCTGGCGAAATTCACGAGGCTCCACAAGAAGGCGTCGCCCGTTTTCTACGTAAGACTGTGCACGTACAAGTGCGTCAAGAGCGGGTGCTGGTTCTCGTGGCAAAGGAACTGTGAGGTTGTGGATTTGGGCTGGCACATTGTGGGACCTCCCTCATACATAAACTGGCGTGCGAACCGATTCGCCAGAACTGTATCGGGCAGCGGAAGAAGGGAAATGCGTACCCCACAATGGCCTACAGGCGAGGATACGCCCTCGAGCAAGGAAGGGAAGAAATGGATTGGTAAGCGGGTGGCAATGATCCTACAGAGATGCGCCGAAGGGGAATTTGTGAAGGAAGACTGATCCGGATGGATCGAGGCTGCTCTCTGGCGCTAGATGCGGGGCTTCCCAGGGTATAGCTCTTTTCGTTGTTTGAGCTTTGTGAAGCCGTTGAGTCGTTGCCTGATCGTCTGGTTGGCGTTTCTTGGATCAGCAGAGGCTGATGTGACGTTATCTGCACCAGGGGTGACAGATTGAGCCTCTCGTTGCAGTGTCGAATCCGTAGGTCCTGTCGAGGGAACAGGGGTCTGCGTGCCTGTTGATATCCCTCAGGTCATGCAACCCTGTTTGGAAGGTCAGGCTAGGAGGGAAATGATATGGAGATGGAGGATTCAATCGTGCGGAGAGATTCCAAGCATTTTGCCTTGGCCTTGGTGGCGCTGGGAGTCACAGTTCTCAGTTCGATGGTCGCTGTCCATGTCTACAAGAGTCATGTACGTAGATCGAAGCGGCTCCAGGCCCGGGCGGAGGCCGTCAAGCGCCTTCCAGATCGGGTGAGAGCCGCTGAGGACACACTCAAAGGCAGGCCAGCGACGCGACCTGCACTCGCCCCTGCTACGACTGGCAACGCTTTCGATGAGTATGGAAAGCTGAGAGAGGCTATCGCCCGCATCGTCGCGGAGAAAGATACTTCGATCCGATGGCTCTACCGTCAGCTGGATCTCGAGGAGGGGCAGGGTGACCCTCTGAAGCAATTGCTTTCTGGCCTGGATCGAAAGGATGTGGATCCCGTTTTTCTGAGAAGCGCCGTGGATAAGCCGCTACTCGAGTTGTTTCAGGAGGTATTGAACAAAATCTCCCCCAGGTCCAACCCGCCCAGGTCCAAGGCCGACTTGGAAAGTGAGCGCAAAGACCTTGTGTTGAAGAAATGGGTTGTGCGGACCTTCGAGCCTGTTCTGGATCTTGTTGCTGCGGGTGCAAGGTGTTCGAGCGCCAGGCGCTGGACACAGACGGATTCACCACCCTTTCTCTCGCAGGATCTCAGCCTCTTCCCGCAGTACGCCTTGGACACGATCGAGCAGATAGCTATTGATGTGGCTCTGTACGAGGGGCAAGACAAGAGGGCCCTTCAACTGCTGCTGACTTCGCTACAGTTCAGTCGGGATCTGCTTGATGACCCGCACCCTTCGTTCTTGAAACGTGGAATGGACCGGGTTGGAAGGTATGTTTCGAGATACGTTCTCGCGAACCCCGGCCCCGATGACTTGCTCCAGGCTGATCTCACCCATCAGAGATTCAGCCAATTCCTGGGCCGGCTTTCCGAGAGAGAAAAGGACGATCTGGAATCAGTCTTGTCGGGTCTCGCTCGTCCTCTCCCGCCTTTCTATCTCACTCTCATGAGTCAGTTTGCGAGCTTTGGGAGAGCCTACCTGCGGGAATACGATTCCAATGTGATCCTGCAATCGACCACTTTCCTGACGATGCTTGATGCCTTGGATCGCCATGCTGCCGAGTTTCCGCGAGTGCGATTGCCCTGGCGCGAAATGAAAGAAGCTGTCTCTCTTGAGAGGATGGGAATACCTGGTCTGGAAAAGGAACTATTGTACCAAATGCTGTGGCTGGAGGTCGGAAGGGATCCTGAGGCTCAACGTCGCTACGCATTGTGCTGGCTGCGCGCCTTCTGGAAGAGTGCTCTTCTAGCGATGTCACAGGATGACCGCGTGCCCGACCCGTATGGCGACGACCTCCAATGGACGACGCGCCACGACCGGACCCTCATCTGGAGTGCTGGAGAGAATGGGCGTGATGACGGCGGTGATCCGCAAGTCGACTGGCTGTTCTACAGGTAGGGCTCTCGAGTTCTTTCGTGCATCTGTGGGTTGGCGGTCGGTTCTTCTGGCCTGTGCCTCAGGCCTCCCCCGTCCCCTTTCTTGCCACTTATCGCTTGGTCGCTGTTAAAGGCGAGCGGGGCGAGGCCTTTCGGCCTCGCCCCGCTGTGCGTGGTGGAGGATAGGGGGTTCGAACCCCTGACCTCTACAATGCCATTGTAGCACTCTCCCAGCTGAGCTAATCCCCCACGCAGGGCCGAACATGTTAGCGATTCGCGGTGGCCAGAACACAGGGCGGCTGCGAAAAAATCGTAGCGGCTGGGGGAGTCTGGACATGGCTCCGGGTCCTGGAAGACTCTGTACGTGAGCAGGCGCCTCGGTGAGACCGAGGCGCCTGCTGGCTTGGTGGAGAATAGGGGATTCGAACCCCTGACCTCTACAATGCGAATGTAGCGCTCTCCCGGGCTGAGCTAATTCCCCCTGCGATCTGGCCTGGCGGCCATCTCTGGGAAGGGCGAGAAACCC
>JAJRTL010000107.1 GCA_024278315.1 Planctomycetota bacterium | reverse complement strand
GGAAGTGCGACGGAGCACTACCCCAAGACGAACCTCCAGATCGGCTTTGCCTTCCACAAGGATCCCCTGTCTCCGCGAGTCTCGGGGAACAAGGATCTGGATCGATATCCAGAGGAACTCGGGACCTTCCTCTACGGTCTGGACCTGGATGATTCAGCCACACTCGAGCGGCTGCGCAAGCGCAACTATCGTTTTGCGAAGGTGCGCGTTCGCTTCAACCTCAACTACAGCCCCGACCAGCCTGCCTCCAAGGCGGGGCCCCATCCCATCTACCCCGGAATGGCCCGTCCGGGGATTCGCTATCTCTGGCTTCCCTACCGATTCCGATTGCGGCGAAACCATGAATGCCATTACCTCCAAACCTGCAAACCTGTTTCGTGTTTCCTGGACTTCGTGCCTTCTCGGTGCGCTCGGTCTCCTTCTGGCGAGCTGCAGTGGAAGCAGCTCCACGCCGGTCGATGCACGTGCTGCCGGCCCTTTCGAAGTCCTCGGGGTCCAGCCCGATGGTAAGGCCAGCATCTTTCTGAACGAGACGGTCCGCTGGGTCTTCTCGCACGAAGTGGATCTCGACACTGCTGACTTCAACTCCGTTGCTTTCGTGGCCAGCGATTCGCGGGGGAACCTGCTCCAGGAGCAGGTCACGGGTGTCTTTCGGGTGGGTGTGGACTCGAAGGGCGATCCGGATCCTCGCGTGCTCGAGTTCGAACCGCGCCTGGCGACGAACAACACCTATGACGACGGTGGATTCAAGTCCTCGCGGATCTATACCATCAAGATTCTCACCGAGGCGCAGAGTCAGCAGCCCGTTCTCCGCGACACTTGGGGCAATCCAGTCGATCCGACCTCGGCACACCTGGCCATGAGCCTCAGGACGGTTTCTGCATCGACGCCGAGAGGCTTGTTCCAGGACAGCAAGAAAGGCGGACCGCGCGTCCGGTTCCTGAATGTCGGACCACGCAGTGGAGATCGTGTCTCTCTCAACTTGTTGGGTACGGTGCCGGTCGAGGTCCGGATCGATTTCGATCAACCGGTCGACCCCTCGGATCAGAACGTGCCCGTCTCCCAGGACAGCCATCCTCTGCGCGCTGCTTTGCGCAAGAAGGGCAAGGTGTTCCTGGAGTACGACGATCCGGTTCTGGGCAAGAACCAGTGGATCAGGGCCCAGGTCGAACTGGCCGTCAACGACAGGCGCGGAGCTCGCGTGATCCTCCGCCCGGAGGGTGTACTCCCCAACAACGCCACGGTGAGAGTCATCGTAGAGGCCGACTTCCGGGATGTCTCAGGCGAGTCGAACGCGAAGGAACCCCGCTACAACCGCGTCGTCGGCACCTTCGCTACCCAAGAGGCCTTCGGACCACAGTTCGACGCCCTGATGATGAGCTTCGAGCGTGACGACTTGCTGGACCGAGAGGCCGCTTTCCTGGATCCCGTCGCAGAGATCAAGGGCGGGCTTCTTCGGGCGTCCTTCGATTTCGAGGGGAACCCAACGACCCTCGACTGGGCTCCGACCTCCCGGGAGCTCAACCTGAATACCAACTTCGCGGTCGTCCAGCCTCGCAACGGACCCTCGACCAAGGTCTCGGGGGGCGTGTTCCACTTTCGCGACATCGAGATCGGGAGCCAGATCCGGGTCCAGGGCTATGGCAGCAACCCATTGGTCTTCCTGGCCAACGGCACCGTGCGTATCGATGGCCATGTCCTCGTGGATGGAACGGATGGAGCCAGCGCCTCGTCGGGCAGCCCCATATCGAACGCGCGGCCGCTGGGAGGAACGGGCTATTGCGGTGGAGGGAGTGGGGGAATGGGCAGCAACTCCACGAGTTGGGGTGCAAAGGGGCAGTCGGGCTTCGGTCCAGGTGGCATTCAAGGTGGAGGAGGCGAAGGAGGGAAGATCGCTTGCGGCAGTTCCCAGGACCTGGTTGCCAGTGGAGGAGGCGGCGGATCCATGGCGACACAGGGAGACCCTGACTTCCTGTCTGTCGGGGTCCAGGTCAAGGGAAGGGGGGGCAACGGCAACATTGCTTCATCCGTGGGGGGGAAGCCAGGTCGCACGGTCTTCGAGGACGCCCAATCAGAGAACGATTTCTGGGGGCGCTTGGTGGACGAGCGCAACGAGGTCGTTCTCGGTGAGCTGGCAACTCCCATGGGTGGTTCCGGCGGCGGGGGTGGCGGTGGCATGGTCACGGATACCAAGTGCACGCCCAAGGCCTTCTCGAGGCTTCGCGCCGGAGGTGGCGGTGGCGCAGGAGGTGGCGTGCTGATCATCAAGGCGCTAGGACCGATCATCGTCGGACCCTCTGGTCGTATCTCGGCCGATGGCGGGCGTGGGGGCGGAGGTGACTGGGCTGGTTCTTCGCTACTCGGTGGTGGCGGCGGTGGAGGTTCGGGGGGGATGGTCGTCCTGATGTCGGCCACGCGGATCGACCTTCACACGCATCAGGGAACCTATGCGAAGCGCGACTACAACTTCTCTGTGACCGCTGACGGAAACATCAGCCGCGTGGAGAGTTACGGGACGAGACGTCGACAGAAGTACCCTCCTACCGCCGACAAGCCCAACTCCGGTGGATTCGGAGGTATGGGTTTGATCCAGATCCAGGCTCCACCTGGCAACGATTCGGACAAGACGGGATCGATCCTGGACGACAACATCCGGATCATCGACAAGGCGCGGGTCTTGACGGGTTCGAGCAAGACCGCCTATCTGTTCCGGGGAGACATCCGACCCGACCCCCAACTGCTATCTGTCCCCTATGGTCGCTATTCGAGCGCGGAGCTCCACTGGCAGACGACGGGTGCCAGCGTGCGTCGAGAGTCCTCAAGGCCAGGGACTGCAGGGGCAAGAGTCGTGGATCGCCGTTTGGGCAGGAGCGGACCCCAGTGGTTCTTCGAAGGCCTGGTGAACCAGAGCAGCATCGGAGGCGATGGATATCTCGAAAGCGCAAGGAACGGTGCTGGGATGGGGACAGCCGTGCGGCTCTCGGGTGGCAAGACGCGGGTCGCGATCCTGAAAGCCGAGAGCCGAGGGGCCGAGTACTACGGCAGTCCTGCCCACGTCATCCACGTCGCCGATGGCACCTTGCCCGATCCTCTCAAGGGTGGATGGAGCTACGCCAACTATCGGGCCCGCCTCTTCGACAACAAGGATCGCATGCTCGCGGAACATCTCATTGTCAGCAATGGCGCGGACCGGCTCCTGCTCGATGCTGGTCTCTCGACCTTGCCCAAAGGGTTGGCTCGAGTGGAGATCAGCACCCGGTTCTTGCGTGTCGAAACCCGAGGTCGCGAAGGCCTGGGGGCCTACTACGGGAGACAAGAGGGCAAGAACCTGAAGTTCTACCCCAAGGCCAACATCCAGATCGGTTTCGCATTCCACAAGGACCCCGCAAAACCGAAACTCTCTGGCAATCAGGATCTGGATCGCTTCCCGCAGGAGATCGGGACCTTCCTCTACGGCCTGGATCTAGATGATCCGGGGACGATGGAAGTGCTTCGCAAGCGCCACTATCCCTTCGCCAAGGTGCGCATCCGGTTCAATCTCAACTACACGCCAGACCATCCCGACACCAGGGCAGGACCCAATCCGGTCCATGCGGGCATGGATCTACCGGGAATCCGATATCTCATGCTCCCCTACAAGTTCTGATCTGGTGCCATTCGCCTGGTGCCAGAGGATCGAGGTGATGAATCGTTCGAGCATGGGCGGGGTGTAGGTGATGCCCTTCCAGGTAGGAACCAGGATCCTGATCGAGCCAGGCTGCCGCGAGCAGCTTACGGGTATCCTTGCGGAGTCGGGTTGGAAGCGTCCCATGCTCGTCACGGATGCTGGTCTGATGCAGCAGGCCATGGTGCAGGAGCTTTGGGATGGGCTAGGGATCGCTGGTGTCGATGGGGTCTGTTTCGATGAGGTCGAGTGCAATCCCAGGACGACGACTGCCGAGCGCATTGCCGCGATCGCGGTAGAGAGCCAACGCGATGTCATCCTCGGCTTGGGCGGTGGGAGCTCGATCGATGCAGCCAAGGCGGCGGCGATGCTGGCCACCAATGGCGGGCTTGCCTCGGACTACGTGGGCCGGCAGGTGTTCCCGGAAGACCCCTTGCCATTGGTCGCGATTCCTACGACCTGTGGAACCGGGTCCGAAGTGACCTGGGTGGCCGTGCTCACTGACTTCGAGAGGAAGACCAAGATCAGCCTCAAGGGCAGTGCCATGTTCCCGGACCTTGCGCTGGTCGACAGTGGGTTCTTGCAGTCCCTTCCGCCTTCTCTCCTGGCGACGACGGCGATCGACGCCCTGACGCATGCACTCGAAGCCACGACCGGTTCCCGTCGCAATCCGGTCTCGGATGCCCTCGCCGAGAAGGCCATCGTGCTTCTACTCGATCATCTGCGTCTTGCCTTTGAGCCAGCCAGGGACGGTGCAGCCTTGGAGGCGGTCATGCAGGCTTCGACCTTGGCGGGTCTGGCCTTCGGCAATGCGGATGTGGCTGCCGTGCACTGCCTCTCGGAGAGCATCGGAGGCATCCATGATCTCCCGCATGGTCTCTGCAATGCCATCTTGCTGGTGCCTGTGCTCCGCGCACATGGGGGCACCATCGCCGGGCGGCTGTCGGAGTTGGATGCGATGGCCTGCGGTAAGCCCGTCGGATCTGCAGAACATCTCCTGGATCGTATCGAGAGCTTGATCGCCGATCTGGAAATCCCTGGATTCACTTCGCTTGGAATCGCGCCAGAAGACGACCCAAGGCTCGCCGAGGCAGCGGTCCAGAACGGTTCCAATGACTCCAATCCGCGCCCCATGCGAGAAGCGGACTACTTCTCAATCCTCCAAGGACTTCGCTGAGCAGCAGACTGCGCCGGTCGGTGCGAGGTCGTGACTTGGGCATGCCTCTTCTTCTGCAAAGGGAGGCATGGTGTCGTGGATGTATCAGGAGGCCTTGGACAGTGGAGGGGCGGATCGGCTGTTGGCACTCATGGTCTCGGATCGACTCTGACTCACACGTGGGGGACGGATCATGAGCGCGATGCCCGAGGCGGTCAGCACGGCGACGCCACAGATCGTGAAGGCCAGGGGGAAGTTGTCCATGTCGCCGAGCCTGCCACCCATGATCGGACCGATGGTTCCACCCACACCATAGGCGAGGAAGATCCAGGGGTAGTTCTGGCCTACATGCTTGTTGCCGAAGATGTCACCGGTGACGGCGGGGAAGATGGCGAAGGACCCTCCGAAGTTGAAACCGATGAGTCCAGCGAAGATCCAGAGTGACCATTGGCTGTCCGCCATGTACGGGAACAGGAGGACCAGAAGTCCCTGGGTGCCCAGCATGATGACGAGAGAGCGCTTGCGATGTAGGACGTCGCTCAAGGCACCCCATAGGATGCGCCCGAAGCCATTGCCCAGGGAGAAGAATACGGCCATAGCCGTGCCCGCGATGGCGCTCGCGGCGACCTCGCTGTGGCCATTGGCCATGAGCGCCTGCATGGGATAGAGCTTCATCAGTCCGATGCTCATGAGACCTGCTCCACCCGCTGCGACGAAGCAGAGGAAGACCATGTAGAACTGACGCGTGTGCAGCATCTGGGACGAGGTGAACTCGAGTGCTCCATCACCCGAGGCGATCTCCTTGGGAGCGGGTGGCGTGTAGCCTTTCGGTCTCCAGCCCTCCGGTGGATGGATCATGAAGAGGCCGCCGAAGACCACCATCGCGCCGAACGCGATACCGTAGATCGTGAAGGTCGAAGACAGGCCCGTCGCTTCGATCAGATGCCCCCAGCTACCCGCGAGCTTGACCCAGCCCATGGCGCCGAAGCCGAACCCCGCGACCGAGAGGCCGAGGATGGCTCCCTTCTTATCCGGGAACCACTCGGTGCCGATGGCGATCGGCACGACATAGGCCAGGCCGATGCCTGCGCCGCCGACGATGCCGATCAGGAAGAAGATCGGCCAGAAGGCCGTGCTGCCGATCAGGCCTGCGAACAGGTAGCCGGCTCCCAACACCAGGCCGCCGATGATCGTGAGCGGGCGCGGCCCGATCCTGGGCATCAGGCGCCCGGCCATCACCATGACGATGGCGAAGGTGACCAGCCCGGCGGCGAAGACGATCTGTGTCTCCGTGGCATTCCAGCCGGCGTCTTTCAAGGTTGGTGTGAACACCGACCAAGCATAGATGGCGCCCAGCGCCAGTTGTATGGAAACGGCTCCGAGGACGACGAGCCAACGATTCATGACCATTGCAGGAGTCACGAGAATCACTCTTTGATAGGGGTTGATGAGGTAGATCGCGATGCAGCGGAGCACTTCATCACGAGTCGTCGAGGCATCCCATACGGACCTCGGCTTGTCTCCAAAGCTACTTGTTCGTGCGCCTGCAAGCCCCTCTACGCACCGATTGGCGGGGATTGCCGGACAAGGAAACG
>JAJRTL010000106.1 GCA_024278315.1 Planctomycetota bacterium | reverse complement strand
TTGGCCGCCTGCTTCTCCTCTTCGAGCAGGCCATCCTTCAGATCCTCCACGGCGTCATCAGCGACAGTGACGTCGACCAGGTTGTGGGACATGTTGACCGGTGTCTCCCCATCCTCCTGCAAATCGCCCTTCAAGAAGGCCAGGAGGCGGTCCTTCGCCGCCGCCGCCACATCCAACGGGGCGATCTTCCCCTTGCCCAACCCGTAGTGGGAGACCTTCTCCGTGACCATGAGGCCCACGGTCTCGATGAAGGCCTCGAAGACTCCGTCGCTGTCGGTAGCAACGGTCTCGAAGGTCGGCACGTCCCGGAAGAGATACAGCTCATCCAACTTCTCTCTCGGAATGGCGTTGGGCAGATCTCGCTTGTTGTATTGGATGACCAGAGGGATCTTCTCCCAATCCAGGCCATTGGCTTTCAAGTTGACCTTGAGGTCCGCGATGGCCTGCAGGTTCTCCTCGACCCGACCTTCCTGGGTGTCTACTACCAGGACGACCGCATCAGCGCCTGAGAGCACGTACTTTCGCATCACGACGTACTGTGCCTGGCCAGGAACCGTGAACCCACGAACACGGATCTTGAACCCTTCGATCTTGCCCAGGTCTATGGGGAGAAAATCGAAGAGCAGCGTCGAATCCTGCTCCGTGTTGATCGAGACCAGCTTGACCTCGTTCTGGGGACACATGATCCCATGAACGGCCTTGAGACTGGTCGTCTTACCACCGATGCCGACGCCGTAGTACACAAGCTTGGCATTGATGGTCTTCTCGCTGAGGTTGATGAATCCCATAGGCCTGCATCGACAAGGAAGGCCCTCGGGGTTGACCCCAATCAAAGCGGCGTTCTAGAAGAGCTCGAAAAGCAGGTTGTTGATCGTGTCCTCGAAGACCCTCTCGGACGTCTCTTCCTTGCGGAGCATGCGCTTGAGCCTCATGGCATCGGCCATTTCGAGGCTGTGCATGACCATGTTTCCCAGGAACTGGAGTCGCTCGCGGGGCGGTGTCTGGGGATCGTAGAAGAGCTCACGGAAGCGGGCATGGATGCGTGCCTTTCTTGCGCGGCCGACTTCGTCCTGGGACAAGAGAGCGTTCTTGCCCAAAGCCTCAATGACAAGGCTCCTTCGGATGAGATCCTTGCCGAGATCCTTGTAGAGCCCCCAAAGCGCCTCTTCGCAATCGGGGACGTTGGCGATCACCTCGGCAGCATAGGAACAGCTATCAATCTCACCCTTCAACAGGTCGGACATGGGCTCTCCCCGGATCAGGCCAATCAGCGCCGGCACCGCCGCCGAAGCACGGGAGCGTCCCAAGGCCTGGATGAACCTCCACCGGTCGGCCCCTTCTGCCTTCTCCAGACGAGCCAGGATGGCCGAGACACTCCCCTCATCCCGTGCAGCAATCGCACTCTCCAGAGCCATCGTCAAGTCCGATCCCGTGGCCGATTGGATGGCTTTGGCGATCCAATCGAGTCGAGCCTTCTTGCCCTGCAGGGCTTCCAGCGCCGCATGGGCGATCCTGCTATCCTCGAAGCGAGCCATGACCTCGAGCCGAGCCACTTCGGCCGCCCCGCCCATCAACCCCAGGTAGGAAGCCAGGACGGCCTGCACGATGGGGTCACCGCCCGCATCACCACTCGAGCTGTTCAGCTGTTGGAGCCGCCGATCCACGAACTCGAGTGAAGCCTCGGGTACCCTCTGCGACAAGCCCGAGATCAACAGCACCAGAATCTTGGGATTCGTCTCCTCGGACAGCATCTGAAGAAGATCGAGCCTCCCTTGCTCCCCTCCCGACTTGTGGAGGAAGCTGGCAGCGGTGATACGATCCAGGCCCTTGAACCGGTACAGGTTGTCCTCGAGGCTGCCCCGTATCGTCTCTGCTGCTGCCTCGACCTCCTTGAAACTCCTCAGGATCTGTTCGCGTAGGATGGGCCCCTCCGGGCCGGAATCCACGAGGACGGATCTCAGGAGAGGGACCGCCTTGGTGGCCGGCCACTGTTGCGACAGGATCCGGATGAACAGGGCTTTCTCACGGGTGCTCGAACGCGAAAACCGCTGCATCAACTGATCGGTCGTGGCCTCATCCCCGCTCTGGATCAAGGCCTTCAGGGCCTCCTCGCGCACCGTACGATCCGAATGAGCGGCGGCACTCAGGAGGGCCTGGGCATAGACCGGACTGGATGCAGACCCCATGACCTGCAGCGCAGTCTTGGCGACGTTGGACAAACTCTCGCTGGCGAGGTACCGGTTGAGGAAACCAATGAGTTCCTCCACGACCTCATCACTCTGATCTCGCCTGAGCAGCTCCTTGGAGAAATTCCAGGACCGTTGCCCCCATCCGCCACTGAGCTTCTTGACGACCATCTCCAAGGCCTCGCGTCGATTGCGTCGGTAGACCTCGGGAGGAACGCGTGCCGGCGGCTGCTCCAGAACAGGCTTGGCGTGGATGACTCCCTCCGTGAGAGGCTCCCAATAGCCAAGCTTCCGCGTGGGCCCTTGACCTGTGGTCTGGCCCCCGGCGCCCGAGGACGTCCTTGACGTGCCTGAGGTCTGGCCATCCTCCTGCCCGCAGGAGAGGAGCCCGCCCAGGAGGAGCAAGCCTGTCAGGGCGCAGAGCAATCTCGGTGTCTTCATCGTGGGTCTCGGTGGGCTGGAATCGTTGTTCATTCGGGAGCTTCCTTGCAGGCCATAGCAGGCGAGCCTCCTCCCGTCACGACGAGAGAGGCTATTCCTTCTCCTCGGCAGGCTTGGCTCCACTCTTGGGCCCATCCAGAAACTCGGTGGTCGTTGGCAGATCGGAATCCTCACCCAGCTGCCCCAGCACGGCCTGCAGATTGAACCAACTGGTGCGATAGTCCAGACGTGCCTGGAGCAGGCGTGACCGTGCATCGGAGAGTTCCGTGTTCCGCCGCTGTACCTCGAAGGCCGTCGACGAACCCAACCCCAGCTTGATGGTCTCTGTCTCCAGGTTGTCCTCCGCGAGTCGAACACTCTGCTTGGCCGCCAAGGTGGACTTTTCGAGCGTCCACAGGTTGCGCAGGACCTGTCGCACCTGCCGCTCGACGTCGACTTCGAGGATCCGATAGGCTCGCTGCGCCTGTTCCAGCTCCAGCTTCCCACGCTCGAATGCGTTCCGTGCCAAGCGGTTGCCGATCGGCACGACCAGGTCCAGACGAATTCCATAGTCGGGAAACAAGGCCCCGAAGATGTCTTGCTGAAACTGGCCAAACGTGTCTCGCTGGGCGTCGGTATTGACCGTCGCCGTAAGATCCAACTGCGGCAGAAGATCCCGATCCTTGCGCGTCAAGTTGAGCCGCGCTTGATTGACGACTCGCTCCTGGGCACGCATGTCCGGTCGCCGGCTCTTGGCAATCAGGATCGCCTCCTTCCATTGAGGTATCGGGTACTTGGGATCCTGCTCCCCGACGACGAGCGTCGGCTGGACGATGATCTCCCAGTCGGAGCTCGACTTGAAGGGAAGGATGAGTCGCTTGAGGGCATCTTCCTCGTCCAGGATGGCCGTCTCCGCGACGATGATCTCTTCCTCCCGCTGGCTCAGATCGGCCTCGTCGGTGATGCGATCCCTCTCGGCCAACTGCCCCAGTTTGATCTTCTTGTTGGTCTGCGCCAACTGATCCCGAGACAGCTTCAACGTGAAGTATTTGACGCGCCAGTTCTCCCGCGCGAAGACGAGAGCCATGTAGCTCTCGACGATCTGATTGAGCGTGACCTGGGTATCACGGTCCACGATGTAACGCTCGATGCTGACCTGATCCTTGGAAATGTCCAACTCGGCCTGATAGTAATCCGACCAGGCCGACTTGAGCAAAGGCTGGGTCAGGGAGAAGTTGACCGCTCCACGGTAGCCCTCGGTGGGGAACGCGAAGATCGACTGCACCTCCTGATTGAAGAAGATGGGATTGAATCCGAGACTCAGCGTCGCTCCGGTCAACAGCTGTTTGCGAAAGCCGATATTGGCTGAATAGCCCCAGCTCGTGATATTCGGCTGAAACTCACTGCGCTTGGGGGTCTCGCCCTTGTTCCAGGATCCCGTCAGGAAGAACTCGAAATCGTAGCGTGAATCCACCATCTCGTAATCGTGGCGGGAGACTCGCTCTCTGAGGCGCGACAGATTCAAGTCCAGGTTGTTGCTCGTCCCCAAGACCAGACAATCACCCAGGCTAAGTTCCAGGACACGCCCTCCCCGTTGATCGGTCGGGATGGCGACCTTCTCTTGGAACATCAATGGAGACAAACTGATCGATATGAGGCTCGCAAGCAGCAAGGCCAAACTCCTTCCAGGGACCGAAAACAGCCCAAGAGGATAGGCAGCCATGCCGACCTGACGAAGGGGAATCCTCGCAAGGGCAAGGATTGACGAGGCGACCGACTTTTCGGAACTAGTCGCGACTCTCGAGGCTCGGCGCGGTGTAGAGCAACTGCGTCAGGAGCAGCGCGGCCCGGTCCACCGGGGCTCTTGGTTTCGAGTTGGCAGCAAATGCCCTGAGACCCCGATTCACACGAGCCCATCCACCTCTCACGGGAAAAATCCCCCAAGCCAGGAAATGGACGGCGCGAAAGTCCTCCTCGAGGATCTTGGGATGGAGACGGTAGCTCTTGAGGCTCGCAAACACCTCATCCCGACGCCCACCCAGCAGATCCGGATAGGCAAACAGCAGCGCTGCGCGCGCCGATGCACCGGAAGAACCGGAACGACTGCCACGGCGGAAGAGGGTCTCCAGGAAGACACCTCTCACGCGTGAGGAATCCAGCGTGGAGACGCCCAGGGCGGGTGCAATCCGCAGGAGCAGCCCGGCATCCGCCAGGGCGCCCACACGCGTGGAATCATGATCGAGTGAGTGGATCCCTGCGAGTCGGGCAGCAGACTTCGGCTCGGGCTCCCCGAACTCCTTTCCTGCCTGGTAAGCCGCCACCTGGCGTTTCTTCCACTCATCCCACTTCTGGAGCAACCGAACACGTCGCTCGTCCTCGCCGAGGAGATAGACCTGCTCGGAGACGAATCGATTCAACTCCTGGCCCAACCGAGCCATGCGGGCCTCGCCGCCATCCACCAACACAGCTTCGAGATAGGCCGCCAGAGCTGTCGCCAACTCGGGCCCATGAAGGCTCGGGAGCATTCCCTCGAGCTTCCCCACTGCCTTTTGCAGCTCCTGCGCATGACGGCCCAAGACCGAGTTGGAGCCATAGCCGAGCAAAGCCCGGATTCCGAGCGAGAGAGCCTCGACGCGCTGATAGCGCCTGAGCCCTTGACCGGCATCCTCCCAAGCCAAGAGATCCGCAGCAATCGCGTCCGAGAGGCCTTCGATCCGCTCCAAGGTGCGTCGATCTCCACCCCCGATATTGCGGAGACGCTCCTTCAGCGTCTCACGCTTGCGCTCCTCGAAGAGGGCGCGCAGGCGACTCATGTCGTTCTCGGCACGAACCCAGAGTTGGAAACCACGGGTGGCCTCGTGGGTGGGTTCGGACGAAAGCTTCGGCTTCTCGATCTTCGTCTCGGCCAAATCCAGCGGCATGGACCAACCCGGTTCCACCGAGGAGGTCAGGAGACGATGGGCCAAGGGAATCCCAATGAAGAGGGTGACGGACACGATCAGAAGCAGGAAGAGCACGCGTGCGCCATGGGATCGCCGCAGAAGGTCCACCATGACATGGCCATAGTGTTCCGCATGCTCCCGGAATCCATGGGGCTGAATAGGCTCCAGATACCTGCGCCGACGAAGAATGCGCGCACGCAGGGCAGCCGCCAGTCGGTCATCAGGATTGGGGCTTTCCAGACGGCGAATGGTCTCGAGAAAATCACCGAACTCGGCTTGGAGTTCTGGATCCAACTCCAGCTCAGCCGGATCCGGCTCCGTCCATCCTTTCCGGTTCTCAGGCCCAAGGGGGTCGAAAGTGGGCTTTTGCTTGTCGGAGGTCATGTGGGATCAGGCGTATCGGCTTCGCCCTCGACCACTCCGAAATCCGGCTCGTCCTGGATCAGAACGCTCCTTGCTTTCATCCTCGGTCATGATCGCCTTGAGAGCCTTGGTGGCGTTGTGCATGCGCGACTTGACCGTCCCTTCGGGGATCTCGAGGAGTTCGGAGATCTGGCTATAGGGAAGGTTCTGGTAGACAGCCAGTTCGAACACGAGGCGATGAGGGAGTGAGAGGCGATGGATTGCCTGCCGCAGACGCAGCTTCTCTTGATCCTCCTCCAACACCGAACTGGGATCACCGACCTCAGAAGGGATCCTATCGGTCATGGGAGAGTCGGCGTCATCCTGGACATGATCGAGAGAGCGGAGGCGAGGCCTGGGACGTAGCGAACGATAGTGGTCGATCCAACGGTTGGTCGCGATCCTGAAGAGGAAGGTGGAGAGCTTGCCCTGGGGCTTGTAGTTGCGCGCTCCGCGCAGGACCTTGAGGAAGACGTCCTGCGCGAAGTCCTCTGCCCGGTCCTTGTCCCAACAAAGACGGAAGAAGAAGCGGGTCAGCGGCGCCTGGTACCGCAGAACGATGGCATCGAAGGCTTCTCGGTCACCGAGTTGGAAGGCCAGGAGCAGGTCATCGGTGATGCAGTCTTGCTCGAGGGCAAGGCTGTAGCTCTTGGGTTCTGGCTTCTCTCTGGGATCGCCCACTGTGTCTTCCTTTTGGATCGACCTTCTCAGGTCAGCCGGAGGGGGCCGGACCTTAGCGCGAACGCCACTCCGTCCTCATCGGTTCAGCCATTTTGTATGATTACGGCAATTTCATCCAGACCTTCGGCCAGACCCTCCAGGCATGCGGCCCAGACCTCAGGTTGGCCGCAGAGCTGGATGCGGCGGGTTTCCGGGCTCTCGTGGTCAATATGGACCTGTAGGAAGTCCTCGGGAAGATCCCAGGCCAGGCGATCGGCCCATTCCACGGCCAGGACCCCGCCCTCCTGGAGGTAGGCCTCCCCTCCATCGGCCAAGAAGTCCTCGCCACGGCCGGAGAAATACGCATCCATGTGGAGGAGCGGCAGCGGACCTGGGTGCTCGACCATCAGCATCCACGTGGGAGAACGCACTTCCTCCGGGGCCTCGACTTGCATGCCTTTGGCCAGACCGCGAACGAAGACCGTCTTGCCTGCCCCGAGTTCCCCCGCCAGCCCCAGCCCCTGAGAGGGCTTCAGGCGTCGCCCCAGGGCCTCCCCCAGTCGAAAGGTCGCCTCGCTGGACAAGCTGCGCCAGACTCCCAGCTCCTCGGGCTGCATCTCCTTCCCGGAAGACGGTTTCTCAGGAGAGTTCATGCTCGAATCCTGTCTCTGATACCACGATCCTCTCCCCCTGATCTCCCAGGAGGAGGATCCCGGGTTCGGCCACGACCTCACCAATGATGATCTTGGCCGCCTCAGGGACCTCGGGGTCCTCGCTGAGCTGAACTTCCTGTGACGGGTTCAAGGCGAAGAGCAGTTCGTAGTCTTCGCCGTCATGCAGGGCGGCATCCACTGTTTTCACGTCGTGATTGAGGGGAATCCGCGCCTCAGTGAGCCGCGCCCCCAGACCTCCGCTGGCCCGCAACATGCGACCGAGATCGAGGGCCAGTCCATCGCTGAGATCCATCATCGCCGCCGGTCCATGGTGCTCCGCCAATCGTGCGCCCAGCGCAAGCTTCGCCTCGAAATCCAGGTGTCGGCCAGAGGCGAGACTGCCACCCAGCGGACCGCTCACGTGCAGGTTCATACCTGGCGCGAGACCCGAGCGCAGTATGGGCGCGCGCGCCGCCGGACTGCCCAGCGCACAGAGAGTCAACACGGTCGTCCCCTTGGTCGAAGCCAGATCTCCCCCGATCCATCGGGTACCCACTCGTTCGCATTCGCGTGCCAGCTCCTCATAGAGTTCGTCGCGCTCTCCATCTGTCCATCCGGAGCCGAAGACGAAGGAGGCCAGGATGGCCTTGGGCCTGGCCTCCATCGCCGCGAGGTCGGAGAGATTGCGATGGAGGAGCTTGTGGGCAATCCGGGCAACTGCCGTCCCCGGTTCGTAGTGCACGCCCTCTACGAGAGGGTCCATCGTCAGCAGGAGATCCCCTGGCCCTCGGAGCAGAGCCGCATCGTCGCCAGGTCCCTCGAGACCTCGACCTCCCAGCAACCGTGCCAGGACCTCCAGATCCCTCCCCTCGCGACTCATCGCGATCCCCCGAAGAGCGAGGGCAGGATGCGTGCCCGGATCCACTTTCGGTGGATGAACCCTAGGGTGCGCGAGTCCGGGAGATCCACCGTCCGATTGTCGTTCAGAAGGAAGTACTCTCCCTCGCCAAAACGTCGATCGAGGAGGGTCTGCATGTCCCCCCTGCCGAGATCCCTGGGTAGGTAGTGCATCTCGCCCTCAGCATCCTCGAAAGACCAGGTCTCACCGACGCGCTTGAGCTTGTCGCCCGG
>JAJRTL010000105.1 GCA_024278315.1 Planctomycetota bacterium | reverse complement strand
GTGGATGGGATTCTACGACAGATGCCGGCGGTCCGAAACCTGTCTCCATTACGCGATCCTGGCTTGCGGAGACGGGGTCTGAAGATCTCCAGAAGAGGCCCGATCCCATCCGGATTCGCATCAGGGTTCGTAGTCGACGATGAGGGGGCCTTGCGCAACATCGAGTTCGAAGAGACGCAGGGCGGCTTCGAGGACGGCTCGTTGGGCGGAAGGCGCATGGGGGGCTTGGAGCGGGTAGCCGTGGGGGAAGGGGACGAAGAGGGCGCGGGGTGGGCGGACCTTCTCGGTGACGAGTCTCAAGAGTTGGAGGACGACGGTGGGGATGCCACGACGCTCGAGCTCTGCGGCGACCAGACTCACGGTCTGGTTGCAGGTGGGTCAGACCGGGACGAGCAGCGCCAGATCGACCTGATCGCGGACGAAGATCTCCGCCGCCTCGGGAGCGGTCTGCTTGATGAGGCGTGAGGGCGCGGTGATGGAGCCCATGCAGGACAGGTGCTGGGAGGCCACCGAGCCGATGATCCCAGACGCGGCCAGCTCATGCAGGCGGTCGAGCGGAAAGGCCAGGTTGGGATCGTTCAGGATTCCCTCGTGGCCGAAGGCGTCGCTCTTGTGATGCTCGACGAAGCTGGTGGGGTCGCTGTCGCTCGGGATCGCGCGAAACGAAGGGTCTCCTCCCTTGTATCCCTCGTCGAAGGGCTCTTGCCCGGGCAGCACGAAACCGGCGCTGGAGACCAGGCCCAGCCGGGACTCGGACAGTGGCTTGCACACGCTGGCCCAGGGCACGGGATCGATCCTCCTCCACTTGTAGGTGCGGAGAAAGATCTTGTACTTGAGCGGGAACTCACTCAGGTCACCCATGACGCGCGACCTCAAGGAAGTTCGAAGAGGACCTGGAGGCGGATGAAGTCGACGCCCTGGATCTTGACGTCGATGGGATAGCCTTCGGTGAAGCTGAACAGCTTGCGACCGGCTCGCAGCTGGAGCGTCGAGCCCTTCATGACGGGCCGCTCTCCTATGCTTCGAGAGGGGAGGAAGCCGGTGATGTTGAAATCAGGCAGGAAGATCTCGATGCCGAAGGGCGAGACGCGCGTGACCTTGGCGCTGTGACGCTCACCCTCATGGGGGGACATGTACTGGCAGACCTTGAGGTCGCCGACCGCGCGCTCGGCCATCTCTGCGACGTTGGCCTGGAGCGAGCTGTGGTTGGCCATGTCGTTCATGTCGGCCAGGAAGTCCTGCGTGCGCAACTCCTCCTCGGCCTCCTCGCCGCGCGTCTCGATGGCATGCAGCCAACGATGCACGAACAGGTCGGGGTAGCGCCGGATCGGCGATGTGAAGTGCAGATAGGCCTCGCGCGCGAGTCCCCAGTGTTTGGCCACGTCCTCGTGATCCTTGACCGCGTAGCTCGCCGTCTCCACCAGCCCCATGATGCGCTGGATCATGGCTTCGGCATTGGGTCGGTTGCGCGCCATGCGGATCAGGTAGCTGACGTCGCGCCCGGTGAGCCGCTCCTTGTTGGGCACGCGGATGCCATGCTCGCCCAGCATCTTGGCCACGGCCTCGATCTCCTCCATGTCCTTCTCTGGATGGATGCGGTAGATCGTCGGCAGGCCGCGCTTGCGGAAGAGGTCGCCGACGGCCTGGTTGGCGGCCAGCGCCGTCTCCTCGATCAGGGTCATCGAGAAGTACTGGGTCGCGTCGACAATGGCCTCGACCTCGTGATGTTTGTCGAAGACGAATTTGCGCTCGCGCGACTGCATGCGGAGTGATCCCTTGGCGTCCCGGATCTGTTGCTGCCGCATGGTCCACTTGCGGAAGAGCTCAAGCGGCTTGCGCAAGAACTCGATCTCGGCCACCTCGTCTGTCTTCTTGCCGTCAAGCAGCTCCTGCACCACGCGGTAGGTGTTGCGCTGCACACTGCGCAGAACGCTCTTGTGCACACGCGAGTCCACGCGCTTGCCCTCCGCGTCGAACTCCATGATGACCGAGTAGGCGAGGCGGTCACGGTGGGGGACGAGTGAGCAGAGATGGTTGGACAACTCCTCGGGGAGCATCGGCACGACCTGGTCGGGGAGATAGACACTGGTGGCGCGTGCGAGTGCCTCGTTGTCCAGCGCCGTTCCGGGCCTCACGTAGTGTCCGACGTCGGCGATGTGCACACCGATCTCCACGTGGCCCTTGTCGAGCTCGCGGATGCCGATGGCGTCGTCGTAGTCCTTGGCATCGGCGCCGTCGATTGTGAAGATCGTCTCGTCGCGCAAGTCCACGCGTCCTTCGAAGTCGGACTCGTCTGGATCCTCGGGCAGGGATGAAATCTCGGCCATGACGTCCTCCGGGAAGACCGTGCGCACCCGGAACGAGGCCAGCAGATTCATTTCTTCAGAATCGTCCTCGCGATACACATGGGGGCCCGTGGTCATCGGCCCGAAGGCCTGGGGCCTGGCCGCGATCCTCGCCCCTGGGGACACGTCCGCGCTCCCTTCGGCATCCTCGATCTGGACCCCGTCTGCGGTCTCGAGTGTCCAGCCTCGACCCTCCTCCTTTTCGGGTTCTGGCTCACCGCCCTGGGCCTTCAGGAGGTCCTTGAAGCTTCCGAGCTTTTGGTCGTCGGTATCCTCGGCCCTCTTGGAGGCACCGCCCTTCCTTTTCTTCTTGCTCATGGGTGCCAGGATAGCCGCCCCAGGGCTCGTCTGAGAACCCTGGGGGGCTGCTTCTGGCCAGAGTCGGGCTGGAGGTTCTCTGCCAATGGCCCATGTCATGGTCCGGAGCCATTGGTGCCAGGTCGCCGCGACCTGCCATGACCCCCGCTGTCGGCTCGACCCCGTGCAGGGGGTCCAAGACCCTATGCGCCACCAATCACTGCGGCTGCGTCCGATGGCTGCTATCGCCTCCCTTGCCCGGAAGCTAGGATGCAGCCTCTCATCTCAGGAGGTGAATCCATGAAGAAGACCATTGCTGGCTTGGGAGCGCTCCTGCTCCTCGCCTCGGTGTCGACGGCGCAAGTCGATGCCTCTCATGCCGACTCGGCGCTCAAGATCAAAGCGCTGAAGCGGGACTACGCTGCTGCCAAGGCGGATTACGTCGCCTCCCGGAAGGCGCTGATGAAGACCGAGAAATACCAGGAGTTGCGCAAGGCTCGGGATCGCGAAGGGCTCAATCAGCTGTTTGCCGATCTGGACAATCCAGATCCAATCTTCTACGCACGCTTCGAGGCCGTCGCCAAGAACAACGAGGGCACGCCCGTCGAACTCAAGTCCATGCTCTGGATGCTCGACCACTGTCGTGACAAGGTCAAGAATGCTGCCACGATGCAAGCCCTGGCTGCCCGTCACATCGAGGGTGAGTTCTGGGGTGCCAAGCTGAGGCTCGTGCCCTACTACCTGGGAACGGAGAAGGGCAATCTTCTCTTGGCGCGTCTGGTCGAGAAGAATCCCTCGCTCGCAATCCAGATCGGTGCGCGCTATCGGATCGCCAAGGGCAATCTGCGCGACAAGAGCGCTAGCGATGAGGTCCACAAGAAGGCCCAGGCCGAGCTGGACGATATCCTGGCCAAGCATCCCGATTCGCTTCCGAGCCTGGAGATGAAGGCGCCCGAGTTCATCAAGAGCCGCCTCCAGATCGGCATGGTGGCACCTGACATCATTGGCAACGATCTCGATGGCGTTGCCATCAAGCTCTCCGACTACCGGGGACGTGTTGTGGTCATCGACTTCTGGGGAGACTGGTGAGGCCCTTGCCGGGCCATGTACCCACACGAGCGGTCGCTCGTGAAAAGGCTGAAGGACAAGCCTTTCTCCCTCCTCGGTGTCAACAGTGACAAGGATCTAGAAACGCTGCACAAGCGGCTCAAGGAAGAGAACATCACCTGGCGTAGCTTCTGGAATGGCCCCATGGGCACAGGCGGTCCCATTTCCACCAAGTGGGGTGTCCGCGGATGGCCCACCATCTATATCCTGGACCACAAGGGTGTGATCCGCTTCAAGAACAAGCGTGGTGAGGCCATGGACGAAGCCGTGGACCAACTCCTGGCCGAGATGGAAGGGGCGCAGACGAAGCATGAGGACGAGGCAGGCGCCAAGAAGTAAGCCCTGACTCAGAGTCGGTTCGCCGACGCAAGAGGGAGACGAGCCCTGGACGGGCTCGTCTCCCTCTTTGTGCCTCCTGTCTGCGAGTCAGCGAATGCGGCCTTCGCCCAGATAGAAGGCGAACTGGCCCCGGCGTGCATCCCCGAGGACGAGGTCGGCGAAGGGGTCGTCGTTGAGGTGGGTGCTCCGGATCCGGGTCGGCAGGAAGGGCAGGTTGATCGTCTGCCGACGCGTGAAGGAGGTTCCGGCCGAGTAGGTCGAGGGGTTATTGCGCAGGAGATGTGCCGTCTTGCTGGTGGGAGAGAGGACCGCGATGTCCGCCCAGCCGTCGTTGGTGAACTCGATGGCCTGCACCAGCCTGGGAGTGCCACCGAAGCTGCTCTTGGTGAAGATCCTGCGACCGCTTCCGAAGCCAAAGTAGGGGGATCGGGAGTCTGAATTGAGGTAGTAGATCCAGGTCTCACCCGCCTCATCCAGGACGAGGATGTCCTGGCCGCTCTGGTAACGGAAGGCCCCTGCGTCCATCGAGACGAAGGTCGAGCGCACGACGTAGGATGGGGCCTTGGCGAATCGATGTACCTGCGTTCCCGAGGCCTGGGTCGTGAAGATCGCTTCGAGATAGAGGCCCGTGCTGGACTGGGAGGACATGGTCTGGGCGGCCACGTCGGCGTAGCCATCACTGTTGAAGTCCCGCACGAGGAAGGTCTGGACCTTGCCGGTGAAAGATATCTGCTGGCCTGGAGCCAGCTCCCACTTCCCCGCAATCTGGATCAAGGCGAAGACTTGTGCCGTGCCGTTGGGGAGCAGCACCAGGAAGCCCGGTCGCCGGTCTGCGGTGAACCGATCCACGGCAACCTTCGTGTCCGCGGAGAGAGTCATGAGAGGATGGAAGCTGTAGGAGATCACCGTCCCCTTTCGGCTTGCGAGGAGCAGTCCGAGAGCGCCTTTCTTGCTCTTGAAGTAGAGGTCGGAAAGGCCATCGCCATTGGCATCGGCGGCCGTGGATGTCTCGATCTCCATACCGGCTGGCAGGACCTTGTCCAGGTCGATGCGCGTCTCGGCGTCGAAGGCGCCCGTGGCCTTGAAAGCGTGACTGCGCGCAGCCAGGTAGGCGAAATCACGGCCGCCCTGACCGAGCAGGACATCCCCCGATCCTCCATGATGGAGGGATGCTCTTGCAATCTTGCCGCTCTTGGCGCTGGTCGCCTGGGCTCCGCCGAGCACGACCCTCTGATAGCTGCTCTGCCTCGAGCGTGCGCTGCTGTCCCAGAAAGCCAGATAGTAGTTGTTTGCGCTCGACTTCCACTGGTGGGAGACGAAGTCCAGATATCCGTCGAGGTCTATGTCGGCAGCCGCAATCCTGTTGCCCACCGAATGGCCGAGCATAGAGACCGAGTGCGGCTCCTCCGGACCGAAGTTCCCATTGGCCAGGCCAGTCTTGGCGTCCCGCAGCCCCTTGTGTACGGCGATCGTGTCGAGATTCGTGAAGACCTGACCGTAGTGGAGAATCAGGTCGGCGATACCGTCGCGCCCCTGGTCCTTGAGCAGGATATGGTATGGGCGCCGCCGCAGATTCATGAGGGTCGGTCCCCGGGAAATCCCGTTCTTGGGGGAGTACTTCCACTCCATGAGGCTATACACCCTGCTGGTGGGGTCGTACTCGTACGTCAGGAGGTCCAGGTCTCCGTCGCCATCCCGATCCATCGCTACGAGGCGCGAATGGTAGAGGACCGAATTCGC
>JAJRTL010000104.1 GCA_024278315.1 Planctomycetota bacterium | reverse complement strand
TGTTGCGCGCACGGGGGAGTGGGCGCTCCAGGTAGATCAGACCCGTGAGTTCACCCCTCGTGTAGAGCGGACTGGCGAAGAGGCAATCACCGCTGTCGAGTCTGCCCAGGAGCCCGGCCACCGGCTCCTTCTTCGGGTCGGGCTGGATGCAGATGGGAGCCTCCGCCTTCTTGATCTCCTTGATCAGCGATTGGGTGAGCTTGAGCGTGCCAGCTTGTGTTTTCTGACCCTCGATGTGAAGTAGCTTGAGGTGCGTCCGGGAGTGGATGCGGGCGATGAATCCCGCGTGGCTGGGCAGTAGCTCGAGGAGGAAGTCCAGCGTGAGTTTGGCTGCGTCTTCGGCTTGTTCGACCGGCTGCAGAGACT
This sequence comes from Planctomycetota bacterium, assembly GCA_024278315.1. Lineage (GTDB taxonomy): Bacteria > Planctomycetota > UBA1135 > UBA1135 > JAJRTL01. Next base: position 47,736 of record JAJRTL010000104.1, on the reverse strand, counting down.
CCGCGAGCCCCCCCAGCAGGCGAAGGACTTCACCCCCGTCTTCGAGCGGGCCCCGACTGAGGTAGACGGTCCCTTCGCCCACGGCTGTCTCCTGCTCGACGAGTTCAGCATCCATGCGATGGGGGGTCTGGACGTAGAGGAGCGTATTGCCGACCCAGATGCGATCCCCGTCCTTCAGTTGCTTGGCTTCGTCTCCCAGAGCTTCCTCATTGCAGAGGATCGGATTGCGAGCCCCCAGATCGCGGAGCCACAGTCCGCCCTCGTCGAGGAACAGGAGGGCGTGCCGGCGACTGACCAGGGGGTCGGGGATGTGGATGTCGCAATCCGCGGCACGGCCCATGATCCAGCGTTCCCCCTGGAGGCTGAGAGGCTTGAGAGTACCTCCGGCGGCGATGAGTAGGCGATACTGACGCAATTTTGGGAAACCTGGGCAATGCCTCGGGGGCTCTGGGGGAGAGGCTGGATGGTTGCTTCCAGGATAGCAGAAGCTGCAACCACTGGGCTATTCTCAATCCCGACGGGATCCTGTGTCGAAGAGAAGAGAGATGCTCCTCTGGACCCTCATCCTCGTTCCGATCCTGATCCTGGCTGCAGCGGTCTGGCGATTTCGCCCGCTTGTTGCTGAGGCTGCCCCGACGTCACAGGATACGGTCGACAGCCAACTCATGCGTCTCCTGGAACTCTTCGAGGCTGAGCTCCAGAAGAGCGAGGGGGACTGCGAAGTGACCGGACTGAGTGCCGATGGCAAGGCGCTCATCCTCTCGTTTGGTCGTCAAGAATCCGTACTCTCCTTGCCGGATCTTCTGCGCTTCGCCAAAGTGCGCGGCCATCAGCTGCATGAGCTTGTCCAGGAACTCGTCGAATTCCTGCAGGAGAATCAAAGCAGCGTCGGAGATCTTCCCTTCGATCTGGTGATCCCCGACCTGTTACCACAGATCCGAGGCATGGAGTGGATCCAATCCCACTCACCGACCTTTGGTCCAGCGAGGCTGGTTCGCTCTCCGCTCGTCGAGGATCTCAGGGTCTGCTACGTCATCGATGAGGCCGAGACGATGGTCTTCGTGACGGAAGCCCACCTGGCGTCCTGGGGAGCCAGCCTCGATGCCATCCACAATCTGGCCATGGAGAACCTGACCAGATTGGAGCCCGATCGCACGCCGTTGATGGTAGACGACCATGAGACGATGGCGCTGCGGTTCATCGAGGAGGGTGACGGTTACACGGCAACCCGCTTGCTCCTTCAGCTCTACGGGAAAGGGTTCGGCGACAGCGTTGTGTTTGGTATCCCTGAACGAGACAAACTGTGCTACGGAGCCCGAAAGGGTCTCTGCGACGCCTGGCGCGAACAGTTGGCAGAGGCGCACGGCAGGGGGCGCCACCCGCTCTCCCCCGTCTTCTTTCGCGTGGAAGATCAAAGGCTCGTTCCCGTCGACTCGTGAGCGTGAGCGTGAGGGCTATCGATCCCCGTCGTCGACGGGATCCTTTTCGGCTTCTCCCAGAGGGATCTTCAAGGGCGGGATGGGTTCGATCCCCGCACGGGCGACGACGCGGAGCGTTCCTTTCCAGGACAAGTGGTCGGCCTTGGGGCCCCTCCGTCCCCGGATCGTGTAGCGGAATTTCCCCACCGGCAGGCCTTTGGCCAGGAAGTGACCGCCCGCCTGACCGCGGACGCGTTGGTGGAAGAACCGACCATTCTCGAGAACGAGGATGGCTCCTTCTTGTAGCTCTCCACCCTCCAGGGAGAAGATCAGTTCCCGCTCCATGCTGGCATCGGGCAGTGAGAGCTCCAGCTTGCGATCCGCTTCGAGAAGGACCGCCCTGTCGAGCAGGATCTGGCCCGAGCGGGATTCATGGACGATCAGTTGGTACCGTCCGGCTGCGAGGCCCTCGAACTGGAACATCCTGTCGGCTCCCAGCTGCGTCCTGCGCAGGAACAATCCCACTCCTCCGTCGACGCGGATCAGTTTGAGTCCGAGTTGCGTCTTGCCCGCGTCCTGGATCTGTCCGCTGAGTCTGAGCTCCCCCTGGACTTCTCTCCGGAACGAGGCGTCACTGGGACCCGCTCCTTGGCGTCGTGGTGCCAGGGGGTGGGGGAAGACCCTCAGGTCGGCCGGGATCTGGAGCTGGATTCCGGGATCCGTCGGACGATTCTTGGTCGGCAATGTATGCAGCAGCGTGAGCCCAGCCCCGAGCAGGCCCAGGGCGAGGATGAAGCTGGCAAGAAGTGTGACCAAGACGCGCATCACCGAAGTCTACGGCGGGGACGGCGATTTGCTGGCTACTTCTTCGCTCCAGCCGCGACATTGGTGCTGGGACCCTTGGGAGCCGCCTTCTTCTTGGGGAGCTTCTTCTGTACCTGGATCTTGATGTTGCTCGTGGAGGGTGGAGCGGCGATGAAGAGCCGATCGCGTCGGGGCGTCAGCTGGCGTCCCGTCAGGTAGTACTGGTATTCACCCGTCTTGAGATCCCTGAGATCCAGCTTGCCGCCCCGAAGGTCCACTCTCTGATACGAGGCGAGATTCCTCCACTCCTTGGGCTGCAGACCTCCCGCCTCCGCGGAGAGGGCCAACAGGATCCGCGCGCGTCCGACCTTCTTGCCCGTCTGGTCTACTGCGGTCAGCTTGAGACGGCCGAGGATGAGGGAGTAGTTCAGGTGCTGCGGTCCGCCGGGGGTGATCCGGGCGACTTCCTTGTGGATGACCTTCTCTCCGCCCTTGACCCTCTTCTTGATCGAGAGGTCATAGTTGGCCGGCGGCAGGTTGTTGAGTGTGAACTTCCCCTCCTTGTTGGTGCGGGCCTGGAACATGCGGCCCAGGAAACGACGCATCCGCCCCATCCCTTGGAGCGCCTTCTTGTCGAGACCTCCCTGGCCTTCGATGGGTTCGAGCTGGATGCTCAGCCCGGCAACCGGTGCCCCATTGAGATAGATCATACCCTCGATCTTGCCCAGCTCCTCGGCTCCGGCGTTCAGATCGAATCGTCGTTCGTCACCCTCACCCAGGACCACGTTGGGTTGGACCCCACCGGGTTGGGCCAGAGCGCTCATGACTCCACCCATGAAGTTGTTTCCCTTCCTGACGCGTACGAGATATCGCCCCGGATCGAGATCGCCTTCGCTGTACTCGCCGGTGTTCGCATCCACGTTCACGTTCCTGCGTGTGCCGTTGTCTCCGTTGATCGTGACGGTGATGCGTTCCTCCTCGGGCAGGTTGTGGACCTTGCCGAAGATCTTGCCAGCCCGTGCCAGCTTGATCTTGATCCCCGTCACATCCCTGCCGCTGACCTGGAGAGCCTTCTGTGTCTGGCTCGCGTATCCCTCGGCACGAATGACGAGTCGGTAGATACCGTTGCCCTGTCCGTCGATCTGGAACTTCCCTTCGCCATCTGTCCGCACACGATCCAGGCGCGTGCCGTTGTTCTGGCCCCGCCGGAAGAGACCCGCCATGAAGTTGTTCTGGTTCGCGTTGGCCTGAGCCTGAGCCGTGGGGGGGATGAAGAGCTCCACCTCGGCTCCCGGGATGGCCTTGCCCCTCCGTGTGGCGACCACGCCTTGGATGATTCGTCCACGTTGCAAGCGGATCTGAATCGATGGAAGGGGTGCACCCTTCTCCAATCTGTAGGGGCCTGCCGCGATCTTGCGAAACCCGGGGGCATGGATGTCGAGGACATAGAGTCCTGGATTGAGGCGTTCCAGGCTGAAGCCGCCCTTCGCGTGCTTGGTGATCTCGCTGTTGCCACGGAAAGGAATCCCTGAGTTGCCGAAACTCCGGAGCTTCTGCCTGTCCCTCTCCAGGGTCCTGGCCTTGCGCTGCGCATCTCTGCGATCTTGTTCCAGCTGCCGCTTCTGCTTGGCTGCCACCTGGCGCGCCTGCCGCTCCGCCTGGCGGCGCATCTGCTCAGGGGTCATCTTGCGTGGGGTACGCTTGGACTTCTGGCCACCCTTGGCAGGTTGATTGCGATTGCTGCCGTTGCGATTGCTGCCGTTGCGATTGCTGCCGTTGCGATTACTGCCGTTGCGATTGCTGCCGCCATCCCTGTTGCCGCGGTTGTTTCTGCGGGTTCCGCCGTCGCGCCCTCGATTGCCACGGCCTTGATTGTCAGGCACCGTCAATCCCAAGGTCTGGCGGATGTTCTCCGGAAGATCCTGCGCCTGGATCCTGCGTGCACGGATACCGAAGTTCTCCAGACCCTCACCGGTGGAAGCATTGAGAACGACACCGCTCAGATTGAGCCTCTTCTCGACAAGGATGTCCAGCTTGGGAGTCTGATCCGGGTCGATGCCCTTCTTGTTCTCGTCCAGGTATTCACCATGCCGGACACGCACCTCGAGGGGGGCATGGGCAAGCCGCGCAAGGGTGTACTGACCTTCCTTGTCGGTTTCTACTTCGTTGTTGGCCCGGCTTCCTCCGCGCATGCCCATCATGCCACGGCCGCCGCGGCCACCCTGCATCAGGCCCAGGAGGTAGCTCACCTGCGGATCGTTGCGTGCCTTGTCGTTGCGCCAGACGTTGTCGATGCTGCCCAGATTCCGGGCTTTCAAGAGGGCTTCGAGTTCCTTGCGGACGAAGGCCTGTGAGACCGTTGCGCTGACCTTGGCCTTGACGACGGGTTGACCCTTCTGGTTGCGAACGACCCCGCTCAGGACGGCGCCGCGCTCGAGATAGAGGACGCCAGTGTTGGTCGTGGCGCCGGGTTCGAGCTTCAGGTTTCCGCTGCGATTCGGGATGTAGTCCTGGTGGTCCACCGAGATGCTGAACTCTCCGGGTGGAGCATTCGGGATCAGGAACTGACCGAGTTCGTTGGTCTCGAGATTGCCGAGGAGCTTCTTGAGTCGGTCGGAAGAGCTCCTTCGTCCCCATCCTCCTCGACCCCGCCGCCCTCTCGAGCGCTGGTCGAATCCGATCTTGGCCTTGGTCACAGGTGAGCCACTCTTGCTCAGCACGGTGCCGATGATCTTCCCTCCGGCTTCGACTTCGATCTTGTCGAGAACCAGTTTGCCCTCTTCTTCTTTCCATTCGCGGTTCACGACGACCGGGGCGTAGATCTCGTGCTGGACCGTGAGCTCGACCTCGGCGCTCGTGAAGGTCTCGGCATCCATCGTGAAGCGACCCTCGTCATCCGTCAGCAGTCCATCGCCGATCTTCTTGGGCTTGTAGTCACCTCGACGACTCATCCAGTTCCTGGCTTCGGACGAGTTCATGGCCTCGCGCCAATTACCACGACGCATCGTGCGGCGGAAGTCGAAGCTCTTCCGGGCGAACACATCCACCTTGGCGTTCTTGACAGGCCGTCCGTCCTTGGTCAGAACGCGTCCTTCGACCTGGAGCCTGGCCATGGCGGTCGGACCTGAGCCGCTGATCTTCTGGTCCAGTTCGATCTCGAGGCTCTGTCTGCCTGTGCCGTCAGCCTCGGCATCGCCCTCCTCACGGGAGGATTCCAGCCCCGAGGAGGGGTCGTCCTCACCCTCGATCGGATCGATGAAACTGCCGTCATCGCCCAGGCTGATGCTGTGTCTCCCCTGTCCGTCCAGGAGGTAGTATCCGGCACCACCGATACTTCCCAGGGTGAGGAGGGTGAGGAGGATCTTGGTTGGGGCATTCATGATCGGGCCTTGACTCCATGAGGCGATCGTCGGAAGAGCTCAGATGGACATTGTGCCTCTTTCGGTCTTTCTACGGAGAGAAATGCCTCGACTCCAAGTCCTTGCTGGTAAAGAAAGTGTACGGTCCCAGACTTGTATCAGTAGCCAGTGTTTGAAGCCTGGAAGCGATTGGCCCATCTACCTTCCTCATGACGACCGAGAAGCTTGATTCCCTGTTGATCCAGATGCGTAGCCGACTTGCGGATCAGGGCATCAATCTCTGGGGCGTGGCGCGCATGGAGGATTTCGATGGCTGGCAGTCCCGCCAGGCCCGTCTGAGCACCTGCAGTTCTGACTGCAAGAGTGCCATCGTCATCGGGACAGGTGGCAGGGAGTACTGGTCACATCTCGTGGAACAGAAGGGGCAGCCGAGCCTGCAGACTGCCAACCCCCTGGATCGTTTCTCCGAGAGCGCCTTGCAGAGAGAGGTCGGATTTCTCGGCAACCACGGAATCCGTGCCAAGGCGCTCTTCCCCTTCGCCAAGAAGCCAGTGGACTTCCTCCGTCTGGCCGAACTCGCCGGGCTCGGCAAGCTCTCGCCCGTGGTCCCCTTCCTGCTGCATCCGAGCTATGGCCCATGGATCTCCCTGCGATGAGCACTCCTGCTCGAGGATGAGCTGGAGCCCAGCGAGGAGCTCGATGATTTCCATCCCTGTCACTACTGCCACGCACCCTGTCTGGATGCCTGCCCGGTGGATACCTACGGTCCGGGCGGCCGCTCCGACCTGCGTCGCTGCGGCGACCATCGCTACGCGGGGGGCTGTGATGGGGGATGTGAGGTGCGGAGAGCCTGTCCCGTCGGCTCTCACGAACGTTACAGCCCGGAAGAAGAACGCTTCCGCCACGCTCACTCCCTACCCATACTCAAGCGTCACTTCGGTTTGGGATTCTGGAAGTGGATCCCTGCCCGGATGCGTCGCTTCTGAGGGATCGGTCCCATCCGATCGCTGAGCCTCATCCGCCTTCCGCTCTCTCCCCCCTCCACGAGCCCGCCATGTCTCAACCCGGGAATTCCTCGCCCTCGGCGCCAGGATCCAAGCGCAGCTTCAGTCGCCCTTTCGCCTGGATGCTCTACGACTTTGGCAACTCGGCGTATCCGACCGTCATCACAACCGCGGTCTATGTGCTCTTTTTCAAGAATGTGGTCTGCAAGGACCTTGGTGCGGGTGAGTCCGATGCGCTCTGGGGCTATGGCAACTCGGCGGGTGCGCTGCTCGTCTTTCTGCTGGGCCCCACACTTGGTTTCCTGGCCGACCAGTCGGGTCGCAAGCGACGATTCTTCCGGATCCTGACCCTCCTCTGTGCATTCTCGACGGCTGCGTTGGCCCTCACCGGGACCGGCACCGTGGCCCTGGCTCTCGGTCTGGTGATTCTCTCGGGCTTCGCGATGGAAGCGGCCAACATCTTCTACAACTCCTTCCTGCCCGACCTCGCCAAAGGGGGTGAGCTCACCCGGCTCTCCGCCCGAGCCTGGGCCTTCGGCTACATCGGCGGGCTGCTATGTCTCCTCGGTGTCCTTCCCTTGGTCACCCATGAGGAAACCTCGGCGCAGAGCATGCCCTGGGTCCTGCTGATCGTGGCGGGTTGGTATCTCCTCTTCACGACTCCCGCACTGCTCCTCATGCCCGAACCTGCCGCTACGCAGGATGGCACTGCAAGGAAGCCCAGCCTCAACCCCATCACGACCATTCGCCACCTGGGAGCACTTCCTGAGCTGCGGCGTTTCCTGTTCCCCTTCTTCTTCTACATGAATGCACTCAACGCGATCTACGTATTCGCGGCTGCGTTCGCGTCCGACACGCTCGGCTTCTCCACCTCCGAGAGTGTCATCCTCATCATGGTCCTGAACATCGTCGCCGCTCCCGGGGCCTTGTTGTTCGGCAGGATCGCACAGCGTTGGGGTCTCACCAAGAGCCTGCTCCTGGCTGTTTCCCTCTGGATCCTCACGATCGCCTTGTCCATCGTGGTCGCGTGGCTAGGTCTCCTGGACGCCTCGGACCTCGCGCCCGCGGAGCTCCAGAACTCCCGGCTGGCCTTCTGGGCCGTGGCCGCCTTGGCGGCGCTCTGCATCGGCTCGACGCAGTCCCTGTCGAGGACCTTCATCGGACGTCTGGCTCCCAAGGGACGTAGTGCGGAGTTCTTCGGCTTCATGGCCTTCAGTGGTCGTGGCTCGGCCATCCTGGGCCCGCTGGTCTTCGGCCTCGTTTCCTCGCTCTTCGATGGCGACAAACGCTGGGCGTTGGCCGCCATGGGCGCCTTCTTCGTCGTAGGCTTCCTGGGGCTTCTCCGGGTCCAGGAGCCGCCCGAGGATGGTGTAGACGGCGGAGACGGCGAGGACTAGTCCTCGAAACCCTCGGTACCCTCTGCGAACGTGCGGACCTTCCACTCCTTGGACATCACAAGCCCCTGGATCTCGGCCTTCTGGATGCCGAAGAGTTCGTCGCTCTTCAGTTCGACGAGGATGCGCCCGTCGTCGGGGGACACGTTCAGGATGCGTTTCTCGAAGAGTGCCGGGTCCATGTAGTCACCGATACGGATCAGTTCCCTCTCATCCAGGATCAGGACCTGCCAGTAGCTGAGAGGCTCGAGCCGGACCGTGAAGCGCTTGCCGTGGACGCCCAGGAGATACAGGTGCTCGCCACTCGGTAGGCGCTTTTCCTCGATTACCCCGGCCTGGCCGGCGACGTGGAGGTAGGGCTGTGCCTGGCGGAGCCGCTCCCAGCCCACGGCGAACTGCAGGCCATCGATCCCCTGCTCTTTCTTGAGCGTGGGGCCGAGACTCTGGTAGATCCGTCGCGCATCGTCGTTCTCGATGGCTGCGAGGAGGGTGTTCAGGGCCAGGCGCGGTTCGTCCCAGGTCACAGGGATCAGAGGCCTCGTGTCGCCGCCGCAGAAAAGGGAGCAGGACGGGAGCAGGGGCAGGATCAGGAGGGCGGAGAGGGACCGCATCATGGGCATTTCCCGTAAGCTGGCAGATGAATCGAAGGGGGCGAGGCCTTGTCGTTCCCTGAGGCTATACTTCCCCGCTTGTCTTGGTGCAACAGGGAGAGGTCATCGGGATGCCGAGCATGATTGGAAAAAGCGTGATATCAGGTCCCCGATCCGGGCGGGCCGCCTTGTTCGCGATCGGCTTTTTTCTGCTCTTCGCCTGCGAGGAGCAGCAGAAACAGGTCAATCGGTTCCGCGACTGGCAGGACGCAGATCGGACCGTGGCCAAGGGCGCGGCCGGTCGGTCGGACGATGGCTCCAAGACGGGCACGCGGAGTTCCGCGCCAAAAAAAGGCGGCGCCATCAAGGGCGGCACGACCCAGAAGTCCGAGCCAAGGATGAAACCCCCGACCGGAGACAACGAACTTCCCCAGGCCTACAAGGACCTGCTGAAGGAGCGTCGACAGAAGAAGACGGAGCCAGTGCGAGCGCAGGAGTGGTTGAAGCCCGCCTCCCTGGATCTCGGCAAGCACCGGGCCGGTTCCCCGGTCAAGGGACGCTACGAATTCCAGAATCCGACAGGCAAGGAGATGACGATCCAGAACATCGCCAGTTCCTGCACCTGCCAGAGCCTGGTCCTGATCCTGAAGGATCGCCGCATTCCCGTCCGTAAGGGCCTCTTCAAGCCCATCCTGGTAGCCGCTGGTACCAAGGGCGTCCTCGAGTTCCAGGTGGAGGCCACCGACAGTGAGCGCAAGGTCTATGTGACCCTCTTCACGAGCGATCCAGAGAATCCGCAGGTCACGGTGGTGGCCAAGATCCTGGGAGTCCGGGATTTCCAGGTCCTGAAGGGGGAGCGTGAGGTTCGCAACTACCAGCTCGGACTGATGAAGCGGAAAGAACAGCGGCAGATCGAGCTCAGGGTCAAGAGTACCGATGGGAAGCCCTTCACGGTCGTCGGGCACGAACCCTTCCCTGATGGGCTCGAACTCGAGGCCATCAAGGACGCCAAGAACGATGCCGTCTGGTGGTTGCGAGGGGCCTTTCGCGTGCCCCCCAAGGCGGGCGCCAACGCCGGGGGCAAGGTCCTCTTCAAGACCGATCGCGGCCTGGGCTTCGAGTTCGACGTCTCGGCCATGGTGCTGGCCCCGATCCGGGTCCTTCCCAAGACTGTGCAGAGCCTCTCGGGCGTGCCCCAAGGCGAGAGCCGGAATGCCATCTGGACGCTGGTGGGGATCGACCCCGAGACCCGTCTCGAGGCGGTCAAGGGTTGGTTCGAGCTGGATCCCAACTCCAAGGCCAAGCTCGGGGGCAGGGTTTCCGCCAAGGACTTCGAGATCGTGATGCAGGTCCAGGAGGACGGGCGTCAGCTCCGGGTGGAGGTCAAGACCCCGGGCAGTCTGCCGCCAGGACTCGTCATGGGGAATGTCCTCGTGAAGTTCAAGGACGAGAATCTCGCACCGCTCTCGTTGCGCCTCATGGTCCAGGTCCGTCGAGCCCGTCACTAGCCCGAACGATTCGTGACCTCGATGCGTCTGACGGCTAGGCTCTGGGCGGGCACCGAAAGGGTAAGGCTTTGGGCGATTGCCGAAGCTGTGGTAAAAACGGTATGCCCCACTGGCCGCCTGAACCGAGCGATCTTTGAACGACGCAGCCCTTAGACAGCAGCTCGAATCCGCCGGAGCGCTGGATTCATCATCCCTGGACCAGGCTGAGTCCTTTGGGAAGGCCAGGCGGAAGAACCTGGCCGAGGCCATCCTCGAGCTGGGTCTCATGCCGGAGCGGGACCTCTACAAGCTGGTCGCTTCGGCCCACAAGCTGAGCTTCGTGGACCCTGGCAAGGCCAAGATCCCCCAGGCCTTGATCGATCGTGTGCCGGCGGCGCAGGCCTTGCAGAATGGCGCTCTGCCAGTGGCAGAGAAGGGCGGTGTCCTCTACCTGGCCATCGATGACCCGGACAAGACCTTCGTCTTGGATAGTCTCGGGTTCGTCGTGGGCGGTGAGGTGAGAGCTGCACTGGCTCCACCTTCTTCGCTGGCCGAGGCCATGCAGCGGTACTACGGCAGTGGTGTCGCGGCACCTGGCCTGGGCAGGGCTCAACCCTCTGCCGAGGAAGAGGGTGACGATGCACCCATCATCCGCCTGGTCCAGAAGACGATCGAGGACGCTCTCGATGCCAGGGCCAGCGATATCCACATCGAGCCCTTCGAGAGCCGCCTGCGCGTTCGCTTCCGGATCGATGGTGTCCTCAAAGAAGTGGCCTCCCACCCTCGCACCCTGCAAGGCCCCCTGGTCTCCCGCCTCAAGATCCTGGCTTCGCTCGATATCGCCGAGAAGCGAAAGCCCCAGGATGGGCGGATCCCCTTCCGTGCCAAAGGAAGGGACATCGACATCCGCGCGTCCATCCTCCCCGGGAATCACGGCGAGTCCATGGTCATGCGTCTGCTCGACAAGGAAGCCAGCCTGGTCTCTCTCGATGCCCTGGGCTTCACGGGGCATGACCGCGAGGTCTTCGAGCGACTCATCAAACGGCCCAACGGAATCTTCCTCGTCACGGGGCCGACCGGATCGGGAAAGACCACGACCCTCTATGCGGCCCTGCGGCAGCTGAACAACTCGGACGTCAAGATCATCACCGCAGAGGATCCGGTCGAGTACCACCTGACCGGCATCAACCAGTGTCAGGTGCGCCACAACATCGGATTGGACTTCTCGCGCATCCTGCGCGCCATGCTGCGCCAGGCTCCCAACATCATCCTGGTGGGGGAGATCCGCGATGGGGAGACTGCCGAAATCGCCATCCAGGCGGCGCTCACGGGTCACCTCGTGTTTTCCACTCTCCACACCAACGATTCGACTTCGGCGCTGGCGCGCCTCATCGATATGGGCGTGAAGCCCTTCCTCGTGTCGGCCAGCATCCAAGCGATCCTGGCACAACGGCTCGTGCGCAAGCTCTGTGTCTCGTGCAAGGAAGCCTACGAGGCCAGCCCCAGCGAGCTTTCCAGCATCGGCCTGGCATCGGATCAGGTCGGGGATCGGACACTCTATCGTGCACGAGGCTGCGATGCCTGCGGAGGTGTTGGTTACCGGGGTCGTAGCGGGATCTTCGAACTCCTCGTCATGGACGACACCATCCGGGAGATGACGTTCCGTCAGGAGCCCACGATGAAGATCCGGAGTTATGCCGAGAGTTCGGCTGGGATGTACACACTTCTCAAGGACGGCGCGCGCAAGGTCCTTGCCGGGGAGACCTCCATCGAGGAGATCTTCCGTGTTGTTGCGATGGGCTGAAGAGAGCCACCAGGGGATTCCAAGCAATGCTGAACATCTACAAACTCATGGACCAGGCAGTCGAGACCGGTGCCTCCGACCTGCATCTCTCGGTGGGGCGCGCGCCCGTGCTCCGGATGCACGGAGGGCTTCACGATGTCGAGGGCATCCCTCCCCTGACCGCTGAGGATACCGAGGCTCTCGTGCGCGAGATCACACCCGAGCACAACCTCGAAGAGCTGCTCAAGGTCGGCACGACCGACTTTGCCTACGCACATGAGGACAAGGCGCGCTTTCGTTGCAGCGCACTGCGACAGAAGGGGCGGATGGGAATGGTGATGCGCCAGATCCCCAACAATCTCCTGAGTTTCGAGCAGATCGGCCTTCCCGATCTCGTCAAGAGCCTCCTGACCATGCCTCGCGGCCTCATCCTCATCACCGGACCCACCGGTTCAGGCAAGACGACGACCCTGGCCACGATGATCGATTGGATCAACCAGAACCGCGAGACCCATATCGTGACGATCGAGGACCCGATCGAGTACTACCACGAACACAAGCGGTCCCAGGTGACCCAACGAGAGGTGGGTGAGGACGTGCCGACCTTCGAGGAAGCGATGCGTCGTGTCCTGAGGCAGGACCCGGATGTCATCCTTCTGGGCGAGATGCGTGACCTCGCCACAACGAGTGCGGCCATCTCGGCGGCCGAGACCGGTCACCTGGTTTTCGGCACCTTGCACACCACCGGCTCCGCCAGGACCGTGGACCGCATCATCGACCAGTACCCGACCACACAGCAGGCGCAGATCCGCTCGCAGCTCGCGGTGTCCATCGTGGCCGTGATCTCACAGGTGCTCCTACCACATGCGAGCGGCAAGGGGCGCGTCGCGGCCTTCGAGATCATGATCATGAACTCGGCCATCGAGAACCACATCCGCAAGGGCGAGACCTTCAAGATCCCCTCCGCGATCCAAACCAATCGCCGTCAGGGTATGATGATGCTCGATGATCATCTCAAGGAGCTCGTGGCCGAAGGCCGGATCAAACCCAAGACGGCACTCCTCGCTGCCCAGGATCGAAAGACCATGGAAGAGCATCTTCTGGGTGCCGGAGGTCGATAGCACATGGCAGCCCGGAAACTGCTGGGGCAGGCCCTCAAAGAACTAGGGTTCATCCACGAGGGCATGGTCCAGGAAGCCCTGACGCTCCAGAAGGAAAGTGATCGCAGGATCGGTGAGATCCTCGTTGAGCTCGGGTACATCGATCATGAGCAGCTGGGCCGGGGCTTGGCGCAACAGGCGGGGTTGCCGTTCATTACTGCCCAGGAACTCCAGCCAGATGTTGCCCTGATCGGCAAGATCGATTCGGCTTCTGCCAGGGTCTACAACTGTCTACCACTGCGCATGGAAGGGGACCGGCTTCTCGTCGTCGTGGGCGATCCTCTCAACCTGTCCGTGCTCCAGGATCTCTCCTTCCAGGCGGGCTGCGAACTGGTGGGTGCATTGGCCCAGCCAACTGCCCTGGCGGAGGCCATCGAGAAGGTCTACGGCACGATGGATCAGGGCATGGGGGCCTTGGGGGATGCTGTGGAGGAGTTCACCGCGAGTGGTTCCAGCACCTTCGATCTGGATGACAAGGAGGCGATGGCCAATGCCGCCCCAGTCGTCAAACTGCTCAACTTCATCCTGTATCAAGCCGTTCGAGACAAGGCCTCGGATATCCATCTCGAGCCCTTCGAGGACGACTTCAAGATCCGCTACCGGGTCGATGGTGTCCTCTACGAGTTGAAGGCTCCGCCCCCGCACCTGGCCATCGCCTTGATCTCCCGCGTGAAGGTCATGGCCGACCTGGATATCGCCGAGACGCGTGTGCCCCAGGATGGACGCATCGAGCTCTCCGTCGGAAGTCATCCCATCGATCTACGTGTGTCCACGCTTCCGACCATGTTTGGCGAATCCTGCGTGATGAGGATCCTCGATCGCTCCGTGGTCTCCCTGGACCTCGAGTCCATTGGTCTCAGGGAGGAGGAGAAGCGCGTCTTCAAGCGCGTCTTGGGTATCCCTCACGGCATCGTCCTCGTCACCGGACCGACCGGGTCCGGCAAGACCACGACTCTCTACGCGGCACTCAACGCGGCCAACGAAGAAGGAGTCAAGCTCATCACGGTGGAGGATCCGGTCGAGTACGATCTCGAGGGAATCGTGCAGGTTCCCGTCAACGAGGAGATCGGCGTGACCTATTCAGCCGTGCTGCGCACGATCCTGCGTCAGGACCCGGACAAGATCCTGGTGGGTGAGATCCGCGATGGCGACACCGCCAGGACCGCCATCGAGGCGAGCCTCACGGGTCATGTCGTGTTTTCCACCCTGCACACCAACGACGCGCCCTCGGCGATCACGCGCCTGCTCGATCTGGGCGTCGAGCCCTACCTGCTGACCTCCACCGTCGAGGTCATCATCGCCCAGCGTCTGATTCGGCGAGTCTGTGCGGATTGCCGGCAGATGTACGAGCCCGACGAGAATGTCTTGCGAGAATTGGCCCTGACGGCGGAAGAGGTCATGGGAAAACAGTTCTCCTATGGCAAGGGCTGCGAGACCTGCAACTTCACCGGTTTCCGCGGTCGGACCGCGATCTTCGAGATCATGGAGGTGAGCGAAGCACTCAAGATGGCCATTCTGGAGGAGGCGCCGACGGGCAGGCTTCGTGAGCAGGCACGCAAGGAGGGGATGCGATCCCTCCGTGATAGTGGGCTACTGGCGATTTTCGACGGACTCACGACCGTGGAAGAGGTCCTGAGGGAGACGATGTAGAATCGGGACATGAAGGTCTGTCCTGTTTGCGAGGGCTATACAGCCTCCGGATTGAAGCACTGCGGCACCTGCGAGGTGCCGATGGTGGATCTCATGGAGTTGGCCTGGGTACGTCGCGATGACAGCGGGATCGCTGCGAGCCCATGGATCGGACACCTCGTGGGCGGCAAGTACAGGATCACCGGAGTTCTGGGGCGAGGCGGGATGGGCACGGTCTATCGCGCAGTCCACGAGCTCTCTCTCTCTCCTGCAGCGGTCAAGGTCCTTCACGCTCGCTTCGCCAATGACCCGCGATACCGCGAGCAGCTGATGGCAGAGGCGAGGCGCGCCTCTCGGGTCCGAGGGGAGCACATTGCGCAGGTCCTGGATGTGGGGGAGACCCACGAGGGCTCTATCTACATCGCGATGGAGTTGGTGGAGGGCGAGACTCTTCAAGCCCTGCTGAACCGTGAGGGAATCCTGAAGCCAGCCCAGGTGCTGACACTTCTGGACCTCACTTGCCATGCCCTCGAGGAGATGGGGCGTGCTGGCCTGGTACACCGGGATGTTTCTCCTTCCAACCTGATGCTGACGCGGAGAGGCCGCAGCGCCTCCCTCAAGATCTTGGATCTCGGGATCGCCCAGATTCCGGAGGAGAAGGACCCTGCGCAGGGAGCCGGACTCTGGATCAACCCTCCCTACACGGCACCCGAGGTTCTCCAAGGCGAGACCGGGACGCAGCAGGCAGATCTCTATTCGCTCGGGGTAGTCGCCTACCAGGCCTTGACGGGCACTCTGCCACACGGAGGAGAGACGACACAGGAGCGAGTGCATGCGGTGCTCGAGGAAGATGCGCTCCCACTGGAGCTCCCCAGGGGGACGCCGCGCCGACTCGGGAGCCTGATTCGCCGTCTGATGGCCAAGGATGTCACGGCACGACCTTCGTCGGCCACGGAGGCCTTGGAGCGGATCCGTGCGATCCGTCGTCCCAAACGCCCCCTGCAACGGGCTGCATCGATCGTCATCTTCCTGGCTGGGTTGGTGCTGCTGACCCTGAGCCTCACGCGAAGATCCGAGGCCACTCTCATGGCGAGACCGGGCAGTATTCGCCTGAGTTCGGCTCTCCCTCGTGATGATGCGAAGCCGCAGGCCTTGCAACTCGAGGAATTGCGTGAGCAGACCTTCGAGGCACATGGCATTGGTCCTGGAGATCTCGTGTTGGACTGCTTGTTCTACGCGGATGGGAGTAGCCGGACCTTTGTACTGAAGGGGCGAAGGAAGGGCCCGGATCTGTCCTTCTCGGTGAAGGAGGATTCGGGCTGGCGTGAGTTCTACGAAGCCGTGAAGGCCAGAGGAGGCCGAGTCACGCTTTCCTTCCGGAGGGAGGGGCGATCGGTGGCCCACGCGAAGCTCTTCGTGGATTTGAGGGCTCCGCGATTCGCCGAGGCCAGATTGGAAAGTCGTGGGGGAGGAAAGGTCCTCTTGCAGGACAGTGTCTTCGTTGCTCGCGTCGAGGAGGACGGTCTCCCCGTCGAGGTGACCTTCCAACTGTTGGATGCCCAGAGCCGAGCGTTACACCGGTTCACGAGGCCGGTGCAGGAAAGCGGCATCCTTCGGATCGAGTTGGGGAGGATCCTCCGGGGCAAGCCAGGCACCGCCTCAGGCAGTCCGGCCAATCTGAGGGTGGAACTCCGGGATCTGTCGGGGCGTGTGTCGGAGCCTTGGAACCAGATCCTCGAGCATGTGGATCTCTCTGTTCCCGAGATTCGCGCTGCCGAGAGTGCGGAGGGTAGCCAGGATCTTCTCCTTGCTGGGGAGCGGTGCGAGATCCTGCTCTGGCTGTCTTCGGATGTCGTTCCTGGAGACATCCAGCGCGTCGAAGTGCAGGTGGGAACTGGGAGTGGGGCGTCGAAAGCCCGGTCGGTGCCCTTCGATGTCGAACCAGGCAAGATCCGCGTCCACTTGGATCTTCCTGACCTGGCTGACCAGGAGAACTTGCTTCTGGAGTTCCGGCTCGTGGACAATCTGGGCAATCAGAGCCGGCTCTACTCCCAGCGGTTCGCACTGCGTGTATTGGATCTGAAGTCGAGCTTCAGGAGTCGCCCATTGTCACAGGGCAGACAGGCCCCTTTCCTTTTCACGGCTGACGGCCGAACCCTGCTCCTCGAAAAGCCCCCCTTCCTCCTGGTCTACCAGTGCAACCCCGACTACGAACCGCAGCTCCAGACGCAAGGCCTGCCCTCAGGAGTCCGGATGCAGGTCCATTCTGCAGGTCTTTGCATCGTCTGGCTCGATGCGTCATTGAATCCCGCCTCTGAATTCGTTCTGCGATTCCAGCATCGCGTTGCGAAGACCGGTCGTCTTCTCTTGCGGAGTCGAACGCTCGAGGTTCGCTTGCTTCCCAAGGCGCCATCGATCGCCCGCCGGAAGGAGTGGATGTCGGGTCGTTTGTGGTCGGGACAACTCGTCCAGGCAGGCTTCCTGGAGCGGAAGGGCTCAGACGAATTCCGCATCCGACTGGGACAGCACCTGGCGCTCGATCGTCCTCCCGAATCAGGTGCGAAGGCATGGTTGTGGCAGTCGGGACCGTCGGGTTGGAGGCGTGTATCCGAACTCAGCAGTGGGAGTCCCTTGGTCCTCCTGGATCGGGGACGAAACCGCTTCGCCCTCGAGGCCCTCGATGATCTCGGGCGAACTCTCGTGGATTCGGCGGGTTTGGAGGAACACGTCCAGGTCGGTGAAAGCCGTTTGCTTCCCTTCCTGGATTGCCGGCACGATTCGCGTGGGCCCTTGAGCCAGGACATCTTCTTTGAGTATGGGAGTCAGGTCCGATTGACCTTGGATTTCCCACAGGTTTTCCAGACAGGGACGCGTGTGCGGCTCAGTCCTTCTTGGCAGGTGGCAGACATGGATGCCGCAGTCCTGCTCGATGTGGAGCCTCGAAAGGGGGGTGGGAGTCGCGGAAGTGCGGTCCTGGAGTTCGACAAGGTCCGTCGCTGGTGTGGACTGGAGGGCACGAGCAAGGCTGAGTTCGGCAAGCTCGCTGGGATCTCTCGTCGATTCCGGATCCAGACTCCCGCGGGTGATCACAGCGACATCGAGCTGCGCTTCCAGCCGATGCGGAGTCTCCTTCGGGTTCAGGATCTGGCGAGCATCCTTCGGAGCCACCGGGCCCAAGCCGTCAGCGAGCAGAAGATGATCCCCTTCCTGGGGGCCGACGAACTCCTCTTCGGTCTCGTGCGGAGCCGGTTCCAGAATCTGCCAGGAACGCTGCTCGTCTCGAAACCGATCATCGTCGTCAGTCTGCCCGAGTTCTTCCTCTCGCAAACGGAGATTTCACGACGTGAGTACCTCCGATTCGTAGAACACATCCTCAGCGGCAAGGTGGATGCTTCACTCGTCAAGCAGCTCGGACACGCAGAGGATCCGCTCGGCGCCAAGAGGTTCACGAGAGACGGCCTTCAGCCGCTGGGAGGCCTCTTTCGCGATATGGACTTGAAGGCACTGGTCGAGGCCGATGGCGATCGGCCGGTGACTGGAATCGATTACTACCAGGCTTCTGCCTACTGCCGTTGGCTTTCGCTCCAGGCCTTTGGGAACCCGGACATGTTGCGCCTGCCTTTCGCTGCAGAGCTCGTGTTGGCGGCGGTGCATCGCTTTCCACAAGAGCAACGCCAGGATCATCTCAATGGACTCTATGTGCCCGGGCAGAAATGGAGGAGCGTCGAAGAAGCCTGGCGTATGCATGTGAGATTGGCGAGGACTGCGGTTGGACTCGACCCCCGGCGCTGGCCTCTGAACCGAGAGGAGTTGAAAGAGGTGGGAGACTACAGCTTGGGTCTCTCCTCGGTCCGGGGGGCAGGAATGGAGCCGAGATGCTATGGGGTCGACTTTGGTGTCCGTGAATGGGTCGAGGATCTCCCACTGGCTGCAGGTGCGGCCGTAGAGGTCGTGAGAATCTTGATTGGCAGTCATCCGGAGCATCTGCGGTTCACGCAGGATCGGCGCGAAGGCCGGAAGAAGGACGTGATTCCGCCCGAGATCGTCCGGCTTGGTGTGATTCGAGGCTTGGGATTCGCGGAGCCCGCGTTCCGCGGGCGCGATCCCCTCCATCTCGGCTATCTCAAGGTCCCAGGGCCAGGCGGCAAGCCCGCTCGATTCGGAGATCCTGCACTGCTGGGAGTGAGGCGGACCGAGAATGCCAAGAGAGATGGAATTCTGTCTGGCGATCGCAAGAATCCCTTCCTCAGGGTTGTTGGCTTCCGCCTCGCAGGCACCGGCAAATTCATGGATATGGCCAAGATGGGCAAGCAGTGAGTTCGGAGTCGAGATCTTCGAACCATGGATCCCCTTTCGCCCGACCGGCGAGTAGGGATCGGTTTCCCTGTGGGGTGGTCGCTGCCCTTCTCCTGCTGTTCTGTGGTCTCTTCCCCTCCTGTTCGGCCGGTGGCAGTGTCCAGGATCTGGACTACCTGGCGCGGTTTCCTCCCATCTCCTACAAGTTGGCCCTGGGAGGAGGGGCCATCCTCCGGCCCGAGCAGCGATCGTCTCCCAAGCCTGAGAACTCAGAGGGTGCTGATGACGAGAGCCAGGGCGAGCAGGAAACACAGGATGAGCGCGTGCTTACGCCGAAGACCTTTGTCGAAGGCGTGGCGGAGCCCATCCTGTTCGAGACCATCCGGGAGACCCTGGTCAAGGGGCGGGTGACCAGTGCGCTCATCGTCCTGCCCTCCGATACGATGGGAGAGCGAGAGGCTCTTGCGATGGAATCCCACATGGGCAAGGATCTCGGCATCGCGCGGAAACGTGCCGAGGATGCGGGTGCGGATCTGATCCTCGTGATCGAAGGACTCGAGGAGGCTCCTATCCTCGTCCAGGGTGTGACGAATACCTGGCCCGTGGCAGGTGCCGTTTGGCTGCTCGTGGGTCTGGGAGGCTTGATCCCCGACACTCGATTCGAATCGCAGGCAAGGCTCAAGGCCAGTCTGAGGGATGTCTACACCGGGCGACGCGTTCTCACTCTCTCGGTGACCTCCGATCCCATGGACCTGTCGCTCTTCCAGCGCGCAGGTTTCTGGAAGATCGTGTTGCACATCCTCATCCCGCCCCCGCTGGTGGGCAGTGACGAGGAGGTCGTTGCCCCGGTCGTGAGAGAAGAGGTCAAACGTCAGCTGCTGCTCAAGCTCGTAGCGCGGCTCAAGAGCGAGGAGACCCGGGAGCAGTTGCTTCGCGAGCTGGACTTCCGTCTCGAACTCAAGGAGCAGCGAGGCCGAAAGGTGAGCCTCATGGTGCAGAGTCCGCAAGAGATCAAGTTCATGGAGATCTGGATCAACGGAAAGCAAGCGGATGATCAGAGGGTTCAGGACTTTCGAACAAGGTTCTATCGATCCCGACACATGGTTCCGAGGCTCGATCTGCAGCGGTATCAGGCAGAGTTGTCCGGGTTGCCCCGGAAGGCCCAGGTCCGTGTCCTCGTCCTGACACTCTCGGGTCAGCGTGTCTCCTCGACCCTCACGTTGGAACGCTGATGAGGATCAGGGAGGATCTGGATGTGGCGTTCGTCTCGGCCAAGGGGCCGGTTCGACCCGAGAATCAGGACGACATCCTGCTCTACGAGCCTCTCGAGGAGAAGCTGTTCGAGAGGCGTGGGCGCCTCTTCGCCCTGGCGGATGTAATGGGGGGGCTGCTCGGCGGTGCCGAGGCCAGTCGGGCCGCCTTGCGAGGTTTCTTGGCGGGATTCCTGGATGCTTGTGAAAAGGCCGAGGCGCAAGAAGAATCGCTGCCCGAGTTGGCTCCTCTCCTGCATCGGGCCTTCGACCGGGCTTGCAGGGCGGTCGCGGCAGAAGCCCGTCGCAAGCCAGAGTTCGCGGACATGGGCACGACCCTGACCGCGCTGGTCATTCGCGGCACCGAGGTAGTCGGTCTCCACATCGGCGACTCCCGGTGTCTCTATCTCTCCCACGGGGAGGATCGATGGGTCTCCGAACTCCATACCAGTCCAGGGATGGACCATATCCTCACCCGGGCGCTGGGAGTGGGCGGACAGCAGGAGATCGCGGATGACTTTTCGCTCAGGCTGGAAGAGGGGGAGAGTCTCCTGCTCATGAGCGATGGCTTCTGGAACAGCGTCTCCAAAGAGGAGATCCGGACCTCCATCGATGGTGCAGGCATCGAGGAGGCAGCGCAGGAGCTTGTCCAGATCGCCCTGGTCCGGGATGGTCAGGACAACGCGAGCCTCCTGGCCGTCAAGCGGGTTTCCGGATCTCGGCCCGGCCTTCTCACGCGGGAGATCGAGGAGACCGAGGTCAGCGCCCCTCCCTGGGATGGGGTGTCTTCGATCCTCCCTGGCATCTTCGAACGACGCTGGCCATTGCTCCTGGCGCTGCTCGGCATCCTCTTCGTCCTCATCGCCTTGTTGATCGACTGAATGCTTGGATCCTGGGGCTGTGTTCAGGGCTCCTCTTTCGCTAATTTACATAGTCCGGATGGCCGTGCCCTCGGTATCCCCAATCAGTCCTACCCCAGGATCCTCTAGCTGGAAGCCTGTCCAGGTGCCCGGTCGAGGTTCGAGAGCTCGATGCCGAAGAAACTCCAGCGGAACGTCAAAGTTGCCCGTCCCCAAGCGGCAGCCACATCAGCAGCGGCAGATGGACAGAAGAAGCCACTGTTCGGACTCGGACGGGTCGGTGCCGCCGCACTGACGCAGTTCACGACGCAGCTGGCCACGCTCCTCGAAGCGGGCATCCCGGTCGTGCGTAGCCTCTATATCCTCGAGGGGCAGATGAAGCCCGGTGCTCTCAAGCGCATCATCGCTGGGGTGGCGGAGGACGTAGAAGGGGGAACTCCACTCTCCGAGGCCCTGGAGAAATACCCCAAGGTCTTCGATCGCCTCTACACCAACATGATCCGCGCGGGCGAGGCGGGTGGTATCCAGGAGACCATCCTGGAGAGGTTGGCGGACTTCATGGAGAAGTCCGAGCAGATCAAGGCCAAGGTCAAGGGGGCTCTCGCCTATCCCATCGCTGTCGTAGTGATCGCTGGACTGGTCATTGCAGGCGTGATGATCTTCGTAGTGCCGGAGTTCAAGAACATCTTCCAGCAGCTTCTCGGGAAGAAGGACCTGCCACCTCTCACCCAGAGCTTGATCGCCATCTCCTACTTCATCGTCGAGAAGTGGTGGGTCTGGTTCCTGGTCGTGCCCGCACTGGTCTTCCTCCATATCCTGATGGTGCAGCGCATCCCGGGCTACCATCTCTGGCGAGACAGGACGCGCCTCAAGTTCCCTCTCTTCGGGCTCTTGATCCGCAAGACCCTCGTGGCGCGCTTTTCACGCACCTTCGGGACACTCATCGAGAGTGGTGTTCCCCACCTGGAGGCGCTCCAGATCATCAAGGCCTCCGTGCGGAACGTGGTCATGGAGAATGCCGTGGACGGAATCGTCGCCTCGATCCGCGAAGGCGAGGGCATCGCTCAGCCCATGGGGCAGTCCGGCATCTTCGATGATATCATCGTCAACATGGTCGACGTCGGTGAGCAGACCGGCGAGCTGGACCGTATGCTGGTACGCATCGCGGATCGCTATGACATCGAAGTGGATCGTACGGTGGACATCGTCTTCAAAATGCTGGAGCCGATCATCATCGTCATCCTGGCCGTCTTCGTCGGTTACGTCGTCTTCGCTCTCCTCCAGCCGATGATGAGTCTCATGCAGAACCTCAAGGGTTGATGTAGCGTCTTTCATCCATGGCTTTCCGGGCTCGAGTCCTGACTGCGATCTTTCTCGTGAATCTCGGGGTCTTGGGAACTTTCTCGGCACTCCTGTTCATGGAGTACCGGCGGAACCTCGGCGTGGTGGATGAGCAGATCCAGATCATGGCGAGGGCGATCCAGCTCGATGTCATCCAGTCTTTTTCGGCCACGCAGGCGCGCCGCAAGGTCCGGGATCCCGACACGAGTGACTTCGAGGCGCAGAGTGCCTACATCCAGCGACGCTTCCTGAGGCTCCTTTCGTACGACAGGCTCGAGCGACTCTGCAAGGATCTGATGATCGGCGATCAGACCTGGAGGGTCGGTGTCCGGGATGCCGAGGGTTTTTCGTATCTGTGGGTCAACCCCTTGGGCGCCTGGAATCGGGACCAGGAGGACTTCGGACGCGATGGCATCAAGGGGGCCATCATCGACGCCATGGAGCTACGTCGACCTGTCGAGGACGGTGGTGGAGTCGCGTACCCCGTCTCGAAGGGCTCGGAGGTCATGGGGGGCGTCTGGTTCCTCTTCAATGCCGGGCCGCACGCGCTCTTCCCACTCTGGGTCTTCCTGCTCTTTGGCCTGGGCGGGCTGCTCTTCGCCCTGGGGGCCTATCTCTACCTGGCTCGAGCCATGAGTGATGCCGAGCGGAAGGCTCGTCGTGCGGAGAGGGATCTCGTGCTCTCGAGCCGACTGGCCGCCCTCGGCACATTGGCCGCTGGGATCTCGCACGAGATCAACAATCCTCTCGGTGGGATGATGAACTCGGTCAACCGGTTGCGAAAGCGGGATGTCGACGGCGGCAATGCCGCCTACCTCGAGCTGCTCGACGAGGGATTGAGTCGCATCGCCAACATCGCGCGCCGGACCTTGAACTTCGCGCCGCGTTCCCATGAGCCGGTGATCTTCCCGCTGCGGAAGGCTCTGGATTCTGCCAGGGCTCTCGCAGACCATCGACTGGAGCAGGCCATCGTCCGGTTCGAGGTCGAGGATGAGAGCCGGGCACTGGTCCGCGGAGATCCGCACGAGCTGACCCAGGTCTTTTTGAATCTCATCTTGAACAGCCTGGATGCCTTCGACGAGGCCGGCACCAAGGAGCCGTGCATCCATGTCCACTTCTCGGACCGGAGTCGCGCTCGAGGACCCGTGGATATCCACGTGAGGATCCAGGACAACGGGCCCGGAGCGCCCGCAGAGGTCCTGGAACATGTCTTCGACCCCTTCTACTCGACGAAGGGTGCGACCTCGGATTCGGAAAAACTGAGCTCCGGGCTGGGCATGTCGATTTCGTACACCATCATTGAACAACATGGTGGACGCATCACTGTGTCCGCACCTTCCGGGAGCGGTTTTCTGGTGGAGATCCAGCTTCCGGGCGTGGCGGGGGCGGAGTAGAGGCGAGTGGAGTTCCTCCCCTACATTCCCTGGATCCTCGGGGTGCTCCTCCTGGTCTCGGCCTTCTTCTCGGCCTCGGAGACGGCCCTCTTCAGTCTCGAAACCTACCAACTCGATGCGGCGCAGGAGCGAGGAGGGCTCGCTGCCACATCGCTGATCTGGTGCCATTCGCACGCCCGGGCCGTCCTTCTCTCCATCCTCTTCACGAACCTCGGCGTGAACACGCTCTACTTCGCGCTGATTGCGTGGTGGAGCGGGGAAGGGGGCTCCGACCTGGCGATCTACCGAAGTATGGGGGGGTTCTTCGCCCTCATCTTCCTGGCGGAGATCCTGCCCAAGTCCCTGGCGATGGGGACCGCGGAGACCATCGCGCTCAAGAGCGCGACAGTTCTGAGGGTCTGGACGCGCGTGCTGACACCTTTCACGATTCCCGTCCTTTTCCTCTTCCGGTTCCTGATCCACAGGCTGCGGTTCCGTGAGACCCCGAGGTCAGGGCTCAGCGAGGAAGAGGTGCTGGAGCATGTCCGCCGACATCCCGAGCGCTTCGGGCTCGGTCCTCGCATGGCGCAGGTCGTGAGCGAGATCGTGGATCTGAGTGATGTCCAGGTCCGGGAACTCATGGAACCGCTGGTGGACATGGGGCGCTTGCCGCCCGATGCAAGAGTTGCTGAGGTCTTGGACCAGATGCTGGCGTCCGGCCAGTCCTTCTCCCTGATCGGCGACGAAAGAGAGGTTCTGGCCTACGCCGACGCGAGGGCTCTCCTGGTGGCTGCGCCGACCGGGTCCATCCAGGCTCTGATGAAGCCTATGCCGGCCATCCCGGAGACGGCTCGCCTCCACCATCTCCTCACGCTCTACAAGGCCACCGGCGCAGATCTACTGTTGGTCGTGGACGAGTATGGAACGGGCACCGGCCTGATCGGATGGGATGATCTCCTGGAGGAGATGCTCGGTGATCTCGTCAAATCCGAGTTGGATGAGGATGACCTTCCGCTCTCCCCGAGACCGGAAGGTGGCTGGGAGGTGCAGGGCACGATCTCCTTGACGGACTTCGCCGAGCTGTTCCAGGTGCAGTTGCCTGTGACGCGCAACAGAACGCTCGGTGGGTGGTTCGTGGACCAGCTCGGCCACATCCCCGAGGTCGGGCAGACCATCACCTGTGAGGGACTGGTCTTGGAGGCGCTCGAGCTTGGGAAGCGGCGACTGCGCCGGGTGGGTGTGCAGCGAGTCGATGGGGGGGGCACATGAGCACGTGCTTGGCAGTCCTGGGCTCCCCTGAGCTCTGGTTCCTGGGGCTCCTGCTCCTGGGGCTCCTGGGCTCAGCCTTCTACTCGGGCATCGAGACGGGGCTCTATACCGTCAACCGGTTGCGGCTCGACCTGCGCCGCAGGGATCCTGCCGATCGCCGCGCGCGAACGCTTCATCGGCTCCTCTCCCATCCCGACTACCTCCTCTGCGTCTTTCTCATCGGAAACAACCTCGCCAATGCCCTCGCCGCCTCGGTGGGGGAGGCATGGATGTCGGACTACCTCAGTGGAGGGAAGGCAGCTCTCCTGACGACCTTGATCCTGACGCCCCTGCTCTTCCTGCGCTCCGAGGCCCTGCCCAAGCACCTCTTCCATCTCCAGACCGAGGCCTGGACCTATCGCCTTGCACCCTCTCTCAAGTGGAGTTGCTGGATCCTGTCTCCTCTGGCTCTGGTGGTCCTCCCCCTCGCGCGTGTCTCGATGCGCTGGGCTACCGGTCGTCAGGCACAGGACATGACCGGTCTCCGCCGACGCAACCAGGCCTTGGCCCGACTCATGTCGGCCAGCGATGCCACGGTGTCGAGTTCGCTGCGGCAGACGGCTCTGGAGGTCGGGGAGCGACAGGCGCGCCCCTTGCGCGAGATCATGGTTCCCTGGGACGAGGTCGTCTGCCTTCCTGCGGAGGGTACGCGGAAGGACCTGCGAGACATCCTGGCGACGCGACCCTTCCTTCGCTACCCCCTGCGAGACCGGGAAGGCGACCCCGAAGGGTATGTCTACTACCTGGACCCGTTCTTGGACGGGGATGATCCCGCCGAGGGCGACAGCGCCGTGGATCGGGAGGCCATGCTCCTCAGCAGTCACATGCGGCCCCTGGTGACGCTGGAGCCTACGCTGCCATGGGCTCTGGCCCTGGCTCGGCTGGAGGGCAGTCAGTCTCGCCTGGGCCTGGTCCGGGACGGAGACGACCAGATTCTGGGGATCGTCACCGTGCGAGATCTGGCAGAGGCTCTCCTTTCTCTCGATTCGCGGCTATGATGTCGCGTCGATTCGTCGACCTGCCCCGCCTTTCTCGATAGGGAACCAGCATGCTGCTGATCCCAGAGGTGACCCCTTGGGAAGATTCCTGTTTGCCTACAGTCTAGTTCTCACTGCAGCCCTGGCCTTCTTCGTGGGGCGGGAGTTCGCCTCCAAGCCAGCGGAGCTGGAAGGAATGGCCCTGCGGAGCTCTGTTACCCCTGCGTTCCCGAGCCCGATCCAGGGACGAAGGCCGCCCTCGCGCGGCAAGGCCGGCAATGTGAAGAAGGCGCCCAGAGGCGTCGGCGAGCCTACCGAAGCCGAGGTCCTGCCCTATGAATCGGGCTCGGGCAGCATGGCGGCGGGCAATGGGATCATCGCCGTCACGGGCAGCTATGGCGTGGGGACCTCGGTCATCTACGTCATCGACACCAATGAGAGGCAGCTGGCCGTCTACGAGGCGCGAGGTGGATCCAAGGGCGGGCGCCGCCTGTACCTCGTGGGTGCGAGGCGGATCGACCTGGATCTCAAGCTTGAGGGCTACAACGACGAGTCCGAGTACAGCTACCAGAAGCTTCGGGATGCCTTCGAGAAGAACGGCTTTTTCGCCGACGACAAGAGCGATACAGGTGCGGACGCGGGCAGCGAGACCCGGAAATAGGGCTCCAGCCCCCCTCGGCATGGCGCTTTGGGTCCTTTGTTCCCAACTTGTTCCCGTCG
The DNA here is from genome assembly GCA_024278315.1 of Planctomycetota bacterium. Classification (GTDB taxonomy): domain Bacteria; phylum Planctomycetota; class UBA1135; order UBA1135; genus JAJRTL01. Next base: position 20,983 of record JAJRTL010000104.1, on the reverse strand, counting down.
AGGGGTTTCGCGTGTATACTTCGAGGCCATGTCTCCTCTGCCCTGCAGCAGGAGATCGGGCTAGCCCCTACCAGCGGCCACCCCTGCCGCCCCTCTAGAATCCCCGACCCACGTATCAGCGATACACGGAGGCCGAACAGTGTCCGAGGACTACATCCCATTCGAGAAGGCTCTCAAAGATCTCAAAGTGACCGAGGAGGAGCTCAAAAGGCTCGTCTCCGCGGATGAAATCCAAGCCGTCCGGGGAGCCGATGGCTCCGTCCGCTTCCGCAAGGAAGACATCGAAGCTCTCCAGCTGGGAGAGGAGGAACTCACCGAAGAGTTGATCTTCGCCGACGAGGACCTTGAAGAGGACGCGGGTATGGTGACAGCTGTCCTGGAGGATGATTCCCTCCTGGAGGAAGAGCCGACCCTGGATCTCAGCCCCGAAGAAATCGAGGTCGACGAGGACTTCGAGATCGAAGCCGCTCCTTCCCGCGCCCAGCGCCCCGTGACGATCCAGAGCAAGAGCCGCGCCGCGGCGATCCGTGGTTTGGATCAGACCGAGACCAAGGACGAGGAGAGCACCCTGGACAAGGTCCTGATGGTTGCCTCGGCCATCGTCCTGCTCTACGGCCTCTTCTTCGCCTGGTCGGTGACGCAGGGAGCCAACACCGGCGCGACCAAGTGGCTCGCCGACATGTTCAAGTAGGCGTGTTGCGGTAGTTGGGCTCCACAGGCTCCTCGCTACCAGAGGAGGCCCGCCCCCCTTCGTCCGAGACGGAGGGGGGCGGGCCTCCCGCAATTCCGTGCCAGGCCCGGAATCCAGGGCTTTCTGCGCCCTATCTCTTCCCGAACTGTCTTCGTTTCTGCGTGAGCCCGGGATATGGTGAGCGCCTGCATCCAACAATCGCGATTGGGAGGGATAAACGATGCAAGGATACGAACGACGTCGCCGTTTCCTGTCACTGGGAATTCTGGCCCTCGGGCTCTTGGTTTTCACGTCCTGTATGAGCAAGTCGTCCTATATGCGCGAGAAGAATCGCGCGGACGGTCTGTCCAGGACCCTGGATGACTACAAGGACTACCAGGACAGCATCACGGCCCGGAACAAGATTCTCGAGGCCGAGAATCGTCAGCTCAAGTCCGTCGTGGACGCCAGCTTCGACCACAAGAAGAAGAAGGCGGAGCTGGAGAGGCTTCTGAAGGCCATGCAGAACCGCGTGGACCGAACTGGCGTTGGCGCGGGTGTCGAAGTCATCCGTTCTGGCGATGGGTCTACCGGATTCCGCATCCAAGGTGATCTGCTCTTCGCCTCGGGCCAGGACAAGGTGACCGCCGAAGGTGTGCGTACGCTGGGTGGATTGGTGGGCATCCTCAACGAAGGGCATGGGATCCGGATTGCCGGCCACTCCGATAGTGACCCTATCCGGAGCAGCTCCTGGAAGTCCAATCTGCATCTCTCCGCGGCGCGAGCCCTGGCCGTTGCCCTCGCACTGAAGTCGAAGGGGGTGCCCATGCGCCTCATGTCCATCCAGGGCTATGGGGCCAGCCAGCCTCTGTCCGGCGCCGACAAGGCCAGGAATCGCCGGGTGGAAATTTTCCTTCTCAAATAGGGGGAGACTCTCCAGCGAGGGGCTCCTGAAGAAACGGTCTCAAGAGTGAGCAAGTGTTCTCGGCAGCTCTTCGCATGCTTGACCTTCGCGGTTCTCGGAATGGCGGGGGGCTGTGGCGAAGAGGCGGAGCTGCCCACCGACCTTGCACTGGCGCATCTGAGGCATTGGGTGCCCTACCGGGCACCCGCTGGCCTCTTCTTCCTGCATCGATTCGAGCTGCGGGAGGTCGATGCCCAGCGCGTGCTACCGGATTGGGGCAAGACACATGTCTCCTCGACGCCGGATCTGCCAGCCGTGAACCTGGATCAGGAGCAGGCATGGCGGGTGGCCCGTGCCTATCTCGGGCGACTGCCGAGCCTGGATGAATGGCGCTATGCCGTGGGCGGAGATATCGGTTTTCGGTTCCCCTGGGGGGATCGTGAGCCCAATCCCTCCTACGCGAATACGAGTGAGCTCAGACTCCTGCGACGCACCAGGGTGGGGACCTTCGAGAGTGGGCGCGATCTGTCGGGTCAGGGTTGCTACGACCTGATCGGCAATGTCGCCGAGTGGACCTCGACGCCCTTGGCTCTGCATCCCTTGGCGATCCGGGAGCTACCCTCGAGCTTCGCGCGACAACGCGAGTCATTGCGATCCGCCGAGAGTCTCTTGTCGATCTCACCTTTCCTTGCGGGAGTCGTGCCGTGGATGCCCGAACTCGTGAGTCCCTTGGAGAGTCGATCCTTCCGCTACTGCACAGTTGGTTTCAGCTATGCTGAATCTCTCAGGGTGGTCGGGATTGTCAGCACGGCTGGCCCCTTGGTCGTCGAAAGCTACTGGGACGATCAGGGTGCGCGACCGAGGAGTGCGGAGGATTCCAGCTCCCAGTTGGGGCTGAGGCTCGCGACGGATCCCTACACCTTCCTGGCCCGTCTGGAATCCAGGAGGGGGCCCTTCACCGATGGGGACCTGGCGGCTCTGGAACTCTTCCTGGGGACCTACAGGATGGACTTCGAGCGCGTGGCGAACCTGCGTGCCCAGATGGACCGTGAGGCCCTGGGGCTCACGCCTCTGGGGGAGCTGGCGCGGGAGGCCTGGCGGATCCTCGGGGTGCAGCCGTGAGCGGAGTCGAGAGGGGGCAGGGTAGCTTCCAGGATCTCAGGGAGAGATTGGATGCCCTGGGGTTTCGCCCGAGCAAGAAGCTCGGGCAGAACTTCCTCGTGGACACCAACCTGTTGCGGCTCATCGCGGATGAACTGGAGCTTGAGGGGCAGTCGGTGTTGGAGATCGGGGCGGGCCCCGGGGCGCTGACGCATGCTTTGGCACTGCGTGCGCGCCGAGTGCTGGCCGTCGAGGTGGATCACAGGCTCCAGGACTTCCTAGAGGAAGAGGTCTCGTCCTGGGGCGAGGCGCGGGGCCGCGTGCGCGTGTTGCGTAGTTCGGCCCTGCAGGGGCAGGATCTGCACCCAGACCTCATGGCGGCGCTCCAGGAGGAGGGGATGGGGGACAGGGACTACGTCTGCGTCAGCAACCTGCCGTACTCGATCTCGGGACCGATGCTGGCGGCCCTTTGCTTGAGCGCCTGTCCACCCAGGGAGATGCTCTGCCTCTGCCAGTGGGAGATGGGGGAGCGGATCTTGGCGAAGCCGGGAGGGCGGGACTACGGCAGTCTTTCTGCCCTGCTGGGCCTTGCCTGGAAGATGAAGCTCGTGCGGCGGGTGGGCAAGCAGGTGTTCCGGCCTAGACCTGGTGTGGATTCGGCCCTGCTTCGGTTGGGACCCCGTGACAAGAGCCTCCTGGAGGAGCCGAGAGAGCTCCGTCTGGGGTTTGCGCGATTCCTGCAGCAGCTCTTTGCGGCGCGACGCAAGCAGTTGAGATCGGGTCTGACGCAGATGCTGGGGAGATCTCCTGAGCCTGCTTTCCAGGCTTCGGGCCTGGATGCATCCTGGCTGACCCTGCGCCCAGAGGCCCTGGATCCGGATCAGCTCAAAGCAATTTTTCTTGCGACAAGGCTTGATCCAGGCGGCGAAGACCTCTAGTTTAGTTAGATTATCGGGTGTTTTCTGGATTGACGAGGCGCGCATCCCGTCGGTCGCGAAACAGGCACCACCCGAGTCGGCGATGGACTCCCTTCCCCCCAGGCCTCGACTCCGCAGGAGTTGGCCACCCGGTCCCCAGGATCCCGAGGAGTCCCCCGAAGAGTGGTGTTGCGATCGCGGTGGAGACGCGAGTTCCCAGGAAGGCGATTTCCCTTGAAGGGACGGATCCTCCTCGGATGGCAACTTTTTCAGGGGTGAGGAACAAAGGTCCTTCTTTGCGGGCGGAACAACACAGTCCAGAAAGCCTGACGGGTCCTGGTAGCAGGTCGGGGCACGATTTACGTGAGGCCAAGGATCTCATCAAGGAGCGCCTGGATCTCGTGACTTTCGTGGGGGAGCAGATTCCCCTGCAACGCGCAGGTCAGAATCACAAGGCCCTGTGCCCCTTCCACAACGAGAAGTCTCCCTCCTTCATCATCTTCGACGCGAGCCAGCACTTCCGGTGCTTTGGTTGCGGCAAGAGCGGGGACATCATCAGCTTCGTCATGGAGCGCGAGCAGGTGGACTTCATGGAGGCTTTGCGGCAGCTGGCCGATCGAGCCGGTGTGGAGCTTCCGCAGGCCTCCCGAGAGGGCAGGCGGGAGCGCAGTCGCAGGGCCGACCATCTCGAAGTGCTCTCGATGACGCAGGCCTTCTTCGTCGAAGCCTTGGCACGTGATGAGGGCTGTCGCACCTATATCTCAGAGCGATCCATGGATCCTGCCATTGCCCCCTTCGGACTCGGCTGTGCTCCGGGTGCGCTGGGTTCGGGCTCGTTCCATGAGCTGCAATGGCCCTTGGTCCAGTACCTCGCAGGTAAGCGGGTGCCCCTGGACATGGCCGTGGAGCTCGGGATTCTCGGAAAGACGCAGGGGGGGCAGTACTACGATCGATTCCGCAACCGGCTCATGTTCCCGATCCAGGATGAGCGGGGGCGAATCGTGGGCTTCGGGGGTCGTATCCTGCCTGGATTCGAGAACGACAAGGAGCCCAAATACCTGAACTCCCCGGAGTCGCCGGTCTTCAACAAGCGTCGACTCCTGTTCGGCTTGCACCAGGCTCGCCAATCCGAGACGCTGGAGCTCTTCGTCATGGAGGGCTACACGGACGTCATCGCGGCACATCTGGCCGGGCTGACCGGGGCGGTCGCGACCTTGGGGACGAGCTTGACCCCGGACCACGCCAATCTCCTCCGACGCTATGCGAGGGACGGTGTGACCCTGGTCTTCGACGGGGACAAGGCAGGGCGTCAGGCCGCCGAGCGGGGCTACAAGGCTCTCGCCAACGAGGTGATTCCCGCCAAGATCTGTCTGCTACCCGAAGGCTTGGATCCGGCAGATCTGATCCTCGGCAGTGAGTCTGGTCCGACCGCCTTTCGGAATGAGCTGGAGAAAGGGGGTGAGGCCTTGGAGACCTTCGTGGATCTCTTGTCCGATCGCCTCGATTTCATGACCCATGACGGCAAGATGCATGCGGCGCAGGAGTGCCGTCTGATCCTGGCCCAGGTCCAGGATCGTCTGCGGAGGCACGATCTGGCCTCTCGTATGGCGCGCAAGCTGATCCTGCCCGCAGAGCACCTGCTGGCCAAGCTCCCACGGGCCCAGGGCCAAAAGGAGGCGTCGCCAGGAGCTGCCGGTGATGGAAATCCAAAAAGAATCGCCGCCAGGGCGCGCCCTCGGGATCCAGTGTGGAAGGTGCAGGAAACCCTGCTGGAGGTCCTCCTCAGGCAGCCCGAGCTTCTGCTGGAATTGGAGGAACTCTGGCCCGGAGAAGAGCTCTGTCTACCAGACCCCTGGATTCGCAGCCTCTTGGAGGTCCTCAGAGAAGAGGTCCTCGAGGGTGGTGATTTTCCTAGCTCCGACCGCCTCATGCAGCTCTGGATGAGCCATGCCAGTGGGGAGTCGGAACGATCTCGGTGGCTGACGGATCTCCATCATGGATCTCAGGCCCTGGAGGAACCCCGAGAGCAGCTGCTGGATGGGGTAAGGTTCCTTGAGGAGTATCGCAACCAGTTGGAAATACAGGAGGTACGCGAGAAAATCAGGAAGATCCGACGCGATCGGGCCAAAGCCGGAACCACCGATGTCCCAGGAACCCAGTCCCTAGAAGGGTCCACAGAAGGGTCCACAGAAGGGTCATCGGGTGGGTCTGAAATTCGTGAACTTGAAATCCAGCTGAATCGTCTGATGAAGAACTGCGCCGAGAGGACTGCTTCTGCCGGATGACTCTGCCCATACTCAGATCCCCGCACGAGACCCTGACCCACACCAATCCTAGATACCAGATCCCCATACTCGATCCCCATGGGGGGAATCCCCTTCCCCCTTTTCCTACGACCTTGATCATCCCCCCGGATGAATTCCATGGATAAAATCGATCCCTATCTCACCAAGCTCCTCGATGCCGGCAAGAAGAACGGCTACATCACCTACGCGGAGATGAACAAGGCCTTGCCCGAAGAGCTTCTGACACCCGAGTTGGTCAACAAAATCCTGAAGCGCATCGACAAGGCCGGACTGGACCTCGTCGATGACTCACAGGACCAGGATGGAGACCTTCCGTTCCTCGCGTCGCTCAACGACGATGAGGATGAGGACCCCCTCAAGCTCAAGGCTGTGGCTGCGAACCAGGCGACGATCGCCATGGAGCCCGTGGAGAGACCTGCTCCTGATCCAGTACGTCGTTCCTCGACACTGATCTCAGACATCGTCGAGAAGATCGACGATCCGGTGCGCATGTATCTGACCCAGATGGGTGAGATCCCACTGCTGACTCGCGATGAGGAGATCAGCCTTGCTCGCAAGATCGAGCTGACACGCAAGCAGTTTCGCAAGATCGTCCTGGTCTCGGGATTCGGGACGGCAGCTGCCATCCAGATCCTGAAGGACGTGGTGGCTGGAGAGTCCGCCTTGGATCGGACGATCAAGATCAACCAGCAGGATCCCGACGTCGGCAAGCAGGATCTGTTGATCCGTCTCCCCGGCGTGATCAAGACTCTCGAAGGCCTCTATCTGCGGAATCAGGCCGATTTCTCGAAGCTGCAGAACGAGCGTCTGACCAAGGCCGAGGCCGGCCAGGTACGCATGGGGCTGTATCGTCGCATGCGCAAGTGCGCGCTCTTGATCGAGGAGATCAATCTCCAGATCAAGAAGGTCCGTCCTCTGGTGGACATGATCGAGAGCCGCTACCAGGAGATCAACATGCTGCGGCGCAAGGCCGACAAGGCCGAGCTGCGCGAAGCGCCTCATGCGGCGGAGCTGCGCGAACGGTTCCACGAGTTGGAGAAGCGTGGTCTCGAGACGCTGGCTCGCCTGGAGAGCCGCATCGACGATGTGCGCCGCGCCTACCTTGACTACGAAGAGGCCAAGCGACAGCTGAGTTCCGGTAACCTCCGACTCGTCGTGTCCATCGCCAAGAAGTACCGCAACCGCGGACTGTCTTTCCTGGACCTGATCCAGGAGGGCAACACGGGTCTCATGAAGGCCGTCGAAAAGTACGAGTATCGTCGTGGCTACAAGTTCTCGACGTACGCGACATGGTGGATTCGTCAGGCCATCACGCGTTCGATCGCCGACCAGGCCAGGACCATCCGGATCCCGGTCCACATGATCGAGACGATGAGCAAGTTGCGCAACGTCACCAAGAAGCTGCTGCAAGCCAAGGGCCGGGAGCCCACGATCGAGGAGATCGCGCAGGCGTCGGGCATCACGGTGGACGAGGCCAAGCGGGTGATGAAGATCAGCAAGCATCCGATCTCCTTGGACCGTCCCATTGGTGAGAGCGACGACTCCTACTTCGGTGACTTCATCGAGGATGACAGCGTCGAGTCGCCAGTCGAGTCCGCGAGCCGCGAAATGCTCAAGGACAAGGTCACCAATGTGCTCGATACGCTGACCTTCCGGGAGCGCGAGATCATCAAACTGCGCTATGGCATTGGCGACGGCTACACCTACACCTTGGAAGAGGTAGGCCGTATCTTCCGGGTGACCCGCGAGCGGGTTCGCCAGATCGAGGCCAAGGCTGTCCGGAAACTCCAGCACCCGGTCCGTGCCCGGAAGCTCTCAGGCTTCCTCTCGGGCAACATTGAGGCTCTCCAGGAAGAGTAGGCGGGCCAGGGCGAAGCGCATGGATCTACCCTGCTGGGTGGGTCCAGGCTGCATGCCAGGTCGGTTGGCGTCTGCCGGACTGGCTCTGTCGAGGGTTCTTGTGGACTCGCCGGTTGGAGATCCCTACACTCTTCGCTCCCAAATCCCGGCATACGGCTTTGGGTCGTTGAAAAAGTGCTTTTGGAGGCCTTCCTTGCATCCCGCCGTACAGCAGCTTCTCTCGCTACAGAAGATCGACACGAAGGTGGACAAGATCCAGGTGAAGATCGACGCTATTCCCAAGGAAACCGCCGAACGAGAGTCCAAGCTGGCTCGTCTCCGACAGACCTGGGAACAACTGGACAAGGCCATCCGCGACGCTGAGGCCCGGAATGCCGAACTCGAACTCAAGGTCCAGGGCTTCGACAATGCCATCAAGCGGCAGGAAGAGCATAGGGACAAGGCGCAGAGCCCCTCTACCTACGAGGCTGCACAGCACCAGATCCAATACCTCAAGGAGGACCGTGAGAAGCTGCAGAATGAGCAGCTGGAACTGATGGAGCTCGTCGAGGACCGCAGCCCCCTGCGAGAGGCCGCCGAAGCCGAGGTCAAGGCCGCCGAAGAAGTGCTGGCGGTCTATCTGGCAGAGGCACGCGAGATGGAGGAGGAGCTCAAGGGCAAGCGGAGCGCCATCGAGGAAGAGCGTGCAGGCTTCCTGGAGGGCGTCAACGAAGCGCAGCTCGAGCTCTACATGGGCTTGTTCCGGACTCGTGAACGGCAGGCCGTCGTGAGTGTGGAAGGCAAGGTCTGCGGCGGATGCTATACGCGCTTGACTCCCAACGATCTGGCCCGGCTCCAAGGCAGCAACTCGCTGGTGACTTGCAAGGCCTGCGGCCGCATCCTCTACTAGTCCGAGTCCCTTGTCCGAGATCCACCCCATCATCGTTGGGACCGCGGGTCACGTCGATCACGGCAAGTCGAGCCTGGTGCGCGCCCTCACCGGAATCGATCCGGACCGTTGGGAAGAGGAGAAGAAGCGCGGTCTCACGATCGATCTGGGCTTCGCTCCGCTGGAACTCTCGGGAGGGCTGCGTGTCGGGCTCATCGACGTGCCCGGGCACGAGCGCTTCCTGAAGAACATGGTCGCGGGTGCCACCTCCATCGACCTGGCCATCCTCGTGGTGGCAGCGGATGACGCCGTCATGCCCCAGACCCGGGAGCACCTGGATATCCTGGATCTGCTCGGGGTCGAACGGGGCCTGGTTGCCCTGACCAAGGTGGATCTGGTGGACGAGGAGACCTTGGAGCTGGCCCATGAGGATGTGCGCGAGCTGCTCCAGGGGCGCTGTCTCGAAGGTGCCGAGATCCATCCGCTTTCGACGATCACCGGAGAGGGAGTGGCCGCATTCGCGAAGCGCTTGGAGGAGATGGCGCGAGACGTGTCTCCCCGGAGCCATGCCGGCTCGTTCCGGATGCCGGTGCAGCGCAAGTTCTCGGTGAAGGGCTTCGGCTCCGTGCTGACCGGGATTCCCGTCGCGGGTGAAATCCATGTCGGCGACGAGCTCTACCTCGTGGGCAAGCGTCAGAAGTCCAGGATACGCGGGATCCAGGCCTATGGCAGCAAGGTAGAGAAGGCCCGCACAGGTCACTCCACGGCCCTCAACCTGCCGGATATCGATCTCTCCCAGGTCGAGCGTGGCGACGTCCTGAGCGCCTCCGCAGATCTGGAGCCCACCTATCGGATCGAGGCCGAGCTGCGGGTGGTCAAGGACATGCTGCCTCTCAAATACGGCGAGGAGGTCCATCTCCACCTGGGAACCAAGGAGGCCATGGCCCGGGTCTTTCCCCTGGACCAGGCCGAGATCCTCCCCGGTCAGACCGGTTTGGCGCAGGTGCATGTCCTGGGCGAGGTCGTGACGCTCTCTGGGGACTTCCTCCTCCTGCGCAGACTCAACCCACCCAGGACCCTTGCTGGCGGACGGGTCATCGGGGTTGGGGGGAGAAGGCTGCGCAGGCTCCGGGAAGAAGTCGTGGAGCGGCTCCAGGCCAAGGAGCAGGCCTTGGACCTGCCCGAAGAGCGGGTGCGCCTGCTCGTCGAGGAGGCAGGAGCGCATGGAGTCTCCATCGAGGATTGCCGTGCCAAGCTCGGTTGGACCGAGGAGGAAATGACGGTCATCCTGGAGCCCATGGTGGGGGACAAGAAACTCTTCCAGGATCCGCGAACCCGACGACTCTTCTCGGATCGGAGCGTGCGCCTGGAGCAGGAGCGCATCGCGAAGATGCTCGGTGGCTGGTTTCGGAAACACCCCACCAGCACGACTTGCCCCATCTCCCGTTTTCGCAACGAGAAGGCGGTTGAGGATCTCCTCCAGATGGCGCTGCTCGAGCTGGAGGCGCAGGGTCGGGTCGCTTCGGAGGCTGGTGGACGTATCCGGGATCTGACGCGGCAGGACCCTCTGTCGGCGGCACAGCGCAAGCAGACGGCTGGTATCCGCAATTGGCTGGACGAGGCGGGATTCCGCCCACACGCCAAGAAGGAGCTCCAGGAGACGTATGGCAAGGACAGCAGCCTTCTCCTCGAGTGCATGCTCGAGGAAGGTCAGGCGGTCGAGACGGGCGATGGCTTCCTGTGGGGCGCCGAGAGCTTCGCGAGAGCGCTGGCATTGGTCGAAGGGGTTTGCAGCGAACATGAGGGTGTGCTCGACATCCCAACGCTCAGGGACCGCATGCAGACCTCGCGCAAGTTCCTGATCCCTTTCCTCGAACATCTGGATCGGCTGGGCGTCACCGCACGAAAAGGTGATCGTCGGATTCTCCGACGGAAGTGACCCTTGCCATCGGGGCTATCGATCGGCGTAAAGCCGACTGAGGATCGAGGCGCCATCAGGCCGATAGGCAATCCTGATGTCCTGGATGATGGACTGTCGTCCATTTCCCACGGCACAAAAGGAGAGCAGGCCGATGGCCCACCACGACATGCAAGATCCTCAAGACGAGAACAACGATCCTTTCAGCCCAGGCTTCGATGGAGGAGCCAAGGAGCCTGATGCCTTCGACGAGGACTTCGTTCTCGATTTCGAGGATGAAGAGGTCAGCGACGAAGACGTGACCTCCATCTTTGGAGAGGATCCGGACTCGACCTCGGAAGAAGAAGAGGAGAGTGCCTTCATTCTCGCCGAATCCGGTGATGAGGACATCTTCGATGGGGAGCAGGAAGACTCCCCCGAACTCGAGAGCCTCCAGAACTCGATCTTCGGTGCTGAGGATGGTCTGGAAGAGGGTCCGCAGTCCAGCTCGGACGAGGTCGACATGGGTGAGAGCCTCGACCTCCAGAACATGGATCAGGACGATCTCTTCGACCTGGAATCGGAAGCCACCGACAATGACGACTTCTTGAGCGCAGGCCAGGAGGAGACGAGTTTCGAGACCACGCACCGAACCAATCAGGAAGAGGACTACCTCACCGCTGGGTCCGGTGCGGAGGCTGCCTTCGCGATGTCTGGGATCGGCAATGACTTCGATCCCGACTTTGGACCTGACTTCGTCGACGGCACGGGCGAGAACGATGGGTCCGAAGGCTTCGACATCCAAGATGTCGGCATGGAGCCGACCGACGAGGAGTTGCGGTCGATCGAAGCGGCTGCCCAGAAAGAGATCGAGGCAGGCGGCCTGGGCTTCCAGGATGACGAGCCAGGTGCGGTCGCAGCAGAGCAGGAGAGCTCGAGCTTCGGCATTCCCACCCAGGAGACCATGGATCGCTTTGGCGATCCGAGTATCTTTGGCCAGGAAGAGGGAGAGCCCGTCGAGGCCGGATCGATGGCAGAAGCCCCTGCCGGAGATCTGTCCTTCCACGAGCAGAGCCCGATCGCCGAGGACTTCGATGCGGACCTCACGGCAGAAGAAGCTGGTGCGGATCCGATCTACGGCGAAGAAGAGGATGTGGACGGCGCCGATGACTGGGAAGCACCCTACGAGGATTCCGAAGAAGGATCCCGCAGCCTCGAAGACCTCGAGGAGATGGTGCCTGCGGGAGCCGAGGCCGGAGAATATGGCGAGTTCGCCGCGCAGGCACCGGTCTACGCGCCGAGGAAGTCGAGCTGGGGCAAGCGCTTCATGGGCATGGGGATGGCTGCTTCCATCCTCGTCATCGGAGCCATCGCCTACTCGGCAGCGAAGCCCAACGACAAATACGTCCGCCAGGCGAAGGACTGGTTGGGGCTGGAGGCAGGGGCCACCAGTATCGAGGTCGTCAAGGTCGACCGACCCCGCGTCATGACCGAGACCGAGGTTCCGCTGGTGGCCGTTGGCAAGGCTGGTGGAAGCAAGGGCCCCGTGGCGGATACGGGGGCGTCGAAGCCCTTTGGAGTCCAGGAGCGCGTGGAGATCGCATCCGAGGCTGACATCCAGGAGGCGCGTGAGCGCCTCGCCAAGCTCTTCTCGGGGGATGTCTCGATGACACCTGAGCCGAAGGTCGAGCCGAAGGTCGAGCCGAAGGTCGAACCGGAACCCGAGCCACGTGTCGCCCAGACCGAGCCCCAGGCCGAGCCCCAGGCCGAGCCGGAACCTGAGCCGCGTGTCGCGCAGGCTGAGCCGAAGATCGAACCAACAGCCGAACCTGAGCCGAAGGTCGAGCCCATGCCCAAGGAGGTGGCTGTCGCACCCCTGCCCGGTGGCGTGTCGACCAGCGTGGCTCGCATGAAGCGGATGACCAAGGGGCTCAGGCGGGGAGTCAATACCCTGGCGCAGATCCACAACGGGAACTTCTTCATCGGTCGCGTCATGAAGATCAAGGCCGACTACATCGTCTTGACGCTCGATGGTGGCGAGATCACCTTCCACGAGAAGATCCTCAAGAAGCTGATCCTCCTGCCTGAGCGAGAGGCTCAGCTGATCAAGAACTCTCCGACGGGCTACGTCGAACTGCGCAACGAGAACAAGATCTGGGGCAAGATCCTCCAGGAATTGCCTGACCTCATTACGATTGAGACCGGCAAGAACAATCGGATCTCCATCCCCCGTGAGGTCATCAAGGCCGTCTCGAAGAAGCGATATCGCGATATCCGGATCGAGTCCAATTCCAAGATCTGGAAGACATCCGAGAAGGACCTGGAGGAGGACGAGCTGCCGATGCCGGAGGCGGAGGATGAGCCTGAGAAGGGCAGCATCCAGATCCGTCTGGACACGGGGCCAGGGGCCATCCAGAAGAACTCCAAGTAACTCTCGGGGGTGCTGGTGCCGGTGCCCGGCTTCGGGCCTCGCCTGTGAGTCGCGGTCTGGGTAGAATGGGAAGGCCCTGATGCCCTCCCACCAGCCTGCGACGAGAGCCCTATGAGATTCGGTCCCCTCTCCCTCGCTCTTCTTCCGTTCCTCCTCCTGGGGGCCGTCGGCAGCGCGAACGCACAGATGCCGTACGAGCAGAAGCTCGACGAAGTCAAACAGTTCAAGAAGTTCTACAAGAAGTACAAGGACGAGGCGACGCGTGTGGAGTCCATCATGGACCTCAAAGTCGCTGACTGTCCTGACGCTGTCCAGGCCCTGCTGCCGATCCTGAAAGGCAAGGATCCGGTCCTCAAGGAAGCTGCCAAAGAGGTCATCGCGAGTTTCCGCGAGCCTGGCACGTTCAGCTTCATCATCGAGACCCTCGAGAAGATGAGGGACCGGACGATGCGAGCGGGTTTCTTCGACATCCTCTCCCAGGCCAAGCAGAACAAACTCAAGCCGGTGATCCGCACTCTATGGACCGAGGAGCGGAAGAAGCTCAGCATCCTGGAGCGCTACTACATCGCCAAGAGCCTGGAGCGGTTGGGCGCACATCAGTTCGAGGATGTTCTAGGCGCCCTGGCCTTCGACAAGGCCTGGGAGGTGCAGGTCGCTGCCCTGGATTCGATCAAGAAGAACAAGATCAAGGAGCTGGGACCCAAGATCGTCCCATTGCTCGGCGCCAAGATCCCGCAGGTCAAGACCGCGACGATCCAGACCGTGGCCATCCTGCGTCCCTCGGAGGCCGTCTGGCCATTGATCGAGATCCTCAAGGAGCCGGGCCGCAGCCAGATCGATGCCTCCGAAGCACTCTTCGCGATCACGATGCGGGACTACGGAACCGACTACAAGCGCTGGAAGAAGCAATGGACGTTTCTGACGAGCCTCGAGGGCTTTCGACTGCCGACCGAAGCCGAGATCGCCAAGACCCGGGAGACTCGTGAAAAATACAACGTGATCTATGGCAAGCTGAAGGGCAAGAAGTCGACCTTCGCCGGGATCCCCACGACCTCCACGAGGATCGTCTACATCATCGATGTCTCGGCATCCATGAACGACGTCATCGTCGACAAGGCCAAGTTCCGGGACGGAGGCTACAAGAGCTTTCAGAAACTCGAGATCGTCAAGACCGAGTTGATCCGGACGATCAATGGCCTGGACAAGACCGTTCACTTCAACATCATCGCCTTCGCTGCCAAGACCAAGTCCTGGAAGAAGTGGTTGACGCCCTGTTCCATCAACCAGAAGGCTTCGGCCATTTCCTTCGTGAAGAGGCTCCAACCTCTGGGCTTGGGTGGGGGAGCCTTTGGTGGAGGTGCCGATGGGTCGGGCAAGACCAACACCTACGCCGCTCTGACCAAGGCCTTCGACTACGATCCCAACAAGGGAGTCGTGCTCACAGGCAACCAGAAGAGCAGACGGGTGCAGCTCGATACGATCTATTTCCTTTCCGATGGCGTGCCCACGATCGGCAAATTCACCGATACCGACGACATTCTCAGGGAGGTTCGCAAGGTCAACGAGGTGCGCAAGGTCGTCATCCACTGCATCTCCATTGGTGACTTCCAGGCAGGATTCCTGAAGACGCTGGCGCAGCAGAATGGCGGTGTCTTCGTGGATCTCGGCGGTTAGGCCGATGGTCGGGAGTGTGATGTCGTGAGGCCCCTGCCACACTCATGACAGGGGCTTTTGAAACCAGAACACAGGAAGTGGAGCCTTCGGTGAACAGCGCATGGGCGCTTTCTCCCAGGGGGTGGATCCTCGTTCTGCTGCCCTTCCTGCTTCTCGCCTGGTTCCTGCCGGGAATGCTGGATGCAGGTTTCGGCTGGGACGACCGGCAGCTGCTCTTCGAGAACACAGCGATCCGTGACTTCTCGTGGGGCTCTCTCTGGACGGAGGGCTTCTGGTCTTTCAGAGGTCACGGGGGGATGTACCGACCTCTGACGGCGCTGTCCCTCGCGCTGGACCACCAGCTCTTCGGAGACGCTCCGCTGGGCTATCACCGGGTCAACCTGATCCTGCATCTGCTGGCCTGTCTGCTGATGAGCTGGGGTCTCTTGGGACCGAGGAGTGCCTGGGCCCTGCCTGCGTTCCTGGTCCTCTACTTCCATCCTGCCGCCGCAGAACAGTCCCTCTGGATCGCCGGGCGTGTCGGCTCGCTCATGCTCTGCTTCGGTGGCGCAGCCATGCTTCTCTGCAGGAGTGGAAAGTGGTTGATGGCCGCCTTCCTGATCTTGCTGGCCGGTCTCTGTCGTGATGACGGCGTCCTCTTCTTCCTGTTCCTGCCGCTCTGTCTGAGCCTGCCTCTGCGCTCCTGGTGGCCGCGCGCCCTGCCCTTCCTGCTCGCCTGGATCTCCCTTCGCCTTCTGGTTCTCGGAGGTGACGCCTTCCCCACGGATCCCGAGCTCACACGCTCCATCCTGCAACGCTCAGGCGATCTGCTGGCGAGCTTCGGATCCAAGGTCGAGGTCCTGTTTCTTCTCGCGAGACCCCGCCTCATGCAGGAGAGTCTTCCGCCACCAGGCTTTTCGGCCATCGCACTACCCCTGCTCCTGGGCTGGCTTGCATGGGCCTGGCGCAAGGGGTGGTGCTCTTCGGTCCGTGCGGGGCTGGCCTTGCTCCTGGCCTTCCTTCCCTTCTCCAGTCTCTTCTCGCTGGGTGAACCCGTGGGGGGGCGCTACGCCTACGCGCTTCTTCCCTGGTTGCTCGCGATGGGAGTCCTCCTGCCAGCTGTTGGCCGTCTGAAACCGCTGTGGTGCTTGCCGAGTGTCTTGCTCCTCCTGCCCTTCTGGCTGCGCGAAGCTCGGGTGTTGGCGCGCGCAGAGACGACCTATGCGCGTGTGCTCGAGTACGAGCCCACGAGCCGACGCGCGCGGCTCAACCTGGCTTTGGAGTGGGAGAGACTCGGCCATCGACAAAGGGCCCTGTCGGAGTTCGAAGAGCTCATCCGTCAGTACCCGCGCTACTCCAAGCCCGCAGTCAACCGAGGGCGCCTGCTCTATCTCATGGGGCAGAAGCAACGAGGCCTGGCTGCCTTGGACCGGGCGACGCGCGACTTCCCGCGGAGTTCGCGCGGCTGGCTGACCTATGGACGCCTACTCTACCGGGAGAAGCGGGACCCCGAGGCGATCCACGCCTTCGAGCGATGTCTCTCGATCCGGTCGACCGAGGTGCAAGCCTACATCTATCTTTGCAGGGCTCGATGGCGCAACGCAGATGCGGAAGGAGCGAGGGAAGCATTCGAAGCGCTGCGCCTCCTCGCCCCGGGGCATCCTGCCCTCGTGGGTCTGTCGAAGAAGTTCCCGCGCTGAAACCGCGATGCGATGGACCTGTCGTAGCGGTCTCTTGTCGTCCTGGAGTTCCGACCTACTCCCTTTGGCTGAGGTAGACTTTCCAGGAGAGAGCACATGCAGGAGAAAGCGATGACCAGCCCCACGATCCCCTTACAACCGGAATCCACGGATACGACCGAAGAGGTCCTCGAGCCTAGAGAAGGCAGGGATCGTCGGAAGCAACCCACTCCCTTCCTGAGCCGTTACACGTTCATTGGCGGTAGACGGCGTGGCGGGCGACGGGAAGGCGAAAAGCGCGACATCTTCGTGGACGTCTTCGGGGAGCATCTCTTTCTGGTGGCCATCCTGATCGTGGCCATGAACATGCTGGATGCTTTCTTCACGATGCTCTTGCTGAGCTACGGTGGCGAAGAAGCCAATCCCATCGCCTTGTGGTTGTTGGAAACCGGCACATGGGCCTTCGTCCTGGCCAAGACACTCGGGATCGGCCTCTGCACGATCCTGCTCGTCATGATCAAGAACTTCAGGGGCGCGCGTGTCGGCCTGGGAATCGTCCTGGCCGTCTACACGCTCCTGATCGGCTGGCACTTCTACCTCTGCATCCGCATCGGCATCTACGGCTAGCCGGGCTAGACGCGCTCGCCCTCTTTCTGATCGATCCAGTGACGGATCTCTTGGAGCGTGCTGCGCTCCCAGTCCTCGCGCAGACGATCGCGCAGGAAGATGCGGTAGACCCCATCGAAGTGCTTGCCCAGACGCGCGAAGGCATCCATTCGTTCGCTATCCACGTCCTGCGGCGTGGGGGCGCCTTCGGAGGAGACGTCGTCGTCATCGTCCTCGGGTTGCGGGCAGCGAACCGAAGAAAAGGAGAGCGTGGCACCGTCGAGCGTGAAGCTCCACTGCTCGTTGCCCTCTGCCAGGATCATCTTGGCCTTGCGCAGGCGCTTGCCGGCCTTGAGTGCCGCGGCGGCCTCCATGGCGCGGGTAGGCATGCCGTGCCGCAGGGTCTGCTGCATCTCGTTCTCGTCGGCGCCGCCGAAGACGAGCAGGTCGTCGAGTGCGATACCGATCTGATCCCCGTTCTCCATCGGGAAGACGGCCTTCTTGGTCTCGGTGCGGTACCAGATCCAGGTCAGGAACTCTTCGCCCAGGAAGGCATGTTCGTTGGTTTCGGTCATCCGACTTCCTTCGATGCTTCGTCTGTGATCCGGGCCGGGCCAGGTCTGCCATCGACTGAGGGAGCCACGAGGGGCATGGGCGCGACCTTGTCGAGCCAGGCTTTCTGCTCCTGTGGCAGCGGAAGGCGGAAGGCCAGATCGAGAGGCCCGGCTTCGACCAGGCGAGCGCCAAAGGTGTGGTTCCAGAGCTTCATGCACTCCTCCTTCGCCCCGAGGCTCGTGGAGAACAGGAAGAGGGTGTTCTCCTTGGGGTCGTAGAAAAGATCCAGGAAGACGACGCTCGGCAGGATGCGCGGCAGGAGCTTGTCGGCAATGTCCTCCTTGATCTCCTTACGTTCCTTGGCGCTGATCTTGCGTCCATCACGGGCCTTGAGCTCCGCGTCCAGGTAGATCGAGAGCCAGGCTGCGGGCAGCTTCTTCTTGTCCATGCGGATGCGCAGGCGCACGTGGGGATCCAAGAAGATCTCCTCGTTCATGAAATTGCCACCCGAGGGATCGGAGGGGCAGACCCAGCCCACACTGGTCTCCTCGCTGGCTGCATTCTCGATCGTGCGAAAACGATGCTTGGCCAGTTCCAACAGGAAGCTCTCGCCGTTCACCGAGGGCATGGTGCCCTCGACATAGAACCGTGTGAAACTGCCGCTCTTCTTGAATCTCGGCACTGTGGTCTAGCTCCCCTGCGCTTCGCGGATCTTGTTGAGCGCGGAGCCCGCACGGAACCAGCCGATCTGCTCTTGCGTCATGGTGTGTGCCAGCTGCATTTCGGTCGTGCTGCCATCCTCATGAAGGACGCGGCAGGAAACCTGCTTGCCGGGAGCCAGATCCTCGAGCCCATCGAAGTAGAAGCGATCCTGCACGAGCACCTTGTCGTAGTCGCTGGGGTCCACGAAGGTGAAGGGCAGGACACCCTGCTTCTTGAGATTGGTCTCGTGGATGCGGGCGAAGCTGCGCACGATGACGGCCTTGGCACCCAGATGCCTCGGGCACATGGCGGCATGCTCGCGTGAGGAACCCTCGCCGTAGTTGGAGTCGCCGACGGCCACCCAGCCGATGTCGTCCTGTTTGTATTCGCGTGCGACGTTGGCGACACCATCCACCGCACCTGTCAGGACATTCAGGCTCGTGCCCGGTTTGTCGGTGAAGGCGTTGTTGGCGCCGATGAACATGTTGTCGCTGATCTTGTCCAGGTGCCCGCGATAACGCAGCCAGGGGCCCGCTGGCGAGATGTGGTCGGTCGTGCACTTGCCCACGGCCTTGACCAGGACGGGAAGGTCCTCGTAGTCGTCGGGGATCACCGGGGCCGCGAAGGGCGTCAGGAGCGACAGGCGTTCACTGCTTGGTGACACTTCGATCGAGATCGCGGAGCCGTCTGCGGCAGGCTCGAGATAGCCGGTCGCATCCATGGCGAAACCTGTCTCGGGGAGTTCGGCCGCATGCGGAGCTTCGAGCCGGAACTCGTTGCCTTCAGCGTCCTTCAGCGAGTCGGTGGCTGGATTGAAGTCCAGCTTGCCGGAGATGGCCATGGCCGTGACGAGCTCGGGGCTGCCGATGAAGGCCAGCGTGTTGCGATTGCCGTCGTTGCGTCCTCGGAAGTTGCGGTTGAAGGAGGTGACGATGCTGTTGGCCTGATCGCCCAGGTCCTGCGTACGCTGCCACTGACCGATGCAGGGGCCGCAGGAGTTGGACAGGATGGTCGCGCCGAACTCCTTGAGTACCGCGAGTTGACCGTCGCGCTCGGTCGTCTCCTGCACAGCGTCCGAGCCTGGGCTCACGAAGAAGGGCACCGCGAGCTTGGCACCCTTGTCCATGGCCTGTCGGGCCACGTTGGCGGCCTTGCCGAGGTCCTCGTAGGAGGAGTTGGTGCAAGAGCCGATGAGGGCGGCGGTCAGGTCGGTCGGGTAGTCGTTGGCTACCGCGTCTGCACCCATGCGGCTCATGGGATGGAAGAGGTCGGGCGTGTGCGGGCCCACGAGACCGGTTTCGAGCTCGGAGAGGTCGATCTCGACCACCTGGTCGTAGAACTCGCTCGGGTTGGCCAGGACCTCGGGGTCGGCGACCAGCTCGGCGCGGTGGGCGATCGCCAGATCGGCCAGTTCCTGACGTCCGGTTGAACGCAGGTAGGCCACCATGGAATCGTCGAAGTGGAAGATCGAGGTCGTGGCGCCGAGCTCGGCACCCATGTTGGTGATCGTACCCTTGCCGGTGCAGGAGAAGCTCTCTGCTCCCGGTCCAAAGTATTCGACGATCTTGCCGGTTCCACCAGCAGTCGTCAGCAGATCGAGCATCTTGAGGATGACATCCTTGGGGGCAGCCCAACCCGAGAGTCTACCCGTGAGCTTGACACCGATGAGCTTGGGCCAGAGCACTTCCCAGGGCATGCCGACCATGGCATCCACGGCATCCGCACCGCCGACGCCGACGGCTGCCATGCCGAGGCCGCCTGCGTTGGGCGTGTGGCTGTCGGTGCCGATCATGAGGCCGCCGGGGAAGGCGTAGTTCTCGAGAACGACCTGATGGATGATGCCAGCTCCGGGCTTCCAGAAGCCCATGCCGTACTTGGAGCCAGCCGAGCTCAGGAAGTCGTAGACTTCGCCATTCTCCTGATTGGCCTTCTCCAGGTCGGTATCCGCGCCATCGCGGCCGCGGATGAGGTGATCACAGTGGATGGTGGTGGGGAGGGCGACCGTGGGGAGTCCTGCCGAGATGAACTGGAGGATGGCCATCTGAGCCGTGGCATCCTGCATGGCGACGCGGTCGGGGTGGAGCTGCCCCATGGACTGGCCGCGGGTCGGTAGGGCGGCATCCGGATCGACGCGGTGCGCAAAGAGGATCTTCTCGGCCAGGGTCAGAGGACGCCCCAGGGCCGTCCTGGCCTTGGCATGGAGGTTTCCCTGGCGTTCATACAGGGATCTGGCGATTTCAAGTGGCGTCTTCATGGCTCATCTTCTCAGGGGACTCGGCTTCCGGGACTGCCTCGCGCAGCCAAAGGGGCAGCCAGCTTAGCCCCGAGCCCCGGCAGGATCGACCTTCGCGATGCCTCCCTCGCAGGGAATTGCAGAGACCTGTCGATATCGCCCATCCCGCTTGGGGAGAACTCCGTACGTGCCGAGGCCCCCTCGCTCCTGAAAGGGCGAGGAGGCCTCGGCGCACTCGACTTGGGCTTTGTGTTCTAGAGGCTCAAACGACGGTGATGCCCCGAACGCTTCTGCTTCTTCTGGCTCTTGCTGGCCTTCTTGTGGTGCTGCATCTTCTTCTGCTTGTGTGCTCCCTGCTTCTTCTGGGCCTTGTGGAGCTGCATGGGCATGGCCTTGCCCTGATTCAGCATCATCATGTGGTGCCCGGATGCCGGACCGCCTTGGGGGCCCTTCTGGGTCCAGGTCATGACCGAGCCGCCGGGACGACCGCGACGGATGGTGGAGCTGCGGCGGTTCTGCGTCATGGTGTTCCTGAAGCCCATCTTGCCTCCTGGGACGCTGTTGCCGCAGGTCGGGCAGCTGTTGCCGCCTTGGCGACGCA
>JAJRTL010000103.1 GCA_024278315.1 Planctomycetota bacterium | reverse complement strand
GATCGTCTCGGGTGGTGGTCAGGACTTCATTCGCCCCTGGGCACCCGAGGTCTACGGCATCCCCACGCAGCAGATCATCGGCAGCCTCACGGAGATCCGACTCGAACAACACGAGGGAAAACCCGTCCTGGTGAAAGCTCCCAAGCTCATCTTCATCGATGACAAGGAAGGAAAGGTCATCAGCATCCATCGCTTCATCGGGAAGAGACCTATCGCAGCTTTTGGGAACTCCGATGGAGACCTGGCCATGCTCCAGTGGTCAGCCGCAGGCAAGAGGCGCAGCCTCCAAGCGCTGATCCACCACACCGACGCCGAGCGAGAATGGGCCTATGACCGCAAGAGTCATGTCGGCCGATTGGACAAGGCCATGGACATCGCCAGCAAGAAGGGCTGGGTCCTGGTCGACATGAAAAAGGACTGGCACCGGGTCTTTCCCTTCCCACGCGTCGTCCAGTAGAGGGAAGGCCGCGAGCGTACCCATCCGAGGGAGCACGAAACCGGCACAGGATGGGGGTACGCTACTTTCCCGAGCGGGCCTTCCTGGCATCCAAGGACTTGCGTAGCTGCTCCGCAAGGGCTTTTGCCAGAACGAGATGCCCTTTGGGATCCAGGTGAAACTCACGAGTGAAGAGTTTGCCCCTGGTCTCCTTGAAAGGGCTCGCCACGTCGAATGCCTTTGGGAATTTGCCCCTCACGATCTCGAGCCAGGCCATGAGATTGTCCCAGGGCATGTATTTCATCGCCCCAGCCGTGGGGACAAGAGCGATCTCGAGCTGCGCCCCCCTCTCTTCCACTTTCCGCTTCAGACGATCGAGGATATGGAAACTCACAGGCAAGGGCGCATCCGTTCGATTCTGGATCGGGTGGAACTGGCGGAAGAAGGCCACGTGATTGGGCAGGTATTCGTACCAGAGGAACTCCCACGCCGATCTGGCATTCCCGATGCCATCCGCCTCGATCGTAGAGAGCGCTACCTGATATTCCTCAGCCGATCGCGGATGGGGAATCGGTCCTCCGCGCAATCGGAACCTACCACAGCGCTTCTCGAAAAAGGGTTTAGGCATCGAAAAACGACTGGGCGTGCTCTGATCCTCACCGATCTCCCAGTGCATCAACAGGAGGACCACGGCGGGCTTCAAATCCTTGCAGTGTGTCTCGAAAGACTGTTCGATCTGGTCAAGACTGAACCCCGTCGTTGCCATGTTCATGATCCGGTACTCGGGCATCAGCTTGCGGAGCCGGTGAATCGAGCCCTCCTCCATCTCTACACCAAAGGCAATTGCGAGTGAATCTCCGATCACCAGCAAGAGCGGGCGGGTGTCCTTGGGATCAGGTTCCAGATCACGACAGCCCAGGCTGTTCAGATTCCAACCCAGCTCCATCCCAACACTCTTGAAAAAATAGCGTTTATGGAATCCTGGACGTCCCCACCAACCCAGGTCTGCGTCATACATCATCATCTCGTTGAGGCCATCAGGGGCCCAGACCTCCGGCTCCTGGATGGGCGCTCCCCAGCTCTCCCATGCCTCGAGACCCATCACGGCCAGCGGGACGATGAGAAGACTTGCCCGGACACCCTTCCAGAGTTTCAGGGCTTCTGACTCCTCCAATGGGATCGAGACCCATCGGTAGACCCAAGCCACGAGCATGCCAAGGATCAAGAAAGCGATGGACGCACAGAAGCCAAGGTAGTGAAACACAGGGCCCAGGCCGCCAAACGACGGGGATCGTGTCCACCCGAAAACCGATGCCCCCAAGGCGATGACTGCCAGGAGAGCAAAGAACCGGAACGGTGGAGTTGATACGAGACGAGACATGATCAGAACTGGAAGTAGATGAAGGCTTCGTGCTTTCGGAGTTCGGGGTGGACGAGAAGTGCCAACATGGAGGCCAGGATGACGATCTGGATCACGCGACGATAGACGACAGGGAGCTTCAGGAGACCTTCGTGACTTCCCGTGAGCTCCTCGATGACATCCAAGACGAACATCACGCCATAGATCGACAAGCCGGTCAGCAAAGGCTGCCACCCTGCATCGCCCAACACAGGATTTGTTACCAGGGAGGAGATCATGAGGAAGGACTGCTCGACACTGCAAGCCCGGAAGAAGATCTCGCTGAAGGAGCAGAGCAAGAAGATCCCGAAGATGCAGAACAGGATCCAGAGTCTCTGCGCCACCATCCCTTCGAATCGCGTATGCCTGAAGAGCCATGGTCTCATGCGTTGATACAGGGCGATCAGAAGACCATGGTAGACACCCCACAGAACGTAGGTCCACGACGGTCCATGCCAGAACCCCATGACGGTCATCGTGACCAAAGCGATTCCGGCGCTACCCAATCGCCGGCTCCACTTGGGACTCAAAGCGAGCGGGAAGAAGAGGTAATCCTTGATCCAGGTCGAGAGTGAAATGTGCCATCGCGCCCAGAACTCCTGCACATTGCGGGAGAAGTAGGGCGCACGGAAGTTCTGCATCAGATCGAAGCCCAACATCCGCGCCACACCACGGGCAACGTCCGTGTAGCCCGAGAAGTCTGCATAAACCTGCAGCGAGAACAGGCATGCTGCGATCAAGACCTCGATCCCTGAGAAGGGACCCAAGGAGAAGCTATCAGGCGTACCGAAGGTGGACGAAACCAAAGCGCCGATCTGATCCGCCACGAAGATCTTCTTGTAGATCCCGAGAAAGACAAGCCATGACCCCGACAGAAAGCCGTCCACCGTGGGGTGGCGCTCGTTCTGGAGCTGTGGGAGGAGGTGCTTCGCACGCTCGATCGGGCCAGCAACCAGCTGGGGAAAGAAACTCACGAAGAGCGCATAGTCCCAGAAGCTCTTGACCGGCGTGAGTTGCCCACGGTAGATGTCGATCGTGTAGCTGAGGCTCTGGAAGGTGTAGAAAGAGATGCCGACGGGAAGAATGAGATGTCGGATATGCCAGTCCATCCGCAAGCCCACGAGTTTGAAGACTTCTTCGACGTTGTCGGCGAAGAAGTTGTGGTACTTGAAGAAGCCCAGAACCCCCAGGTTGAAGAGCAGGGAGAACAGCAACCACCGCTTGCGGACCTTCTTGTCTTCGCTCTTGTCGATCTGCGCTCCGCAGATGAAATCCACGGTCGTCGAACCGAGGATCAAGAGACAGAAGATCGGAATGAAGGAGGCATAGAACACATAGCTCATGCCCAGGAGCATGTAGTTCTGCCACCGTAGCCCCTGCCCGAAGTAGAGCAGGAACACCAGGAGCATGAAGCCCAGGAATTCGAGACTGTGGAAGTGCAAAGTGGGTTGGGAGAGAGAAGACAAGTCTGCCTGCTAGCCGCTCCGCGTGGCCATGACCGGAAGGGAAGACGATCACCGTGAGAAGGCAGCACTGCGAAACGGAAGCTTGGTCAAATATCTGCCCAAGCTGTTCTCGTAAGGTTAACCTACGGTTTCGATGATTGCACACGTGGGCGAATCCCCACTGCGACCCAGACACTCCTGAGGCCCCCCGTTTCATGACAGATCCTGAAAATCCACCTGCTGGAGTCACGCAGTCCCTCCTGGAGCTCCATGGAAGTCTGCCTGGAAATCCGCTTCGCATCGGCACGATCGATGCGTCTGAGATTGCGCAACGATATGGAACACCCTGCTACGTGTTCGATGCCGCTCTCCTACGGTCTCGATACCGGCAGGTGAGAGAGAGCCTCGGCGTCGAGGTTCTTTTCGCTCTCAAGGCCAATCCGAGCCTCGCGGTGGCATCCATCCTCCGCCAGGAGGGTGCCGGAGCCGAGGTCGCTTCGGGCGGGGAGATCCTTGTCGCTGGCCAGGCCGGCTTCTCCGGTGCACAGATCCAGTTCGCCGGTCCCGGCAAGAGCCTCTCCGATCTCCACATGGCCATGGGCAAGGGCATCCATTCGATCAATCTCGAATCGTCCTCGGAGTACGAAAGCCTCGCTGCCCTGGCCAAGGAGCGGAAGATGAGGCCGGGAGTCGCGATTCGCATCAATCCGCAGGAGGCCGTGGCCGGGTCCCGGATGCGTATGAGCGGAGGAGCCAAGAAGTTCGGTGTGGATGAGGACAAGGTCGCCGGCCTGATCCAGCACATCCACGATCAGGATCTCGTGGAGCTGCATGGGCTGCATTGCTACATGGGCACGCAGTGCTTCGACGCCGAAGCCTGGCTGCACAGTGCGAGCTACCTCCTGGAGTTCGCCAAGGCGATGGAAGCCAAGACCGGCGTAGCCCTCCGCTCCTTGGACTTCGGTGGAGGTTTCGCGGTGCCCTGCTTCGAGGGCGATCCCGAGTTCGATCTCGAGCTCGCAGGAACTCGCATGCGCAGCATGCTCGAGGGTGAGGATCGCCGCGCATTCGTTGAACTGGGGCGCTACCTGGTCGCTCCCTCTGGCGTGTATCTGATGAAGGTCCTGCACATCAAGGAGTCCATGGGCAAGCGCTTCGCCATTCTCGACGGCGGCATGCACCAGAATGCCGCGGCAGCGGGCGCAGGGTCGATCATCCGGCGCCCCTTCCCGATCGTGGCCGTCAAGGATCCGCATGCAGAGGCGACCGTGCCACAGAGCATCTGTGGACCACTCTGCACACCGGCGGACGACTTCGTCACGGACCTCGCTCTGCCGCACCTGGAGCAGGGTGACCTCGTAGCCATCCTGGTCTCGGGTGCCTATGGCCTGACCTTCTCCAACCTCAAGTTCTTGAGCCACCCCTCCCCAGCCGAAGTCCTCGTAGACGAAGGTAGGTCCTGGCTGATCCGGGAACCCGGAAAACCTGAGGATGCCCTGCTCGGGCAATACCTTCCCGGCGAGGCATCTTCTGGAGGAGCTTGATTCATGTGGGCTCGCTTCGAGCAGGCTGCAAGATCCTCAGAGGATCGGGTGGCCATCAGCCGCGAGGGCCTGGCCTGGACCTTCGGAGAACTCCGGGCGCGTGCCGACAGGATCGCCGATCTCCTGCGGGGTCTGGATCGGAGACCGGTGGTCCTGGCAGCATTGCCGAGCGGTCCGGAGTTCTCGGCCCTCCAACTCTCCTGCCTGAACGCGGAAGCATTGTTCGTCCCGCTTCCCGCGGAGGCCCGACCGCGCGAAGCCGAGAACTACCTCGGACTCCTGCATGGAGACCTGCTCGTCCATGCCGACCCCAAGACGGCGGCCCTCTACGAGCAAGCCCGCGAGAGGCTCGATCTGCCAAAGACCTGCACGCTGGACTTCGGGAGCCTCCTGGCCCTTCCTCGAGCCAGCGATCTACAGCACCTGCTGACAGCCCCAAGCGCGAACGTCGCCTGCCAGGACTGGGAAGGCCGGGATCCCTGCCTCGTCCAGTTCACGTCAGGATCTACCGGTCGGCCCAAAGGAGTCCTGCTGACGCAGGACCACCTGCGCAGCAACCTGGCCCAGAGTCGAACCTACCTCGAAGCCTTCCATCAGCGAGCCGTATTCTGTCCCCTGCCACAATTCCATGCCATGGGCGGAGCCGTGGGCCTGGAGCACCTCTGCTTCGGCTCGCCCATCCACTACTCCAACCGCTTCGATCCGGCCTCCGACCTCACGCGCATGAAGGAGCAGTCCTGCGAAGGGCTCCTGGCAAGCCCCAACTATCCGCGCTTCCTCCTGCGTCTGGGTCTACTGAAACCCGAAACGCTGCCCACGCTCTCGGACTTCGTCCTGGGCACCGCGCCCGTCCCACCGGACCTGATCGTAGATCTACGCGAGGCCTTTCCCGAAGCCAGGATCCACATCCGGTATGGACTCTCCGAAGCCATGGGCACCTTGCTGCGCCTCTCCCTGGGTCCAGGAGAGACCCTGGAATTCCCGGGCAACATCGGAAGACCAATTCCCGGCGTAGACCTGCGGATCCGAGAGGACGAGATCCTGGTCAGGGCTGGAAGCTGCGCCGACTGGATCCTGGACGAGAACGGCGTAGTGCAGCCGCTCCTGGATCCGAATGGCTACCTGGCTACGGGAGACACGGGGCAACTGACTGCGGACGGGCAACTCCATCTTGGTGGACGCCGTACCAGCTTTTTGAAGGTGCATGGACACCGAATCGATCCCGGCGAGATCGAAGCGGTACTGAGGGGAGTTCCGGGCATCCGAGAAGTTCTCGTCCTGGGTCAGCCCGAAGAGAGCTCGGGGCAGAGAATCATTGCCGCGTACGAACTCTACGAGGGCGCTGCAGAGCCGAGCCGGATGGACCTCCAGAAGAGTTGCCGAGAAGGCCTCTCAGCCTATAAAATCCCGGCCCGATTCGTCGCCCTACCCACACTGCCAAGGACCGCTGCGGGTAAACCGGATCGTCAGGCCCTAGCACGCATGCTCTCCGATTGAGGTATGCTTGTTCCGTGGGACTGCCTCCCACACTTGGTCGGCGCCGATTCGCCGACATGGATTCCCAGCACCGACTGCCTCGAACAACCACCTCTCTTCATGCAAACTCGCGTATCCACACTGGTCACCCGCGTCCTCCTCGAGAGCACGGGGCAAGAGCTCAACCCAGGGCCACAGGATCTATTGATCACTTCGGGCTTTCTGGATTCCATGAGCATGGTCAACCTGGTCATTGCCCTGCAGGGCGAGTTCGGGGTCATGCTGGACATGGGTGATATGAGCGTTGAGAACTTCGACACGGTCGAAAGCATCACCAAGCTCGTCGAGTCCCGGGGGGGATAGGCGCCCGGAGTAGAGATCTCTTCAGAACGTCGTTGTCACACAGTTGCTCAAGAGGCGCAAGGAAGGCTGGCTCGTGACCCGCAGAGCTTGCCAATGGAAGCTCCTGCCTCGAAGGCCCGACGGCACAGCCATCTGGAAGGGGAGCGTCACAAGACGCGGCTTTTGCCCCAGCGCAGCCACCTGTGGGACGAGCATGGCAGCCGGGTCCACGCAGAGGAGGCCGAGCTTCGTCACCGGGAGGGAGACCTTCTTGCCCGAGAGCAGGAGGAGAGTGAAATCCTTGGCCACTGCGAAGTGATCGAGTTGCAAGATGCCCGGCGACGCATGGCCCTTTCTCGCAGCCAACCCCGCAATCTGCCCCAATCGCATCTGCTCCCACAAGAAGGCGATGATGTCCGGCTCGAAACCGGAGTAGAGATGGAACGGCGAGTGGCCTGCTCCGGTGAGCGGATGGTATTCGTAAGGCACGCCCACAGCGATCGCGCGATTCCGGATATTGACGGCGTTCTGAAAGCTGACCACCTTGTCCTTCGTCCCATGGATGATGCAGACGGCTGGATCGCCTTTCTTCATCGAGCTCAGACCATGGAGTCCACCCCATAGATCGATGACTGCATGGGGCACGCTCTTGAAGCCCTTGTTGCCGCTCTTGCCTTCACCGGTGACGTAGGTGCCCGACAAGACCAGGAAGGCCCCGGCCGAAGCCCCCATGGCCGCGATCCTCTGGGTATCCACCCGATAGGTCTTGGCGAACCGGTTCAGCCAGCGGACCGATGCCTTGAAGTCATGCGCAGCGTCCGTGAGCACCGTGCTCCTCCAAGGCTGGCTGATCGGGCGCAACCTGTAGTTGATCGAGATGGCGACGTAGCCCAGCTTGGCGAAAGAACCTGCGAGGAAGGCAAACTGCCCACCCTTGTCTCCCGATACGAAGCTGCCGCCATGCACGATCACGATGGCGGGCCGTGCCAGGGCCGTATCACCCCGGGGTTGGTAGAGATCCAGAAGGAGTGTCTCGGTCTTCTTCGTGTAGGCGTTGACCGCAGAGCCGTAGGCGATGTTCTTCCTGACATCGACCTGGCTGAAGACCTTGTCCCGGTATCGGAAGGACTGGGCACCGAGCAGACTGGGCAGCAGAAAAAGGGCAGGCAGCAGGAGTTTCATTGGATCGCTCTCGAGGCAGTGTCAGCCCGAACGATTCATGACCTCGATGCGTCTGACGGCGCCTTTCGGCCCAGGACCTCGAACCTATCGGTTCGCTCGACATTGCTTCGATTCGACGACCCTCCTGGGTCGCCTCATATCTCGCGCAGCCGTCCTGTACTCGAATTGCGCTCGTCAGACCGCAAACACGGGCTCGGCTGCACCGATCTCGTGTTTGCTCACAACGATCTCATGA
Organism: Planctomycetota bacterium; assembly: GCA_024278315.1. GTDB lineage: Bacteria > Planctomycetota > UBA1135 > UBA1135 > JAJRTL01. The sequence continues at coordinate 4,356 of JAJRTL010000103.1, read as the reverse complement.
ATCATCCGGGTTAGGGCCACCATGCTACTCGCAATCCGCTCGCAGGTTGTCCGGGTATTCTTGCTCAATCCTGCGGAAGGACCTACTTGCGACCTCTACTCGACCCGGGGGACGAATCAGAACGGGCCAGAAGGGCGATCGCGACTCCTCCCAGAATCGCGGCCGAGGCGACCAGGATGCGCCAACCGAGCCTCTCCCCCAGGAGCAAGCCGCCCCCCAAGACCGCCAGAAGAGGGACCGAGAGCTGGAGAATGCCAGCTCGGGTCGCCGTCAAGTGTGGAAGGACCGCATACCAGACCATGTAGCCCATCCCCGTTGCCAGGATGCCGCTCTCCAGGGCGAGCAGGATCCCGTAGGCAGAGAAGTGCGCGGTCGGTAGAGCCAGAAGGAGGACCGGCAAGAAGAGCAGGGACGTGCGGAGCAGGTTGCCCATCGTATCCCAGGCGGCATGCGTCGAGCCTCTGCCGAGGAGGCTGTAGGCACCCCAGCCAAGACCCGCGCCCGACATCAGGATGGCTCCCATGAGGTCAGGGGCCGTCACACCCGGCAGGACGAGGTAGACGAGGCCACCTCCTGCGATCAAGAATCCTGACCATTCGAGCACACCTGGCCGCTCCCCACGCAGCACACCGTAACCAATCATGGTCAGCTGAACCGTCCCAAAGAGTATCAGCGCACCGGTACCCGCCCCCAGACTCAGATACGCATAGGAAAAGGTCACCGCATAGGCGGTCAACCAGGAGGCTGAACGCCAGCTGCCATGCCGCCACACGCGTCCTTGACCACGCATCATCCCGAAGACAAGAACGAGGGTCAGCGCCCCGGAGGACATACGGATCATCGAGAAGCTGGCCCAGTCGATCGCCCCTCCCTCCAGCGCCATGCGGCAGAGCACGCTGTTTCCCGCGAAGGCAATCAGGGACAGGAGCGTCAGTGGCCACAGCCACCAGGGTCGCGCGACTTCCTCCACGGGTCTCGGGAGGGCTTCCTCGTGGGGATCTGGCTGCAAGGACTCGCTGGGCTGGAGGACAGAAGGGAATCGACCTGCAAAGCCTACCCAGCGGATGGCTGAAAAACCCCCCTGACACCGGGGCGAGGATGTCTACGCACGAAAGCCGATGCGGAGGCAGCAGCTGTCCCTATATCGCAATCCCGGAGCCTGGGCCATATTCGTGTCCCCCTCGACTCTCTCTCCAGCCCAGCGAGCACACGCATGTCCGGCCCCGTACTCTCCAGCCGCAATCCCGTCCGCGCCCTGCTCCCCCTGGTAGGCAACACTCCTCTCCTCGAGATCCACATCGATCTGGATGGGCAACGAAAGCGGGTCTTCGCCAAGTATGAATCTCTCAATCTGACAGGAAGCATCAAGGACCGCATCGCTATCCAGATCCTGGCCCAGGCCTATGAGAGCGGCGCGCTCGAGGATGGATACGAGATCGTGGAGGCCACGAGCGGCAATACGGGGATCGCCTTCGCTGCGGTCGGCCGAGCCCTCGGTCATCCCGTGCGGATCTACATGCCCGATTGGTTGAGCCAGGAACGCTTCCAGATCCTGGATGCCCTCGGCGTGAAGATCGAGAGAGTGAGCAAGGAGCAGGGTGGATTCCTGGGAGCCATCGAAATGGCCTTCCAGCGGACGCAACACGAACTGAATTGTTTCTGTCCACGCCAGTTCTCCAATGAAGCCAATGTCGATGCGCATGATTGGGGAACCGGACGGGAGATCCTGTCGCAGCTTGCCTCCATCGGACTGCGTCCCTGGGCCTTCGTTGCTGGAGTCGGCACGGGCGGCACGGTCATGGGCGTAGCTCGTGCCTTCAAACGGTTCGATGAACGAGTCCAGGTCCATCCCCTCGAGCCAAGCAACTCACCCACACTCACCGAGGGGCACAAGGTCGGGAGTCACCGTATCCAGGGGATCTCCGACGAGTTCATTCCCGAGATCGTCAAGCTCGACGAGCTCGACCACATCCTCTCCGTCGACGACGGCGACTCCATCCTCATGGCACAGAAGCTCAGTCGCAGCTTGGGCCTGGCCGTCGGGATCTCCTCGGGCGCCAACTTCCTCGGGGCTCTGCAACTCCTGGCCGATCTTCCACCAGAAGCGGTGGTCGTGACCGTCTTCCCCGACTCCAACAAGAAATACCTGAGCACGGATCTCGTCGGGAACGAACCGGACAAGGACGGTTTCTGGACATCACGCTGCCAGCCACTCCACTACCGGGCCTTGCCGCGACCCGCTGCCGAACTCCAGGAAGCCCTCCTCTCCTGAAGCTATCTCCTGACGCTATCTACCTCGCGTCGACGATGCGGCTGCGCTCGGCCCGTCCGTACAAGGACCGTGGGGGCAGGCCCACTTGCTTCGTTCGATCATGCAAAGACGAAGTCGATGGTCCTGCCCCCACGGAATCAGGATCCTCCAAAGCATGGAAGTCCCCCTCCGGGCGAATCGGTAGTTGTCAGATCATGATGCTGCCGGAGGGGGATGTGATTTCGAGGATACCGCCAATCAAAGCCATCTCTTCGACCTGCTGGGCGATGATGTCATCGAGAGCGACAATGCCGGCGAGACGGCCTTCGCTGTCGGCAACGATGAGGCGGCGAACGCCGAGAACACGCATGCGCTTGAGCGCATCCTCGGTGGATGTAGACATGGGGATGGTGACGGGATGGCTGGTCATGATGTCGTTGACCGTGGTCACCTTGGGGTCCTTGGCATCGCAGACGATGCGAAGAGCGATGTCGCGATCGGTCAGGATCCCGATCGGCTTCTTGTCACCGTCGAGGATGACGAGCGAACCGACATCCAGATCGTGCATTCGTCCGGCGGCTTCCTGGATGGACTCGTCGACGTGGGCCACACAGACTTCTCTCTGGCAGATTTTTCCGATACCCATGATTGTCTCCTTGTGGTCGGCAAGCGACCGAGGCTGGATCTTGATAAGCAACCGCAGCGCGGGCTCTGAGGCTCAGTGAATACGGAATTCTAGAGTCTGTCTGGAGGGCCCGACATACGCACAGGCGCTGAGCCCGGCTGGACGCTGGACGGGGGACACCGCCCCCCCTGCCCATGCAGGCCGGTCAGGCGTAGGATGTGGCGCGCCTGGGTCCATACCGGACCCGATCGTCAAACCGCCAGGAGTAGCCATGTTCCGTTCGACCGCCGTCATGTCCTTGATCGTCGTCTCCCTGCTTCCGATGCCTGTGAGTCAGGCTCAGGACAGCATCATCCGCAATGCGCCGCCGGGCCAGATCATGCGAGGGATGTTGAGCCACCGCAGGAGCATGGTGACCAGTGCGGATGGCCGGCTCTGGGCTCTCACCTTCCACGACGACAAGAAGACAGGAAAACTGGACAAGGACCGCCACCTCCTGCTCACCGCCTCCAAAGACGGTGGCAAGTCCTGGACTCTCGTGAACGACACACGCACCGTCGGTGACAGCTACGGATCGATCACGGTCGGCCCCATGGGACGACGCCTCCACGTGGCCTGGTATGCCAACAACGGCAAGAAGGTCGGAAGCAAGTGGATCAGCAGCGTCTTCTACGCGAGCTTCGACACGCGGACCAACAAGTGGGAGGGGACGGCCGACACGGTCATCCGCGCGGGCCTGAGCGACCGTGAGCAGTACTACGACCCGGACATCGTCGTCTCGGGTGATGGCCATGTCGTGATCAGCTTCGGCAATCGCTACGTCGCACCTTCGGGATCCGTCGGCGCCAGCGGCTCCTGGAACAGCTACCTCGTCTGGAACAAGGGCAAGGGCTGGAGCAAGCCACATCGCATCAACACGGACTACACCGGAATCAGCACGGATCTGCACTACAACCTCTGGGACGACGGCATCGAGATGTGCTATCGCGTCAACACCGGCGGATACGGCACGGCCTATCGACATTTCGATCTGGATCTGGAGAAGTTCGGCGTGGAGATCCACATCCCACAATTGCAAGGAGCCAAGGGCAAGTATCACGGCAACCGAAACCACTTGGCGACCGACGCCAACGGCGACATCTGGGTCCTCTACGTGCGCAACAATCCGAGCGCCAATCCCAGGGTAAGCGAGATCAGGATCGCCTGGCTGAAGCGTGGAGCCAAGGCCTTCAGCAAGGACTACCTCATCGCCACGGACACCTACGGCCTGGGGGGAAATGTGAGCTCCTATCACTACTCTCTCGCGACGCAGCCCAACGGCACCGTCTGGGCGCTCTACTCGCTCAAGAAGGAGAGTAACAAGACACTCTATGGACGCATCGCCAAGACCACCGGCGTCACACCCCAGCTGACGCTGCGCAAGGGCACACGAACGGGACAGTACGCCTGGATTGCGGGCCAACGGACGATCTTCCAGGTC
>JAJRTL010000102.1 GCA_024278315.1 Planctomycetota bacterium | reverse complement strand
TGGATCGGGCACATGAGACACTCAGCGACGCGGTCTATGCCCAAGGTGCTGGCATGTGGTGTCTCAAGAATCGGGATCTGGCTGGAGCTGCGCACCGATTCCAGGCCGCCTCGCGCGCGTCGAGCCTCGTGCTGTCGCGAAGGACCTCTCTCCTGTATCTATGCTATACCCGCCATGCCCTGTACCAGAGCGCGGACAAGGGGCAGGCCGAGCCCGCGTCTGGGTACCGGCAGCAGGCTTTGGATTCGATTCGCCAGGCGCTTGCCGCCGGTGCCGACTCTGCCGATGAATGTCGGTTTCTCTTCGAGAAGGCCAGGGACCTTCAGGACGAGGAACTCTCCCTGCGGCTGGCCTTGCGTTGGCGAGAGACTGTGTCTCCAGGGGATCGAGCTTCGCAGATGGCACGCGACGCCAGCCTGCGAGCGCTCGTCGATGCGGCACGAGCGGCGAAGACGTCGACTTCTACCGGCGAGGCCGATAGGAAGTAGATCGCCGACCGGGCCTGTTCAGCGGATCCAGAGGGGAATGGCGTTGGTCACTCCTGAGGGTGCGAAGGGGGCCGGTGGTAGCTTGAACATGAGTCCCGCAGAGTAGATTTTGAGCGGAAGCGGTGAGCCCTTGTAGGGGGGCAGGCTCATCGTCAGTGTGCCATTGCCCTTCGAGTCGAGCAGGACGACTACGGGATTGAGCGCATTGGACAGGGAGAGCTGGAACCAGGGAGAGCCCCATTGGATCGGCATGCAGTGACTTCCGATCTTCAGGAGGCAGGGCGCAGGTCGGGCCTTGTTGTGAGGGCCGGAGCCGAGAAAGACCACGAGCTGTCCTGCGAATGCCTTCCCTGCCTGGATGCTGTAGCTCACTTGTGCCGCGCCTTTGCTGATGAGTGCATGGCCACGATCGGCATAGAGGCTTTGCGGGACCAGTGTGTCCGCATAGACGCGTCTTGGCCCCTGCTTCCACCGACTGCACCGATACCACCAGTAGCAGCCCACGAGGAGATCACCGAAGTCGTCTTGATCCAGGTCGCCGGCCGAGACCATCCTCATCCCATACCTCAGGCCCTGTTTGGAGTTGCAGCCAGCGAACGTGGGGTGGAAGCGATGGACGATCTGCGTCACCTTCTTGGTCGTGGACGAATAGGAATAGACGAACACGCTTCCCGAGTCCGTGACGCCAGTGACAGGGTCATCCAGAGGAGCCGATGCTGCAAAATCGGGATTGCCGTCCAGGTCGATGTCGAACCCGCCGGCGACGCAGAACCCCAGCCAGTCGCTGGTGGAGTTCCCGAAGACCGTGAGCGCAGGAATCCACGGTTTTCCTGGAGAGAGGACCGTGGCGCGGCCCGCATCCTTGGCCTTGGTGTCGTCGTAGGGTGCGCCGACGATGACTCTGGCGGAACCAGCGATGACGCCGACTCCCGAGACCGAATGTCCGTACTGATCCTTGGCTCCCAGGCCCCGACCTGCCGCGAATGGGCGTGCCCGTGGAGATGTCGTTCCGACCCATGCCACTACCTCGGCACGACCGTGGTCGCTCCCGCCGGGCCCATCCCACAGCTCGGCTCCAACGATCACATCGGGTCTCTTGTCGCCATTGATGTCGCCAGCTGCGGCCACTGCTACTCCATAGCGCTCGCCCACCTGGATGCCCGTTTGCTTGTAGATGAGTGCATAGGCGCCCTTCTTGTGCTGGGGATCTCCTGAGTAGACATGAATGGCTCCGGTGGCCTTGGTCACGTCGCCAGGTTCACCGATGGCCAGGTCCGGAATGCCGTCTCCGTCGACATCACCAGGGCCAGCCACGCTGAAGCCGAACTGACCCTTGGCCAGCGTGCCTTGGAAGGTGTGCAGCAGCGTGGGCTTGTTCGCGACGATCTTGCCCGAGTAGAGCTGGACGGTGCCCGCCCCTGCGATCTTGCCGACGGTCGCATTGGGGGATGCCACGATGAAGTCGTCGATCTTGTCTCCGTTGACGTCCCCGATCACGGCCAGGGAGAAGCCCAGGGAACCCCCGGCCTTGGCCTCCTTGATGGTCGCCAGGATTCTGCTTCCTTCCCTCCCGGACAGGATCAGGACCTGGCCAGCGGTCGCAGTGCTGAGCCCTGGGGAGCCGATCAGAACATCCGGGTGACCGTCGTCATTGAGGTCCTGGATGGCGGCCAGTCCTCCGTTGCCAAGGGCGTTGCTGACGTTGCTGTCCCACCAGAGGTGGAGATTGCCGGAATCCACATGTCGCTGCTGATTGGCGTACTGCCCTTGGGCCATGCAGGGAGAGGCAAGAAGAAGCGTGAGGCTAGCGTGAAGGCAGGTACGACCAGGCGAGAAGAAAGTGGGGGGTAGCATCGAGAGGCTCCAGTGGGAATGCGGTGAAAGGGACATCGGTGACTTCCCAAACAGGACGAGGAGGGCAGGCGAACAGGATTTTCGGGGTTTCTCGTCGGGAGAGCCCAGAGAGGGGGCAGAACTCGTCTTGGCGTGCTTGCCTTCTGCAAAGCGTGATTCCATTGAGGTGCATGAAGGGGACCCGTCCCCTTTCTTTACATGGAATGGGGGGCGTTTTTGCAGGGGGTGGTGTGCCTCTCTTCTGAAACCCTGAACCAGAGGAGAGAAGCATGAGCATTCGTACGGAGATGGTGAGTCTGGGCCGCTGGGCCTTGGCGGGAGCGCTGGCGGCGTCGGGTCTATCGGCCCAGAGTCTGTATCTGCCACGTGGCAGCGTCGATCTGAGCAAGGTCGAGGGCAATCAGTCGTTCCATCTGCCGGGCACCTGGGCGCCCAGTCGTGTGGTCTGCATCTACCGCACGCGCGGCCTGGCACTGCCCTCGACCGGTCGCAAGATCCAGAGCCTGGCGATGCGCCGCGACGGGATGAAGACTTCGACCTACAAGGCGCACAAGTGGAAGATGACCCTGCGGCTGTCCGCGAAGGGCGTGGATCGGCCGGGCGTAGCGGTCGGCGAGAGCTTTGCCGCACTGCATGGCAGCGATGAGAGCGTCGTGGTCAAGGCCCGGCTCATGGACTGGCCCAAGCTACCCAAGCCGGGCAAGGCGCCGGCGCCCTTCGTGCCGCTCATCAAGTTCGACAAGCCTTTCCTGCTGGGCAGGGGCAACGACCTCTGCATCGACATGCTCTCCGAGGAACCCGCGGGCCAGCGTGCCTTTGCCTACTGGTACACCGATGCGCAGGAGTTCGATCAGCGCAAGACGAGGGGCTCGACCGTGGCCTACGGCAAGGCCTGCCCTGTTGGCTTCAAGATCGCGGGCATCGCGCCCCCGCTGGACGGTGAGACGCCTCTCCGCATCCGGGGTCTCACCGGCATGGCATCCAAGACCGGAGTGCTGGGGTTGCTCTGGCTCGGCGTGAGCAAGGACAAGCTGGGCGCGCTCAAGCTGCCCTTCGAAATGACCTCGCTCGGCGCCGCCGGCTGTCGCCTCTACGTGGCACCGCTCTTCGGGATGGTCGTGCAGAGTCGTCC
>JAJRTL010000101.1 GCA_024278315.1 Planctomycetota bacterium | reverse complement strand
TCTCGTGCCCTGCGACGTTCCGTCGCTCTCGTAGATATCCGGACCGGTAACTCCGTTCGTTGCTCGAAAGTAGACCTTGCCATTGCGAGCCGTGAGATGTTTCGGAGGCGCATAGTGGCTTCCCGGAGATATGTCCTTGACCAGATGGGTGCCCTGGCTCGTGAAGTCGGTGACCCAGAGCTCTCCTCCTTCCTTCTTGGTGTAGGCAGTGAAGAAGACCTTTCCAGCCACGAGGACAAACTCGCGAGGGAAGGAGTGCGCGGTCCCCTGATTGATATCTTTCAACAAGGACACGGTCTTGCCATCAGAGAACCAGAGCTCGTCACCGCTCGACGCGGACTTCCCGGAGAAGACGAACTTGCTGGCAAAGCCCGTAAAACCACGAGCCTCTGTCACGCCAGCGGCCGTGAAGAGGCTCTGCACGGATCTGGTTCCCGAAGCGGTTCCGTCTGTGACCCACACCTCCTCCGTCGTGCCCACGGTCCTGGTGAAGTAGACCTGGAGTCCTACGGTAGAGAGATTTGCCAGTTTGGAAGAGGATCCGCCAGGACTGAGGTCCACGAGAAGCTTGGTCCCCTGCGCGGTTCCATCAGTAACGAACAGCTCGGACCCTGTTGTGGGCGTGCGGGCAACAAAGACGAGCTTGTCTCCTGCAATCGCAGGAAGGGCGAATCCCGAAGCCAGTGAGCCCACCGTGAGATCCTTCAGGAGATGCGTTCCTGCCCTCGTCCCGTCCGTGATCCATGGTTCGAAGCCATGTTTTCCGTCCTTGGCTCCAAACACGAGGGATTTGCCCAATCTGGCGATCGATGGAATCAGTGCCGGGCTATTCGGACCGCCGAAGGCGCCGCCCTGGAAGAGCCAGGTTTTCGGCTTATAGACACCGATCCGCCGAAAGCTCTTGCCGGCAGTCATCAGCCAGAGCTCCATCCCGGCACCATCGTCCGCAGAATAGAAGACGCCGGTCGGCCCAAAGCGTGTCAAGTCCCGAGCCCAACCCCTGAATGGGAAGCCGAGGTTCGTATCCGCCAATACGTGGGTCCCCGCAACCGTTCCATCCGAGACGCAAAGCTCCATGCCAGTCGCAAGAGTTTCCCCCATGAAGTAGATGAGGCCCTGACTCTCGACCAAGGTGTAGGCCAAATTCTTGTCGATCCTGATGCCCGTGGCCTTGCGGCCAGGTGTGAACTGCCGGGTCCCCTTGGGCGTACCATCGGTCACGAAGATTCCGTAGTCCTGCTTCCCCACGAGGCTGAACCAATAGACCTTCTTCCCTGTGCTGTCCAAATGTGGTGCAAGGAAGTCTCCCGTGATGTAAACCCGGATAGGCATCGACGAGCAGCTTCGTGCCTTTGACCGTTCCGTCGGTGACGTAGGGCTCGGCGCCCGTTGCTCCCGTGTAACCCTTGAAGATGACCTGCTTGCCCAAAGCAATGGCGTGCGCGGTGGAAGTGCCGGATACGGATCCCTTGAAGATGTCCGTGATCATCCGGGTACCAGCGGAGATGCCATCACTGATCCAAAGCTCGGACCCAGTGGACCTGGTGTAGCCTTGAAAGATCATCTCGGTGGAACGAATCGGTGTGAAAAAGGCAGGAAACACTGGGACCTTCAATCGCTTCGTGCCAGCACTGGTGCCATCACTCACCCACAGAGAACCTATGGAGACGCCGTCTGGAGCTTTGAAGTAGACAAGATTTCCCGCCGCATTACTGCGGAGATGGTCGGGACGGGAGGACCCTTTGCCTGGAAAGATGTCCTTGAGGAGCTTGGTTCCTGCAGCCGTGCCATCCGAAACATAGATCTCGATGCCGGTCGCAGCCCCGTAGTGTCGGAACATTACGGAGCTCCGGCCAACGGCAACCATCTCGTTGGGGTAGCCGTGGATCATTCCGGAATACAGGTCCTTGACCATCCGCGTGCCCGCGGTGGTGCCATCGGTGACCCAGAGCTCGTAGCTATGGACGCCATCATCGGCCGTAAAAAAGGCGCGCTTTCCGTCGTTGGTGACCCGGATCGACCTGGGATTGCTGGACCGACTCCCGGGCCGGATATCCTTGACGAGTCTCGTTCCCGATAAGGTGCCGTCGCTGGCACAAAGCTCGACACCAGTCGCCTGGCTGCGAGCCGCCGAGAACAAGATCTCCTTCCCCAGCCGGGCGAAGGTCGGAACTCCGGTCAAGGCTGCGAAGTCATGGGAAGAAGAAGAAAGGGATTGGATCCCCTATGTTCCGGACCCGTGTTGATGTCCTTGAGCAGTTGCGGGCTCTGCGCCTGGACTCCCATGACCGAGCCGATGCAGGAGACGAGAAGAAGGGTGGATTTCAGCATGGTCAACCTCGCAAGGCCTGCGTCGTCGTGTGGATGGAAACGGCATGAGCAAGGGCACACGCCCACCGACAGGATCAATCGCCTGGTCGAGCCGCCAAACCGCTTCACAACCCTACAGCCCGATTCCATCGCCAGCAAGTGGGGCACCCCCTGTACCAGGATGGTTGCCCTTGCCATCATTCCTACGTAACCAGAGGAAGGAACTCCAAAGCTCGTTTGCCAGCCCCCTCGTGAGTCCTGGCACCTTCGATGGCCTGCCGCCGAACCCTCCCAAGGCGCATGAGTCCCCCATTCCGAGTCGATTTCGAACGCTGGCAGTGGTGTTCATGGAAGAGTAGCCAGGCACTACCTCTGCGGCGCACCCTGTCCCTCGGTCAGAAGAGTTCTTGCTGCCCTTCGATCGGATGTGGACGGGGTCGACCTTCGAGACCCAGGTGTCTCAGGATCTTGTGCACGACGATGGGATCATCGAGGAAGGCGAGGATGGAGCGTCGTCCTCCGCACCCCGGACACTGCAGAGCGTCTTGCCCGAAGACACGCCGCATAAGGTCAGACCATGGGATGTATGGGTTGCTGCGGGCTCTTGCCTTGGGAGGACCTGAGGCTTGTGATGGCTCGTCTCCCTCCCGAGTGGCGAGATTGCTGTGCACGCAGCGCTCTTTGGTGGGACAGGGGATGATGGAGGATCGCAGGGCTGATGCCGAGCAACTCCTCGGATTTGCAGTGTGGGCATCGCCCGCGGGCCAGGACGCCGCAGTCGAGAAACTTCTCGAACTCACGCAGAACAAAACGGGGTGTGTGGCGACTCGGGTCCTGGCTTCTGGAAGGATCTGCCCAAGGTCTGGCCTCTCACAAAGCCGCAACGATGTTGGGTGCACAAGACCGCCAACGTCCTCAAGAAGAGTAACGACCGGCACAGGCCATCCCCTCAGCGCGTGAGCTGAGGGGGTGGTCCGTACCGGTCGCTTACGCTGATTGCGGCTCCAGGTTGCCTACTTCCTTCGCAAGAGCTTGCGCAGCGCAGCGCGGGTACGCTTGCCCATCAAGCCCCCCTTGTTCTTCGTCATGAGCCAGTTGTAGCGAGCCTGTTGGACAAAGATGCTCTCGGGCTTTCTCCTTGACCGGGGCTTGCGGGCTCCTCCCTGAGACTTGGAGGCCTGCATCCCCTGAGGGACCTGGTCCGGATCGAAGCGCTCGGGATAGATGAAGAAGGCAGCGACATTCGAGATCTTGGCCTCCGTCGGGCTCTTGGACACGATCCACTGGAAAAGCGTTACCGTTCCCCCCAGCATGGGGTCGTTGGTGATTGGAAGGTCAACGACGCCGACACCCTTGGGCATCTTCGTGGCGTCAAGATAGACATTCGTAGGAAAGGCCACGGCACCAGCACCCAACAGTGCGTATTGCCCTCCGCCAATAGGAACCAGATCCTGTTCCGATCCCACCAGAAGCGTAGCATTGTACGAAGTCGACACCTGAGGTGCTTGCTGCCATTCGACACCAACGGTTGCGCGGAAGTTCACGTGTCCCACCCAAGCGGTAGAGGCCTCGATCTCGCCGATCGTCTCGATGCTCAAGTTGCTGTCCAAGGCCTCAGCCTGCCCCCAACTCTTGTAGGGGAACAGATAGGGAAAACCGACGGGACCAGCGAGGATGCTTGCTCCAAGGATCTGCCCCCATGCCACCTGCTGTACATTCACATCCAAAGTCCCACTCGGTGGAATCACGCCCGTGCCGAGAGGAACACCGTAGACCAGATCCGTCACCACGACCTGCAGACCGGGACTAGCCTCGACTCGGACCGTCGGGGCATCGACCAAGAGGGGCTGGGTCACGATCTGGGCGATGTTCCCCAAGCCCAACTTGCGCAACACCACCTGCACCCCGCCTACGGCATCTTTCACATAGAACGAAGAACTCTGTGAACCCACTG
>JAJRTL010000007.1 GCA_024278315.1 Planctomycetota bacterium | reverse complement strand
GAACTCCTCGTCTATCGCTCCAACCAGCTCGGAGCGGATCAGCGCATCACCAACACGGGCGGGGGGAATACCTCGGCCAAGGTCATGGCCGAGGATCCCCTGACCGGTGAGGAGGTCCAGGTGCTCTGGGTGAAGGGCTCGGGAGGCGACCTGCGCACGTCCCAAGGCGAGAACTTTGCATCGCTCTATCAGGACAAACTGCTCGCCCTGCGGGATGCCTATGTCGCCAGTGGAGAGGGTGGGGTCAAGAGCCAGGCCGAGGACGCCATGGTCGCCCGCTATGCGCACTGCACCTACGACCTCAACCCGCGCGCCACCTCGATCGACACCCCGCTGCACGCCTACCTGCCGGCTGCGCACGTGGACCACATGCACCCCAACTCGGTGATCGCGGTCGCGGCCACAGGGCAGAGCGAAAAGCTGACACGGGAGATCTTTGGTGGGCGCATCGGTTGGCTGCCCTGGATCCGCCCCGGCGTCGAGCTGGCGCTGGCCCTGCAGAAGCAGCAACAGGACCATCCGGACCTGGTCGGCATCATCATGGGGCAGCACGGGATCATCAGCTGGGCCGATAGCAGCAAGGCTTGCTACGACCTGAGTCTCGAGCTGGCCGAGACGGCTGCGCGCGCGATCGAAGATCGAGACAAGGGCGCGGAGACCTTTGGTGGCGTCAAGTACGAGCCGCTGGCTCCAGAAGCGCGCGAGGAGATCCTCTACGAGTTGATGCCCTGGCTGCGTGGACAGGTCAGCCGTGCGCGCAAGATGGTCGGCACCTGTGACTGCCGCGAGGACATCCTGCGCTTCGTCGACTCGCAGGACGCCGAGCGCCTCGCAGAGCTCGGCACATCCTGCCCGGATCACTTCCTGAGGACCAAGATCAAGCCGCTCTACGTCGATTGGGATCCCAAGAAGGGCACGATGATCCAGCTCAAGGGTCTGCTGGCCGAAGGCCTCGCCCAATACCGCAAGGACTACGCGGCCTACTACGAGGCCTGCAAGCGCCCGGATTCGCCGGCCATGCGCGACGCCAACCCTACCGTCATCCTCATCCCCGGCATCGGCATGATCGCCTGGGGCAAGAACAAGAGCGAGTCGCGCGTCACGGCCGAGTTCTACAACTGCGCGGTCGAGGTCATGCGCGGCGCCGAGGCGCTCGATGCGTACATCGCCCTGCCCGCGCAAGAGGCCTTCGACATCGAGTACTGGTTGCTCGAGGAGGCCAAGCTCCAGCGCCAGCCGCCGGAGAAGGAGATGGGGCGCGAGATCGTGCTCGTCATCGGGGCGGGCAACGGCATTGGCAAGGCCACCGCGCACCGCGTCGCGCGCGAGGGCGCGCACGTCGTCTGCGCCGATCTCGACGAGAGCGCCGCGCAGGCCACGGCTAGCGAACTCACCGGGATCTACGGACAGGGCATCGGCGTGGCCGGCAGCGGGATCTCGGGCTGTGGGCCAGCCATCGGACTCGCCGTGGACGTCTGCGATCGCGCGAGCGTGCGCGCCATGCTCCAGCAGGTCGTGCTGGCCTACGGAGGGATCGACCGCGTCGCCATGACGGCCGGCATCTACATATCTCCCGACGCAGAGGGCGTGGTCTCGGACGAAGCCTGGCAGAAGACCTTCGCAGTCAACGTGCAGGGTGGCTACGTGGTGGCCAGCGAAGCACGCGCTCTCTGGGAGGCGCAGGACCTGAAGGGATCCCTGGTACTGACAACCAGCGTCAATGGCGTGATCTCCAAGAAGGGAAGCCTGGCCTACGACACGAGCAAGGCCGCCGCCAACCATCTGCTGCGCGAGCTGGCCATCGAGCTGGCGCCGCGCGTGCGCGTCAACGGCGTGGCACCCGCGACCGTCGTGGCTGGCTCGACGATGTTCCCCCGCGATCGCGTCATCGCCTCGCTGCGGAAGTACGAGATCGATTTCGATGAGAGCGACGACACCGAGACCCTGCGTGCGCGGCTGGCTGACTTCTACGCAGAGCGCACGCTGACGCGCGCGGCCATCCTCCCCGAGGACCAGGCCGAGGCCATCTGGTTCTTGCTGAGCGAGCGCTCGGCCAAGAGCACCGGTCAGATCCTGTCGGTGGACGGCGGGTTGGCCGAGGCCTTCACGCGTTAGGCCCATGGCGACCCCGGGCAAGAGCTTCCATCTCGCGCTGGACCTCGGCGCCGAGTCGGGCCGCGCCATCCTGGGACGGCTCTCGTGGGATCGGCCAGCGGCCCAGCCAGCTGACGGGCCGGCGGAGCCGTCCGACGAGGGGCGGCTCGAGACCTGGGAGGTGCACCGCTTCGCGCATGAGCCGGTCGAGACCGAGCGTGGCCTGCTCTGGGACATAGACGCGCTCTGGGCTGGCATCTGCGAGGGCATTCGCAAGGGTGCGGAAGAGGCGCGCGAGCAGGGGGGGGAGTTGGCTTCACTCGGCGTGGATACCTGGGGTGTGGACTACACCTTGCTGGACGCGGACGACCAGATCCTCGAACCTACGCACGCCTACCGCGATCCACGCAACGCGGCTGCAATGGCCGAGCTGGTCGCGGACCTGGGCGAGGAGAAGCTCTACCGGGCGACGGGCAACCAGTTGATGCCCTTCAACACGCTCTTCCAACTGCGCGCGCAGATGCGCGCCGACCGAACGGTGATCCAGCGGGCGCAGCGCCTGCTCTTCCTGCCGGATCTCTTCCACTGGCGGCTCACAGGCCGCATGGTGACCGAGATCTCCATCGCCTCGACCAGCCAGCTCATGGATCCGCGCACGCGTGACTGGAACCGGGAGCTCGCCCGTCGCTGCGGCCTTCCCCTGCGCATCCTCGGCAAGCTCGTGCCAGCCGGCACCGTGGTGGGACCGGTCCTCTCCCGGTGGGCGCAGTCTCTCGGCCTGCCGGACTCCTGCCTCGTCGTCGCTCCCGCCACCCACGACACGGCCAGCGCCATCGCCGCCATCCCCGCGGAGCCCGGCACGAGCTGGGCCTATCTCAGCAGCGGCACCTGGTCGCTGCTGGGCACGCTGCTCGCCGAGCCCTGCCTGAGCGAGGCGGCTCGATCAGGCCCCTTCACGCACGAGATCGGCGCGCATGGCGAGATCCGTTTCCTCAAGATGATCACGGGCCTCTGGCTCGTGCAGGGTCTCCGCAAGGAACTCGACGGGCGCGGACAGTCGTTGAGCTACGGAGAGCTCCAGTCTCTGGCCACTGCGGCACCTGCACACCTCTGTGTTCTAGATGAGGACGATCCGGTCTTCCAGAGCGCCGGCAAGCGCATCGAAGCCATCCAGGACTTTGCACGTCGCAGCCACCAGCCCGTCCCCGAGACCCCCGGTGCGCTCGTGCGCTGTTGCCTGGAGACCCTCGCCCTCTCCTACCGCCACACGCTCCACCAGCTCGAGTCCGTGCTCAACCAACACTTCGACGTTCTCCATGTCGTAGGGGGTGGGGGGCGCAACGAGCTGCTCAACCAGATGTGCGCCGACGCGATCGAGCGCCCGGTGATCGCCGGCCCCTTCGAGGCTACGTCGCTCGGCAATCTCCTGGTCCAGGCCCGCGCCCTGGGTCTGGTTCAAGGCTCTCTACAGTCGAGCTTCCTCATTCAAGGGACCTGTGCTCCTCGGACCTTCGAACCCACTCCGACTACCGGATGGGACGAGGCCTATGCTCGCTACCTCCTGCTCAAGGATGATTGAACTATGATCAGAGTCTCGCTCGACCTGCTCGGAATGGGGCTCGCGCTTGCGCTGCTCCTCACGGTTCCTCTCCTCGCGCAAGAACGCAAGTCCTACAGCGGCGTCTACCCTCACCTCGCCTTCTTCAACAACGAGAACGAATGTGGAACCGGAGCCGTAGTGCCCTGGCAGGAGAGGCTCTGGGTCGTGACCTACGCCCCGCATGCACCGCGAGGTTCGTCGGACAAGCTCTACGAGATCACGCCCGACCTGCGCCAGATCCTGCGCCCCGAATCCATCGGCGGCACCGTGGCCAACCGCATGATCCATCGCGAGTCCCAGCAACTTTTCATCGGTCCCTACGTGATCGATGCCAGGCGCAAGGTGCGTGTCATCCCCTACACGCAGATGTTCGGGAGGCTGACTGCCAACGCGCGTCATCTGAGCGATCCGGTCCACAAGATCTACTACGCCACGATGGAAGAGGCCCTCTACGAGGTCGATGTCCACACGCTCGAGGTCACGACTCTCTTCCTGGATGAGGCTGCCAAGGGCAAGGGCCCGCGCAGCCATCTCCCGGGTTACCACGGCAAGGGTCTGTATTCGTCGCAGGGCCGCCTGGTCTACGCCAACAACGGGGAGCGTGGACGCGAGGCGATGCGCAATCCCTCTGTCCCTTCCGGCGTGCTGGCCGAGTGGGAGGGGCAGGGCTCGTGGAAGACCGTCCTGCGCCGTCAGTTCACGGAGGTGACCGGGCCGGGCGGGATCCGCGGCAACAATGATCCAGAGAAGGATCCGATCTGGTCCGTGGGTTGGGATGAGCGCTCCTTGATCCTGATGCTGCTCGACCAGGGCAGGTGGCATCGCTATCGCCTGCCCAAGGCCAGCCACAGCTACGACGGCGCCCACGGCTGGAACACCGAGTGGCCACGGATCCGCGACATCGGCGAAAAGGACCTGCTGATGACCATGCACGGTATGTTCTGGCGATTCCCGAGAACCTTCGCCGCGAACGACTCGGCCGGCATCGAACCGCGATCCACCTATCTCAAGGTCGTCGGGGATTTCTGCCGGTGGAAGGATCGCATCGTCCTGGGTTGTGATGACACCGCAAGAAGCGAGTTCCTCAACAGGCGCAAGGCCAAGGGACGCATCGCTGCGCCGCAGTCCCAGTCCAACCTCTGGTTCGTCGAGCCGGAGAAGCTCGATCACCTCGGTCCCGTGAGGGGGCACGGTGCCCTGTGGCTCCGTGAGAAGGTTGCCGCTGATGTTCCCTCCGATCCCTTCCTCGTCTCGGGCTTCGACCTGCACTCGGTCCACATCGTGGCCGCACCCGCGACGACGATCCGATTCGAGATCGACGTCGAGGGAAAGGGCCGGTGGAAGACGCTCGAAGAGCTCGCGGTCGATGGCTATCGCTGGCATGCCCTGGACCTCGCGGGCAAGGCCGTCTGGATCCGGGCGCGCTCGAGCCGGCCGCTGGACCGGGCGACGCTCTGGTTCGACTTTCGGCGCGAGGACAAGAGAGCGTCCGGCCCGACCTCGGCACTCTTCGCGGGCGTGGCTCGGCAGGGACAGAGTGGCATCACTGGCGGGCTCATCCGGGCGCGGGCCAAGAACAAGCGCACGCTCCAGCTCGCGGCCATCGACGCCAAGGGCAAGATCGGCAACTACATCCTCGATGCCGACATGAAACTCACGCCCGACGGCGACGAGGGGACCTGGAACTGGCTCCAGCAGAATGCCGCCATCCCGTCGCGCGAAGGCGTGCTCGCGATCGACGAGGCCTCCGCTCTCTACATCGACGACGATGGCAAGCGCTGGCGTCTACCCAAGGACCCGCGCCGCGCCCTCCCCGGCCCGCTCGGTTGGGGACGGCTCTGCCGCGAAGTCGCCACCGAGCGCGACCTCTTCCACTGCCAGGGCACCTTCTTCGAACTCCCTGCCGACAACGCCGGGGGCTTTGCCTGTATCCGTCCCGTGGCAAGCCACGATCTACAGATCCACGACTACTGCAGCTACCGCGGTCTCCTCGTCCTCTCGGGCACGCATCTCGCCTCGGCAGACAACAACCGCCACATCATCCGCAGCAGCGATGGCAAGACGGCTCTCTGGGTCGGCGTCGTCGACGATCTCTGGCAGCTCGGCAAGCCTGTCGGTGTCGGTGGACCCTGGGCGGATACCCAGGTCGAGAAAGGCAAGCCTTCTGATCCCTACCTGATGACGGGATACGACGACAAGGCGCTGGAGCTGACCAGCACACGCGTCGTCACCGTGACAGTTGAGATCGACTTCTCGGGCCAGGGCGACTGGTATCCCTACAAGGACTTTGCCCTCCAATCCGGCAAGACACTGACCTGGCACTTCCCCCGAGCCTTCCAAGCGTCGTGGATCCGCTTCCGTTCGGACCATCGCGCTGGCATCACCGCCCGATTGATCTATCGCTGATCGCCGATGGCGACACGGGGTCGATTGCGCCTACAGGGCGGCGATGAACTCCTCGAGCGTCAATCCAGCCTGTCTCAAGATCGCACGAAGAGTGCCCTTGGCTACCTCCTTGTGGTCAGGTACGACAAGTCGTCGGAAAGGTGGTTTCTGGTGGCGAAGCACAATGTGGCTTCCCCGTTGGCGATCGACCTCGTAACCGAACCTGCGGAGTGCGCCCACTACGGCTCGCCCCGAAATGCGTGGGAGAGCACTCACACCGGGACGTCCACGACCTCTTCGTCGATGGAGGGGGGAATCGGATCGCCATGTGCCTTCAGGCTCTCGAGATAGGCAGTGATCGCTTCATGGATATTGCGGACGGCTTCTTCGCGATTCTTCCCCTGGGACACGCAGCCAGGAAGAGAGGGAACCTCTGCAACGAACATCCCGTCTTCGTCCTGCTCGATCATTACGCGAAACTTCATATCCATCTACTCCAGTGTGCGGATCGACGGGCAAGCGTAACAATAAAGGCTGCAGGGCACAAGACAGGCGCGCCTGCGCGGCTTCCAAGGACTCTCGCCGAGACTCTCCGTCAACTCGCGAGAAGGATATGACTGCCAGCTTGGGCAGGTCCGGATCTCAAGGACTGCCCTTTCGATCTCAGTGCACGTATCTGCCGAATCCCAATCAGAGAAACGCTTGATCGTGTCCCTGGAGGAGGCTCTGTACAAGCATCCAGAATCACCCTCTCTTCCTTTCCATCTCTCCTACACCAGGCCCTTGAAATCGAAAGAGTGTGGGGCAGGAGAGAGGAGCCAGAGCTTTGCACCATCCGTGCACGGAATCCATGAGTATAGACCATGTGAGATCACTCCAATGCCCCCAGGGGCCCCTCGGTCCTATTCACGAACAAGGCGGCAACCATCCTGGCACGGGGGGAACACGAGTCGGTCAGTCTTACAGGCGATGTTCAAAGTCTGCACTCGAGGTCATCTCCTGTTCGAGAATCTGCGATGCAGCTCCATGAGCTCGTGCAGGGAATGGGTTTCTTCCATAGGATGGACAACGCCGTGCGCAGTCTCGATGCCATTGTACTTTCGCAGG
>JAJRTL010000100.1 GCA_024278315.1 Planctomycetota bacterium | reverse complement strand
GTAGCTCTGGTTCTCGGGCATCCACCAGCTCTGGTCGGTGAAACGACCCTTGAAGTTGATGAGGAGGATGGCCTTGTCGAATCCGTTGGCACCCAAGATGTCCACGTCACCGTCACGATCGAAGTCGATGAGCTGGATGAAGGAGGACTTGGGTGTCTTGGGTGGCAGTACGCGTGTCGTGTCATCCAAAAAACGTCCCTTGCCCTGGTTGCGGAAGTAGTGCAGCGAGCCGACCGGGCTTGTGAAGACAAGGTCGAGATCCCCATCCTGGTCCAGATCTGCTGCCCCGACCGATGAGTTCGGAAAGGCGATTGCCGGAAAGGCCTGGGGGGCCACTGTGAACTTGCCCTTGCCATCGTTCAGCCAGAGCTGGCGACTCTGTCCGAGACCCGAGTCGGTGAATACCACGTCGATCGAACCGTTCCCGTCGAAGTCTCCGATCGCCATGTCTGTCGACTTGTCGATGATCTTGGGGGCATGGGTACCCGTGATGTCCTTGAACAGCCCTTTGCCGTTGTTCTGGTAGATGCGGTTCTGCCGCCCCAGAAAGGGATCGGTGTTGGCGATGATCAGGTCCAGGTCCTTGTCCCCGTCGATGTCCGCGAACCGAGCCCTGAGCGAGATCTCCGAGTCCTGGGGCAGATTCTTGCGCGTGATGTTCTTGAAGCTCCCCTTGCCGTCATTGAGATAGAGACGGTTCTGGCTCTCGCAGGCGATGAAGAGATCCTGGTCTCCATCACCATCGATGTCCCCCGCAGCGATCGCATGGCCCCTGGCGCGGAAGCCGAGCGTCGGAAGCCTGCCCGCGGGGGCCTTGGCAAAGACCCCTTCTCCATCGTTCAGGAACAGGACTTCGTCCTTGTAGCCAACGACAAGGGCATCCTGATCCCCGTCCCTGTCGACGTCCACGAAGAGGGGCACACCCGCCAGGATGTCCTTGGGGAAATGGAGTTTGCCCAACTCGCCGAGCTGCGTCTGCGCCGTGACGGGGAGGGCCTGCAGAGCGAGGGTGGAGAGCCCCGCCAGAAAGAGGGAAACACGCTTCTGAATCATGGGACGATTCCTCGGGTTGGATCGAACCTGGGGCTCCACAGATCCTAGCACTCTCCCGCGAAAGGGGGGAGAGCCGTCTGATGCGCTTGGTCCGAACAGGTCTCCTCATGGATCTGGCCAGGATCTTGCTACGGCCAGGAAGATGCTATCTGTAGATAGGTTCGATGAGGACGTTGCTGAGCTTCCACGTTCCGGGGAGGGTCTGGAAACGGCTGACGATCAGGGCTTGTACATAGAGCGTCTGGCCGGCCAGGGCTCCGTCCGAGGGGATGTGCGTCGTGACTCGGGTCCAGCCCGTCTTGGCGGGAATGGAGACGACTGGCCCTTGGACCATGCTCCTGGGATCGATGCCGAAGATCCCGAGGCCCGGAAAGGAGAGGTGCGCCTTCCTGGAACCGAACCAGGCGACGGCCAGGGCTGGGCCCTTGGCCACGCCTGCCTCGCTGTAGTAGTCCAGGGCCCAGGTGGTGCCGAGCCTGGCGAGCCAGGGCGCCTCGATCTGTCTGTGCCGATTGAGGAGCAGGCGCTCTGCGCTGATGTAGTCCTGGTCGCCATCATGATCGATGTCGATCCTGCGGACGGGAGCCTGGATCCTGCCCTCGACATGCATTCGACGCCTTGCGTCTTCCTGGAACTGTCCCTTGCCGTCATTGATCCAGACACGGTGGTTGGGCTCCGTGCCGGATCGAGGCCAGGCGTCGATCGAGAGGACGTCGAGGTCCCCGTCGTCGTCGATGTCCACGAGATGAGACCTCAGATCTGGAGACGTGATCGACCCCAATCGAGAGCTGACATCCTTGAAGAAGCCCTTGCCATTGTTGAGGTACAGGCCGCTCCGGTAGAGAGTCTGCGGATACTTTGGCATCCTGTTGGTGAAGAGCAGATCCAGATCACCGTCCCCATCGATGTCCCCTGCCTGCGTCCAGAGCATCCATTGGCCTGGGCTGGGGATTTGCGTCGCTGTGACGTCCCTGTAGCTGCCTTTGCCATCGTTCAACCAGAGCTGTGCCACGGACAGAACCATGTCCAGGTCTCCATCACCGTCCACATCGACCATCGTCGGCACTGCATTCTTGGTGGGAGGCAGCTTGAGTTTTCCAGGGGTGAACTTCCCCTTCCCGTCGTTGAGGAAGGCGCTGATAGGGGGCTTCCATGCGTTCCCATCCACGAAGACGAGGTCGAGGTCCCCGTCTGCGTCCAGATCGGCGAACTCTCCCCAGTAGGTATAGGTGTCGGTCTTGGGGTAGTTCAGGAAGGTTGCATCGCTGAAGTGCCCCTTGCCATCTCCGAAATAGAGTCGATCCTGCCCATCCTTCATCGAGGGCAGACCCGCGGTCCCGATCCAAGCGTCGAGCTTGCCGTCGCCATTGACATCGGCGATCGCCACCGTCACACCCTTCTCGACAAGGGGTGGCACGGCACCCTTGGGGGCATCCTGGAAGCTCCCCGTTCCGTCGCCCAGCCGCAGGCGGCTCTCTGCATTCAGGATGTCGAGGTCACCGTCACCGTCGAAGTCTCCATAGCCATCCCTGGCCGTGGAAACCCCGTGGAACTCTCTGGCGGCATCCTGGAACTGGACGGTTGCGATGAAGCGGCCAGGGGTGACGCCGAGGTAGAGGCGCGTATTCGTGTGCTTGCCGTTCAGGATGAAGTCAGGATCCATGTCCCCATCCAGGTCGCCCACTGCCAGGTCACCGCCCCCTTCGTTGTTGGGTTGCAGGAGGATGCTCAGGTCTCCGAACCGACCCTTGTCGAAGAGGTAGAGGATGGCTGGTCCTTGCCAGCTCGTGGCAATGAGGTCCATGTCCCCATCCCTGTCCAGATCTACCAACTTGAGCCGGTTGCCATTGACCGGACTCGCGGGCATGACCTTTTGCGTATCATCCTCGAACCAGGCCTTGCCCTTGTTGCGGAAGAAGCGTGGCCTGCTGTTGGGAAACAAGAAGACGAGATCCAGATCCTTGTCCTGGTCGATGTCGGCGGCGTCGACGCCTGTTGATGTAAACTTGATGGCAGGTAGCTGCGAGGAGGCATCCTTGAATTTTCCCTTGCCATCGTTCAGCCAAAGGTGACGGCCCGTCGAGGGGAAGAGATCGATGAAGAAGACGTCAGGCGTTCCGTTTCCGTCGAAGTCGCCTACTACGAGATCCAGGCTCTTGTCCCTGACCTTGGGCGCGTGGGTCGCTGTGATGTCGGTATAGAATCCCTTGCCGTTGTTGCGATACACACGGCTCTGGAACCCGACGAAGGCATGGCCGTTCGCGATGACGAGGTCGAGGTCCTTGTCCCCATCGATGTCCACGAACCGGGCCGCACGCGATTGCCCCCGCCTCTGCGGCAGCTGTTGGCTCGTGACGTCCTTGAAGCGCCCCTTCCCGTCATTGAGGTAGAGTCGGTTCTGCCCCTCGCTGGAAAAGAAGAGGTCGGCGTCTCCATCTCCATCGATGTCCCCCGAAATCACGGAGCGGCTCTTGCCCTTGTATCCAAGCTTCGGCAAGAGTCTCTTCGTCGCCTCGGTGAAGATGGCCTCTCCATTGTTGAGGAAGATCCGGTCCACCGTGCTGCCTGCAAAGACGACATCGAGGTCGCCGTCGCGGTCCACGTCCACGAGATGTGGCGCGCCCTCCACCTTCACATGCGGGAACTGATGCTTTCCGTACCCCGCGAGCGGTGTCTGCGCAAGGCCAGGTTCCGCGAAGAAGCCTGCTGCCAAGGGCAGGGCCAAGAAGAGGGCGATCCGTTTCTGTGTCATGGGACGACTCCTTGGGCTGGCACGTTCCGGGAGCGCCGTGAATCCTACCACCTGCGCTATGCTCCAGCCATCCACTTGCGTGGCTATCGTGGCTATCGAATGCTCCTGCGAACTCGGTGGTTTCGGAGACCTTGCTGCCCTTTGTGATGGTGCCTTGGATACAATCCGCGATGGCAAGCCCCAGATTTTCGAGATGGAGAGAGCATCGATGCGCATTTCCTTGTTTTTCATTGGATTGACCCTCCTGTGCACCAACGGTGCCACTCAGGCGGAAGCGGCGCGAGAGGGAAAAGCGGTGGCGATCCGCCCCCAGACTCCGCAAACGGCAATCCTGGCCTTGCTGACCGAGTATGACGCAAGCAAGAGGAGCTATTCGGTCAAGTTCGCAGAGTTCCGGCCGCGCTTCGAGGCATTCGCCGAGAAGCACCGGGGAAGCGATGCCGGGCTCGAAGCCGAGCTGTGGCTCTTCTCGGGCTGTTGGTGGTCCCGCAAGGACGGCAGCATGAACGAGAAGGCCGCCGTCGTGGCCGACCGCATCCTCGAGCACTACAAGGACTCCGAAGAGCTCGGCAAGATGCTGGACCTCGCCTACGTCTTCTCGACGGCGCAGAAGGAGGAGTATGGCCAACGCCTGTTGAAGCTGAGCCAGCAACCCGGTGTGCAGGCGGCCGTGCACATGATGCTGGGCAAGCTCTACCAGCGATCCAAAGATACGGACAAGCGCAAGGCAAGCCGTGAGCACTTTCTGCTCCTGAGCAAGAAGTTCAAAGGCGTGCCCTACCGCAGCACGACCTATGGGGCTATGGCCGAAGCCTTCCTGCATCCGCACGCAACAGAGGTGCTCGCGATCGGCAAGCTCGCTCCGGAGATCACGGGTACCGGAGTCGACGGCAAGGCCATGAAACTCTCCGACTTCCGAGGCAAGGTCGTCGTCCTCGACTTCTGGGGTGATTGGTGAGGCCCCTGCCGGGCCATGTACCCACACGAGCGGTCGCTCGTGCAGAAGTGGAAGGGCAAGCCCTTCGTGATCGTCGGCGTCAACAGCGACAAGGATCTGAGGATCCTGCGCAAGGTCCTGAAGGACAAGAAGCTCACTTGGCCCTCCTTCTTCGACGGTGGGGGCATCGGTGGTCCGATCGCCACACAGTGGGGCGTGGCGGGCTGGCCCACGGTCTACGTCCTCGATGCCGAGGGCCGCATCCGCTACAAGAATGCGCGCGGCAAGAAGCTCGGCGAGGCCGTCGACACGCTCATGGCAGAGCTGGAACAGAAGGGCCAGTAGCGGGCCGGCCGGGGCGCGCGCTTGTGCCTGCCCCCAACACGAGGAGCAAGTTCAGCTCGACGTGCAAGCGCCAGTGCCAGCCAATCAGCTGCCAGCCGAAGGCTGGTCCGCTGCATCGGCCAGCCCTCCGTACCTGGAGCGAGGTCCCGTCAGCAAGCTGTCGGGACCTCGCGAGCGCATACCCATCCCCTACTTGTAGAACTTGACGACGTCGGTCGTGGACACCGGGATCGGTGTCTGGGTCAGGTTCGTGGTATCGAACATGATGCTCTGCCAGTAGATCGGGCCAGAGATCTTGCCCGGAGGCGTGGGGAAGGCCCAGTGGGCCGTGCGGGTCGTGGCATTGTGCCCCTGACCCGGCGTAATGAGCGTGAAGGAAGGATCGATGTAGGTCGTGGTGTTGCCGCCATGGCCGAGGCTGACCAGTCCTGGCAGGATCAGGGGCTTGCCCGAGATGCTGAAGGTCAGGATCGAATAGGTCGTCGCGGGCTTGGGTCCACGGGCCGTGTAGACGTGGAGGACCTTGCCGCTCTTCAGCACGGTCGGGACTCCGGTCTTGGACACCTTGTTGTGGGTGACCCTGACCGTGAAGTTGGGGCCTCTGAAACCAGCGTTGCGCACGTAGCAGTTGTAGGTGCCGGGCGCCATGTTCTGTGGAGGATAGATCTCCATGCTGGTGTCACCCAGAATCCGGAACCAACCCTTGTGCCAGTCATCGGGACTCGTGCTCGCGATGAGGTTCGTTCCGATGTAGACCCGATTGACGCTCCCGAGGCCTGTGCCCGTCAAGGCGATCTTCTTGTCGTGGATCACCGTGAAGATGGACCCGATCACAGGTCGGTGGTTCGGTACCTTGAGATAGACGATACTGTCCGTCTTGATGACGGAGTTGTTGAGGGCTGCATCCCGCAGGCGTGCATAGACCTTCTTCGTGCCGACGTTGGCACTGCCGCCATAGCTGGCGATGTTGAGAGTGCGTGCACCCGTCGTGTAGCTAATCCAAGCCGACCAGGTCGATCCATCGAAGGAGTATTGGACCTGCGTTGGCATCCCCGTGCCCAAGACCTGAACAGTGACATTGGTCGAGGATGTGTAGGCCCCTCCACCGTTGATCTGGACCTGGGATATGACGGGCGCAGTCGAATCGTAGATGATGGAATCGCGCACGATGGCAGAGAGGTTCGATGCCGAGTCGAGCAGGCGCGCATAGACCGTCTTGATGCCCTGGTTCGTGTTTCCTCCGTAACTCGACGCTGACATGCTATAGGCCCCAGTCGTGTACTTCGCCCATGGGGACCAGGTCGTCCCATTGAAGGAGAACTGCGCGAGCCTGGGAGATCCTGTTGCAACGATATGGACAGACACGTTCAAGTTGTTCGTGTAGGCCGCCCCGTTGTTGATGCGGACAACACTGATCTTCGGAGCGATGGAATCGTAGATGATCGTATCGCTCTTGATCGCGGAGTAGTTTCCGGCGAGATCGCGTAGGCGGACGTAGCAGGTCTTGAGACCCTGGTTGGAGTTGCCACCGTAGGTGTTGCTCCACAAGGAGACGCTTGTCTTGTAGGTCTGGAGCCCTGACCAGGTGGTTCCGTTGAAGGAATACTGCATATGGCTAGCTCCACTGCCAACGAGCTTGGCTCCGACCAACAGGCTCTTCATGTAGACGGCGCCATTGTTCAACACAACCGAGGAGAGGACGGGAGCAATAGAGTCGTAGATGATCGTGTCGGAGGCCAACGTGCTACTGTTGCCAGCGTGATCGACGACTTGGACGTATACCCTTTTCAACCCCTGGGCCGTATTGCCGCCATAGCTGCTGAGAACGTACGGTTGTACTGCAATGCTATAGTTCCTCAAGGGTGTCCATGTCGAACCGTTGCTCGAGAATCGCATCCTGGCCGGCCCGCTCGTCGCATCGATGGCAGAAATGGCAACCATCGTCTTGAGACTCCTCGTGTAGATGGCATTGCCGTTGATGTGAACCTTCTTGACGATGGGCGCTATCGTGTCATAGACGATCGAATCGGTCTTCGTCGCAGAGTAGTTGCCAGAGGAGTCACGGAGTCGGACGTATATTGTCTTCGTACCTTGGTTGGTGTTGCCTCCGTAGCTGTTGGCCCTCAGGGTGAGAGGGTTGGGAGAGTAGCGAAAGAGGCTGGTCCAGATCGTTCCGTTGAACGAGTATTGAATGTAGCTTGCTCCAGTTCCTACGATCTTGACGCCAAGGATCAAGGATCTTGTGTAGGAAGCGCCACCGTTGATGACGACCGAGGACAGGACGGGCGGGACCGAGTCGTAGAGAATCGTGTCGGATGCTGCAGCACTGACATTTCCTGCACGGTCGTAGACGACTACATAGACTCTCTTCAATCCTTGGGCTGTGTTTCCGCCATAGGATCCGAGAGAGTAGGCTTGTGCCGCCGTGCTGTAGGTGCGGGTTGGTGACCAGGTCGTTCCGTTGCTCGAGAAACGCATCATGTAAGGGCCACTGGATGTATCCGTGGCCACAACCGAGATGGAAGCGTTGAGGCTTCTGGTATATGGAGCGTTGGCGTTGATGTGGATTTTCGTCACGACTGGGGCGATCGAATCGTAGTTGATGGTGTCATCCTTGGTGATCGAGTAGTTCCCGGCAAGGTCTCGGAGTCGTACGTAGACCGTCTTGATGCCCTGGTTCGTGTTTCCACCGTAGCTGCTCATGCTGATTGGGCGCGTAGGAGCAAAGACCATGAGCGGTGACCATGTGATTCGATTCAGGGAGTACTGGATATGGCTGGCTCCGCTTCCCGATACTCCGACCGAGAGACTCGTGCTTCGTGTATGGGCCACACCGTTGTTGATCTTTACAGAGGAGAGCACCGGTGAGATCGTGTCATAGATGATTGTGTCGCGAGTAAGCGCGCTGATGTTGCCGGCGAGATCCCTGACCTCGGCGTAGACGTACTTCGTTCCCTGACCTTTGCTCCCTCCGAGAGCGCTGAGATCATAGGTTTGCTCCTTGGTCGTGTAGGTAGTCCACGGTGACCACGTCTTGGCATCGCTGGAAAACCGCATCATGGAAGTGCCACTGTACGTATCCGTGGCCGTAACCGCGACTGCGACTCTGAGGCTCCTCGTGTAGGGCGCGGTTCGGTTGATACTGAAACTCTTGATCAATGGCCTGGTGAGGTCCACACGGATCGGACCGTAGTGACTCGTCTTCGCCGAGAGGTTTCCAGCTCTGTCCACACCTCGGATGTGGAAGTAGAGGCCGGATGTACTGCCCAATCGAGTACTCAATGTGATTGCCGAGCCCTTGATGTTCATTGTTCTAGGAACGGATGTGCTACTCGTCGTGAAAGTCGCGGCGAGTCCGGCGATGCCGGCGCATCCGACGTCACTGGGAGTCCTCCAGGCAATGGACGCCGTGGACAGATTTCTCCAGGTTCCCCTCGGGTGCGTTTTGCTGGTGATTCCTGTAATCGAATTCGGGCTGGTGCCATCGACACATAGGGTTACGCATCGAGAATAGGTCGATGAATTCGGCCTGTTGTCGGAGCGAAGACGGACACAGACGGTACCGTAGCCTGCGGCGCTTCTTCGCAATTGCCATATAAGGTTGTTCTGGCCAGAAACGGCGAAATAGGGGATGTTGCCGAGAGTCCAGTTGAAGAGGCTGTCTCCGATTCCCGGGATGGTCGTTGTTGTGTAGGTCCTTGCCAGGCGGTCCACTGATTTGTGCTTGAGTGCGACAACGCTGAATCCTCCCGTGCTATAGAGTTCCACGAGGGAATTCGTCTGGACCCAGCTGGGCACGTTCACGGTTGCGGTGAGATTGAGGAGCCCCCCAGGCCTTACGTAGCCTGAGGAGGCGGATAGGGCGAGCGTTCCGCTGACCTGATGCGTCGAGTAATTGGGGCCACGCGGGATCTGATAGGCGACGGCCCACTTGACCTTGGAACCGAAGGTTGGCCGCACGCGAGGATAGATCTTGATTCGGACAGTCTTGCCTCTAAGTGCGGCTATGGTCTTGATGTTGTCGTACCATTCCCATGTGTCGTAGGCTCGCCTGGAGGAGTACTCGCCGGTGTTGTAGCCTGCGGTGAAGGGAGCGACGTCCAGATAGAGGTCGACGTCGGCGATGACGGCGCGTTTCGCACCGGGGCTGGCCGCCTTTTCATCAAAGTTGAGTACGAACAGAGCGTGCTTTCCATCGCTGGGAATCGTTACGTCGAAGGATGCTCCAGCAGTCCTGTAGTCCATGGTGCCCGTCGCATACCCGGACATCCAGCCCTTGGATGTGTTCGAGGACCAGTTTGCCTTGTAGGCGTCAATCTGTCCCAGCCCCTGGCGATAGTAGTAGCTGTCGCTGCTCGAGATCCAACTGCGCGAACCTCTGTAGGGGTTGGTCTGCGCCGCGAGCATCGCCTTGGTCAGAGGCGGATTCCGTTTGAAATTCGATCTGTGATCCATGAGGCCGGCCGCGATGCCGGCAACATGAGGTGCCGCCATGCTTGTCCCAGCCTTGTTGATGTATCCGCTCTGGGTCTGTGTCTTGCAGGAGCGGATGCTGTCGCCGGGAGCCATGATGTTGGGTTTGAATCGCCCATCCAGTGTCGGCCCCTTGCCGCTGGACCAAGATGGCTTTCCGGGTTCGAATGCGGACGTTCCCAGTGTTCCCCGATAGTCGAAGCAGCTCGCCACCGTCAGGGCGTTCTTGGATACATTGGGGCGGCGCATGGACCTCAGATACTGGGCCGAGGGGCTTCCTCCCGTGTTGCTGGCCGAGAAGACGTAGAGCTGACCATACTGGTGGGACTGCGTGTCCACGGCCAGGGAGATGTTGTCTGTTCCGGTGTAGCCCGCTGCGGCCCGTGAGCCATAGCCCCACGAGCAATTGACCACGTGTGGATAGGGAGTCTTGAGCCGCCTGATGTCCGTGTAGTCCTTGTGGAACTGGGTGAACGCTGCCAGCGTGTTGTTGGGGTAGGTGCTCACGGTGCTGGTGCCGCCGATTTTTCCGACGAAGACGCGGGTCGTGTACGAACTTCCGATTGCAGGCGCACAGCCTTTGTAGCGAGAGTCTGCAGTTCCTGTTCCGCCGATGGTGCCTAGCACGTGCGTGCCATGACCATAGGTTTCGGAGAAGATCGAGCCGAGTCCTCCGTTGAAGTTCCATCCGACAGCCTGCTTGTTGAGGTCCTTGTGACGACCGGTTCCCATGTAGGCTCCCGAATCGAGAAGGCCCACGACCGTTGTGGAGCCATCCGTCAACGTGCTGCTCCTCACCCGGTCGACCGCCACCTGCCGAGTGCTTCGGTCGTGTTCGAGATCCACAGGATACAGTGGCTCGACGAAGTGGACCCAATCCAGAGCTGCCATCTTCTGGACCAGGTCATAGGGTGCCTCCAGTTGGAAGGCCTTGTTGTCTGGGTGATAGGCGTAGACCCGAGCACCCAAGGCCTCCAGGGCTCTCTGGAATCGCCCATTGGACATCATCACTTGGGTCGGAAGGACGGGTGTCTGGTCGTTTCCCTTCTCCGTGAGGGGCCAGGCCTGGACGAACTCAGAGGCCGATCCCAAGTCGGACTCATAGACGTTGACGAAGAGATGGAGCTTCTGTGCTCCACGCTCGGTGTCATCCATAAGTGACATCTTCATGGTCAGCTCGGGATCGACCTTATGCAATGGCTTCGCGTAGCCGATCCAGTG
This sequence comes from Planctomycetota bacterium, assembly GCA_024278315.1. Lineage (GTDB taxonomy): Bacteria > Planctomycetota > UBA1135 > UBA1135 > JAJRTL01. Next base: position 3,359 of record JAJRTL010000100.1, on the reverse strand, counting down.
GACATCCGGGCTGCCCAGCAGGGCTGGAATCGTCGAGAAGGGGATCACTGCGGAGAAGCACTGGAAGGTGTGGAAGTTGTCCAGCTTCAGGCCGAGGGCCTCGATGCGCTTGATCTTGGCGGTTGTGATCTTCCCCTGAAGCATCACGAATCCGTAGGTCTTGCTGACCTTGTTCCTGTTTCTCTTCCAATAGGTCGCGAGAGCGGGATCCATGCGCTCGCCCACGGCGGGAATGTAGTCTCCTGCGAGATAGCTGAGACGGTAGGGATTACCCTTGAGATACTCCGGGATGGGTTGTTGTGCCCACTGGTCTCCTTCGATGCCAGGCTGTGGGTCTTTCCTGAGTTCCGATGGTTCATCGGATTCTGGATCGGGACCTTCTTCGGTAGTTACGAGGTGCTCGGTTGGGAGGATTCGTAGCTCGGCTTCTTGCTTGATGGCAGAGACCTGCTTGTCGGTGCTGGCTTGTGGATCCTGTTCTTTGATGGAATCGGGGAATACCGGCATGCGTTCGGTGCCGGAGCCTTGGGACGAGCTGGATGTAGCCAGAGAAAGGAGAGTCAATCCAATGAGAGAGAGTCGGCACAGACTGTGACCCGAGTCTTCGCGATGCAACATGAGTACACCTCACTATGAAGAAAGAGCGGAGATGGCGATAGCAGAACGCGGGCTGAAACCTCTGGCGTGAAGTACGGCTGCCAGAATTCAGAGCGAAAGCAGCGGATGTAGCGAACACGGAATCCAGGAAATCCGATCTACAATCGCATGCTGCTATTGCGATGCGCTATCAGGTGGGTGCCGCTGACCCTGAAAGGTCGTTCTTACTCCTCGCGGTTCTCCTGCGCGGCCTCGGCATGGTGGGGGGCCCCGACGCGGATCACGTGAGACGCGAGGAGGAGTTCGCACTGGAGTGACGTATCGCTACACTCTCACTGAACTTCCCTGGCCCACGAGTTTTTCCATGAATGCAAACGTACGATGGCTCACGCCGACATTGCTCCTTGTCACATCGATGCTCTTCACGTCCCCGCTCGGGGCGCAGGAGTCACGAGATTCGCAGTCTGACGTGCAGGTGAACCAGGCACCCAAGGGGAAGACGCCCAAGATCCGGGCAAAGCTGCTTGAGGGCCTGGCCTGGAGGGAGATTGGGCCCTACCGCGGGGGGCGCGCGGCCACCTGCACGGGAGTGCCGGGCAAGCCCGACCTCTACTACTTCGGTGCTTGCGGTGGGGGCGTGTGGAAGACGCAGGATGCGGGGCGCTCGTGGAAGAACGTCTCGGACGGCAGCTTTGGTGGGTCGATCGGTGCGGTGGCCGTGAGCGAGAGCGACCCCAACGTGATCTACGTCGGTGGGGGAGAGAGCACGGTGCGTGGCAACGTCTCGCATGGTGACGGCATCTGGAAGTCGGTGGACGCGGGCAAGACCTGGAAGCACATGGGGCTGTCGGATTCGCGCCACATTCCGAGGATCCGGATCCACCCCAGGGATCCCGACATCGTCTACGCGGCGGTGCTCGGGCATCTCTTTGGCCCGGGTGAGGAGCGGGGTGTGTATCGCTCGCGGGATGGCGGGCGGAGCTGGAAGCGTGTCCTGTTCGCCAACGACCATGCCGGCGCCATCGAGCTCTGCATGGATCCGACCAATCCACGCATCCTCTATGCCTCGACCTGGCGCGTGCGGCGCACAGCCTACAGCCTCGAGAGCGGCGGTGAGGGCTCGGCGCTCTGGAAGAGCACGGACAGCGGCGACACCTGGAAGGAGATCTCCACGAACAAGGGCTTCCCCGAGGGTGTGCTGGGGATCATTGGCGTCTCGGTCTCGCCCGCGAATCCCGAGCGCGTCTATGCCATCGTGGAGAACGAGAAGGGCGGCGTCTACCGCTCGGAGGATGGAGGCAAGACCTGGAAGAAGCAGAACGACGAGCGCAAGCTGCGCCAGCGCGCCTGGTACTACACGCGCATCTACGCCGACACCCAGGATCCCGACCTGGTCTACGTCGTCAACGTCAGGTTCTGGAAGAGCAAGGATGGGGGCAGGACCTTCAGTGCCGTCCCCACGCCGCACGGCGACAACCACGATCTCTGGATCGCGCCCGAGGATCCGCGACGCATGATCGAGGTCAATGATGGCGGCGCCAACGTCAGCAAGGACGGAGGCAAGACATGGTCGCGTCAGGACAATCAACCCACGGCGCAGTTCTATCGGGTGGCCACGGACAGTCACTTTCCCTACCGGATCTACGGCGGGCAGCAGGACAACTCGACGGTCCGTATCGCCTCGCGGACGACCGGGCGGGGCATCACCGAGCGCGACTGGGAGCCCACGGCGGGTGGGGAGAGCGCCCACATCGCGCCGCATCCCCTCGATCCCGAGATCGTTTTCGGCGGCAGCTATGGCGGCTACCTCTCGCGCTACGACCACCGGACGCAGGACACGCGCATCGTCAGCCCCTGGCCCGACAACCCCATGGGCTGGGGCGCGGCAGAGCTCGAGCACCGCTTCCAGTGGAACTTCCCGATCTTCTTCTCCCCGCACGCGCCGTATGCGCTCTACACCGCTTCGCAGTATCTCATGCGCTCGACCAACGAGGGGCAGAGCTGGACCCGGATCAGCCCCGACCTGACGCGCAACGACAAGAGCCGGCAGCAGGCCTCAGGCGGGCCGATCACCAAGGACAACACGGCGGTCGAGTACTACGACACGATCTTTGCGGCCTGCGAGTCACCGCTGGAGAAGGGTGTGCTCTGGTGCGGCTCGGACGATGGGCTGATCCATGTCTCCCGCGATGATGGCCGTACCTGGAACCAGGTCACGCCGAAGAGCCTGCCCGAGTGGGCGATGATCAACAGCCTCGAGCTGCATCCCTTCGAGAAAGGTGGCCTCTACGTCGCGGCCACGCGCTACAAGCTCGACGACTTTGCGCCCTATCTCTACAAGACCCTCGACTACGGCAAGACCTGGACCCAGATCACCGAAGGCATCGGCGCGGATCACTTCACGCGTGTCCTGCGTGCGGATCCCCAGCACCGCGGTCTCCTCTATGCCGGGACCGAGCGCGGTGTCTACGTCTCCATGGACGACGGTGCGCACTGGCAGTCGCTCCAACTCGAGCTCCCCATCGTGCCGATCACCGATCTTGCGGTGAAGGAGGGTGACCTGATCGCCGCCACCCAGGGTCGCGGATTCTGGATCCTCGATGACCTGGAGTATCTGCCTCAGCTCACGCAGGCGATCGGAGCGGTCAAGCTCTTTGCACCCAGCCCCACCTGGCTGCTGGGTGGTGGGCCCGGCAAAGGCGCGCGTGGCAAGAACCCTCCCTCGGGTGTCGCGCTGCGCTTCTGGCTCGGGCGCAAGCCAG
>JAJRTL010000006.1 GCA_024278315.1 Planctomycetota bacterium | reverse complement strand
GTCTGCGGGTCACTGACCAGGAGCGTCGAGCCCGTGCTGCTCTTCTTGCCACCGACCACCCAGGCGTGGCTGAACTTGTTGCCCTTCTCGCCCTCCTCTTCTTTCCTTGGCTCTGAGTAGCCCTGCGTCGCGAGCCATCGATGGATATCGGCAATCCACTTGGGGTCCACGTCCGCCTTCTTGACGACGGCCGTGCTGTCATCGGGCGGGAGTGGTTGGATGGTCTTGCGCATGGCCTCGATCTCCTTCCATCGCGGATTACGGCGACGGTTGCCGCCATTGCGATTGCGCCATGCGATCAGATCTCTCGTGCCGTCGGTGGCGAAGAACTGTGCCATGTGCCACCAGGATGCGATGCAGTCGGCAGGGGTCCAGACTTCGGGAACCAGGCCCAGACTGGCGAAGAGCGGGTGTCGCTGATCGGCTCGTGGATGACGCTGGAACCAGGTGTTGACGCCGTTGCTATAGGCCTGGAGGAGTGCCTGTGTCTCGGAGTCGAGCTTGGGGACGAGAGCCTGCGCCGCTCGATAGAAGCCGAAGGTGCGCATCTTGCGATCCAGGTGGAGGGCGGTGTCCCGACGGCGTACGTGCTTTCGGTCTCCGATCGTCTCGGCAAGTCTCCCCTGCACGATGCGGAGCAGGTAGTGCATCTGGAATCCACGGTCCTCGGCGGTTGCGTAGCCCAGACCGTAGAAAGCCCCCGCGTCACTCTTGGCGAAGATGTGGGGAATGCCCCAGGTGTCGCGAAGGACCTCGACCTCCTCATTGGCTGCGACCTGCGTCTCTGGAGCTTGCAGACCTGCGTGGATGCAGAGCAGGAGGGGGATCGGCCAAAAACGGATAGGGATCATGTCCTTGTCAGTCGTCTCTGGGGCAGTCGTCTCGCGGTCAGTCGTCTCTCTTCTTTGACTTGCGATGGCTCTTGGCGACGATCAGATACCGATCCAGGATGTGGCTGTAACGCAATCTCCCCTGGCTCCGTTTCCACCATTCGACCGCCATTCGCTGCGGTGTGTTGTAGAAGCCTGTGTTCTCGAAATCGAGGCCCAAGAGATCTTCGAACATCGTTGTTACGCTTGCATACGCACAGCCGTTGTTCTCGAGCTTTCGCACGAGGTCGGGCAGACGGGATAGATCGGGATCCAGAAGCAGACTCCATGCGGAGGCTTCTTCGATCCAGCGATAGCGACCGATCCGCAAGACGGCTTCCTGCTCGGCTCTCGCCTCGGCATGCCCTTGTAGAGCCAGTTGTCCCGTAGCCCACGCGTAGAGGCCGAGCTCGCGCTGATTCCGCAGGCCGACGAGAAAGGCTGTGATCCGTGGATCCTTCACGAGCCCCAGGTCTGCGGCGGGAGGTCTCTCGGGGAACAGCGCCGTGGATTTCTGCAGCCAGAACAGCAGGGCTTCTACAGCGTGATCCTCACGAAGAGCCTGCAGCACGTGCCGTGCATCCTTCTCATCGAGAACGTCATCCTCATCCAGCCAGGTGAGAGCAGCAGGCAGACCGCACGCGATACCGAGGCCTCGCATGGCAGAGAGGCTTGTCGTCTCTTCGGACGTCGCGATCTCTGTGAGCCAGGCACGGATCTTGTCGGTGCGGGTCCGGCCCAAGAGGATGCGCTGCGCGTCGACGTTGGCCTTCTGCGCCCAGCGGACACGTTCGATCAGCCTGTCCTCCCATCCCGGGGCGCCCAGCCTGAGGAGCATGTCGACTGCGTAGTTGCGGATGCTCTTCTCCTCGTGTTGCGCCAGAGCCTCCAGGAACCTTCGGGCTTGTCTGCGCGAGCTGGTCTCCAGGAGAGCCAAGAACTCCACCATGTCCCCTTGGTAGAGCGCGGGCGTCTCCTCGGCAGTGAGGTCCCTGAAGAGCCCGGCATCCGCGAGGCAGAAGAGCAGGCTTTGGCTTCGGAATGCGGGAACACGGACGAGCAAGGCCACCCGATGCAGGATCGGAATGTTTCCGCGCCGCAGGAGGTTCTCGAGCCAGGCGTAGTCCCTGTCCCAACGGAGGGTGATGCCGAGCCGAAGAGCTGCGTCCTCCCGGGGCAAGTTCAGGATCTCCTGCACCTTCGACACGGATCCTTCGCGCAGGACCTCTTCGATCAAGGGGCGTGCTCGCTTGGGGGCGAGCTCCAGCAGGAATCCCAAGGCCATCACGTCCGAGGCAGCGCGCTCCTCCAGCTGCTGCAGCGCCTTCTCGTCGCCGAGCCGAACCAGGCTGGCCCATGCCGTGAGCTTGCCTCCAGGTGTGGATTGTCCATAGGAGCGGATGGTTTCCCTGTCCACAGGCTTGCCGACCCATCCCAGTCCTTGCAGCGCGAGGTTCTCCCCCGGGATCTGCTTGCAGGTCAGCAGCTTCAGGAGCAACTCCCGGTCAGAGGGGCCGGGGCGGATCTCACGAGCCCAGCGCCAAAGCCAGTCATCGATCTGCGCCTTCCAAGGACGCCCCCGTAGCGTGACTTGTTCCTTGTCGAAGAAGTGGACGAGACAAGCGTGCAGGAGTGGGGGGTATCCATCCGTCTTCTCCGGCAGAACGATGGACTGGGTCGGGCCGAGGCCATGTGCATTCCTGGCTTTTCGGAGATCCAACTCCGCTTTGCGCAAGAGAAGGGTCCTTGCGATGAGATCTCGGTACCGGTCGCCACAGGACAGCAGAGCGCAAATCCGTTCGAGAGCCGTGTTGGCCAACTCCAGATCCTCGCCGAGGAAGATCCGGCAGAGTGCCGGAATGTGATCGGGGCGTAGCTGGAATCGCAGCTGGGTCAGGAGGAGCTTGCCGGGAAGATCGCGGTTTCCGCTGGGAGGCAGCTTCTCCAGCAAGGCTCCTACCTCTGTGGTGCCCAGCAGGCTCTTGAACTGCTCGAGGTCCGCCTCGGTACGTGGTTGCGTCAGCTGAGACCAGAGCAACTCGAGAAATCTCGGAGCCTCTGCGTTCGAGAGTTCGGTCCACGAAAGCTGCAGAGCGCACCAGGCTGCGACCTTGGTGTTCTCGAGTTGCATGCCCTGGATCAATAGTCGGACCCGTGGGCCTGGTTGCAGTTTCAGAGTTTGCGAGCGGGCGGCCTGCAGAATCTGGATGTCCTTCGAAGCCAGATCTCGCAGGAGGTCCTGTGTGGACACGGGCTCCCGATCAGCCTGCATCGGAAGCAGGCTCAAGCAGAAGTGCAGGCAGTATGCGGCGAGGCTCATGGTGTGTGGTGGTTCTGGCCCGGGCTATCCCAGACCTCGACGCGTCTGATGGGGATCCTCCGATCCAGGACCGCAGACCTGTGGGCCTGCTCGGCCTTGCACTCGACAATCTTTCGAGTCACCCAGGCTGGGGTTCAAGATCCATCCTACGCGAGTCGCGTCCTCCCGCGTGGAGGGATTCGTCTGAGGGAGCAGGGATCTCCCCAAGAGCTGGCATGGCGGCCCCCTTGCCCGCGTAGGGCTCGCGGCTTCCGGCCTTGGGAATATTGCCATGGTCCTCCTGCGCCCCTCTCGCAACCTGAGACGTTGCGTCGCGTAGCAGGGCAGCGATGGACCTCGAACTCTCGGGATCCGAATCCCCCTTCCGGAACGTCCCCGGATCGGGTTCCACTACTCCACAAGTTCAGGCGATACTCATGAAGCGACCTCTGATGGTTCTCTCTCTGGCACTGGGTGCCGCTCTCCTCTCCACCGTTGTCGCCTGCAAGTCGGGCAACATGGATGACGGGGGAGTGAAAGGCGGAATGATGAAGATGCCGTTCGGGGGAGCCGAGGACATGGATCGGGCCAGCAGTCTATGGAGCCGCATGGCCAACTACCGCAACTGGAGTTCCCCGGTCGGCCTGGAGGGATTCCAGAAGGGCCGGAGCCCGCACGGCAAGTACCTCAAGTACTACGTGAACGGCATTGCCAGGAGCAATCCCAACGCGCCGGGAGCCATCGTCGTCAAGGAGAACTACATGGCCAAGATGTCCGACTCGCTAGGTGCCATCACCGTCATGGAGAAGATCCCCGGATACGACGCAGAGAACAAGGACTGGTTCTGGGTCAAGTACATGAAGGACGGCAGTGTCGCCAAGAACGGCAAGCAGATGTCGCTGGCGGGGCGTGTGGCCAAGGGGATGAGCAAGGGCTGCATCGCCTGCCATGGCAATGCCGGCGGCGGGGACTATCTCTTCATCAACGACTGACCGGAATCGGGCACAGGGGGGCAGACTCACGGCCGCATCGGGGTCATGAATGCTAGACGAAGTCCTCGCCGAACTTCTCCTTTTCCTCGAGCTTCTCCAGGGCCGGTTTCTCTCTGGCGGGAGCTCCCGATCCAGACTCTCCGCGCTGGGGGGGAAGATCGGCTGGTGTGGGGATGTTGGTCTCGGTGCCGCTTGGTGCTGTCGGGCTGCCCGCAGTGCTGTGGTCTGGAACGTTCTGGTTGCCGACTTCCGCATTGTCTGGCTGGCTTTCGGGGCCTTTCTGCTCGGGGGCTTTCTGCTCGGATGCGGAGGTCGACGTCGGACTTGGCGTCTTGTCTTTCGCTCCTTGCTTCTTGGAAGACTTCTTCTTGCCGGAGTCCTTGGCAGGCTCCGAGCTCGACTTGCCGAGGAGTCCAGCCAAGGCCGAGAAGCTCTTGAGTTCGCCCTTCTCGCCGCGATCGGCGGCGATGGACTCCTTCAAGTCCTCGCTCTCGGTGACGTAGTTGCGCTGTGAACCACCGCGGTCCCTGCCGCCGGGACCGCGCCGGTCGTCATCGCGCCGTCCGCCTCCGCCGGGTCTGCCCCCGCCAGGTCTACCCCTGTCCGATCCTCCGCCGGTGCGTCCGCCGCCAGGACGACCACCGCCTGGGCGTCCGCCGCCGGGTCCGGACCGGCCACCGCCCTGCTGTCCTCGATGTCCGCCACCACCCTGTCTCTCGGCAAAGCGACTGCGCGAGTGCCCCGCATCGGCTTCCTGTCCACGTCCAATCACTATGGCGCCGGGTTTGCGCTTGCCCGAAGCGAAATCGCCCAGAGTGCGATGCACCTTCTGGATCTCTCCACTGCGCAGGGTCAACGAGAGACGTCCTTCCTTCTTGTCGACCTCCAGCACGCGGAGTCGAAGAATCTGTCCGTGCTGGAACAGACGGTGGGGGTTGCCGACGTAGTGATCGGACATCTGCGACACATGGAGCAGGCCTCCTGGTGCCACACCGATGTCGACAAAGGCCCCAAAGTCGGCAATACGAAGGATGCGTCCCCGGACCTCCTGTCCCATCTCGAGGTCTTCGAGCTTGCGGTACGCCGGGTCGAACTCGACGTACTCGAACTCCGGGCGCGGATCCTTGATCAGCCCGCGCAGCTCATCCAGCATCCACTTGAGGGTTCCGCGACTGACATCCTCCTTCTCGAAGGGCGCCAGCTGGATCTTGTCGATCTCCTCTCTTCGTTCCAGCAGTTGAGCCTTGCTGAGGCCGATGGAGGCCGCCATGGCCTCGACGAGATCGTATCGTCTGGGCTCGATACGGGTCGCATCCAGTGCCTCCTTGCTGCCCTCCAGACGCAGGAATCCCGCGCTCTGCTCGAACTCGATCTCGTTCAGGATCGTGAGATCCACGAGACTTCGCAGGGATTCTAGCTTGCCACCCCGGTAGGCCGAGAGCGTCTTGGCTGCCTTCATCCGATCCATGCCCGAGATGTGGGACAGGGTCTCCTCGAAGCAGGTGGCGAGATCCAGGCCTACCGAATGGAGGCAGGATTCGCGGACATCCTCCAAGGCCTTCTTGAGATGGCCTTGATGGACTTCTTCTTGTGCAGGGCCGAGGTGGATGGACTCAGGCTCGAGCCGTGCCCACTCGTTGAGTGGGTCTTGGAGACGGCGCGCCACGATGGCGGCCTTGCGCGTGCTGAGATCGAGTCGACTGAGCTCTTTGCGGGCCAACCCCATCGTGCCAGCTTCATCGACGATGAGGATCTGGGGGCGCTCGGGCATGTCGGCCACGGCCTCCATCAGGAAGGCCTCGATCTCCCTGCAGCCGGGCCCACCGCCCAAGGCGAGGATCCGGATCCCATGTTCCTGCAGGAGCTGGAGCAGGTTCTGCCTGGCTGTGTCCCGATGTTCGGTGCGCAGGGGATGCAGGCTCTGGTGCGCGATGATGGCACCCTTCTCGTCGACAACGGTGCAACGCGTGGCCTTGCGGATGGCTGGCAGGATCCCACAGACCTTGACGCGGCCGGCGGCTGGCGCCATGAGGAGAGCACGGTACTCCTTGGCGTAGCTCCGTAGCGCGGCACGATCCGCATCCTCTTTCAGCTCTCGTGTGAATGCCTGCTCGCAGGTGGGCTTCAGCACCTGGTGCCAGGCCTCGCGCAGCATGGAGTCATAGAAGTTGCGCAGGGGGTCGCTAGCTTCGAGATCCTTGGCGTATCGGTCTGCCAGGATCTGGTGGGCCTTCTCCTCGGTGAGGCTCAGATGCACTTCGAGGTGGTTCTCGCGTTGCCCCTTCCGAATGTTCAGAAAATCTGGCCATGCGATGGAGTGGCAGGACTTCTCATACTTGGCGTAGGGGCGGAACTCTCGGGGCACACCTCTTCCGGCATGTTTGGGGGTGACTTTGAGCGTCGGAGGACGTAGGCGCTCCAATAGTTCACTGTCCTGTCGGATCTTCTCGATGAGGATGGCCTTGGCGCCATCCAGGGCTTGCTGGGCCGTTTCGATACCCCGGCTCGCATCGACGTAATCTGCGGCGCTCTCCAGTGGAGTCTTGCCAGCTTCGAGGCTTCGGTGCTCGAGGGCCATTGCCAGTGGGCCCATACCCGCCTCCCGGGCCAGGTCCGCCGCGGTGGCTCGGCTCTTGGGGCGGTAGGGGCGGAAGATCTTCTCCAGGTCGGAGATGTCCTGGCTCGCGAGCAGTCGGGCTCTCAGTTCTTCGTTGAGGTTTCCCTGCTTGCCGAGTTCCTCCAGGATGTGGGTGCGCCGCTCCTCGAGCATGCGCACATCCTCGGCGCGGTGGGCAATCTCCAGCAGGCGCTCCTCGGTGGCTCCGGGGTACTCTTCGACCCGGAACCGCGCCAGATAGGGGATGCGATAGCCCTCGTCCAGCCGAGCCAGCAAGGTGCCGATGTGCTCGCGGTTGCTATCGAACTCTTTGGAGAGGCGGTCAAGGACGCGTTCCTGAAGAGGGGGAACCTGCTGTTGGGAGGAGTGGGTTTCCATGGAGACCAGGGGGATCGAGGGTCATGCGGGGTATCCTCGCTCGTCCGGTGGATCTTCCCATCTCCTGGGGGGGCCCGGGTGGCCCGAGAAACCCCTGGAGATCTCGATGGGAGTCCGAAGGGGAGCCCCGATGTGAGAGAGTGCGCTGAAGACGCCGAGCCGGTGGTCGCGAGGATACGTCCGGCGGGAGGGTCTTCGTGTTGGGCGATGACGTTCCTGCCGGTATTCAGAGGCCCGGATCATACTCTGCGAGGCTTCACCTGGAAACCGAGTGGGGCCCTGTACATGCTGGGAACTCCATGAAAATCGATCCCAAGAGAATTCGGAGAGTCTTCGTCCGAGCCCCCAATTGGCTCGGAGACGTGATCATGGCGACGCCCAGCTTCGCGAGGATCCGCTCTGCCTACATCGATGCGGAGATCGTCTGCGGGATCAAACCCGGGCATCAGGCCATCCTGGAGGGATGCCGCTCCTTCGACGGATACCTGCCGATGAGAGGCCAGAAGGGGCGGAAGGCCTTTTTCGGGGATGTGCGAAGCATTCGCGAGAAGGGTTTCGACCTGGCCATCCTCTTTCCCAACTCCGTCTCCTCCGCGCTGCGATGCCTCGTGGCCGGCGTGCCCTATCGGCTCGGCTACACGCAGGGCAGGAGGCTGCTCATGACGCATGGGCTCAAGGCCAGGATCCCCAAACGCAAGGACGGTAAGCGCTACGGACCGCGTCGGGTGCCGGTGCCGATGCCACAGTACTATGCGGCGCTCCTGGACACCCAGGAGATGCCCAGGATCGACTTCCACCCCATTCTGAGGATCATCCCCGAGGAGGAGGAGCAGGCCCGGCTCGTCCTGGAGCGGTTGGGAATCCAGCCTGAGCACCGCCTCGTCCTCCTCAACCCGGGAGCGGCCTTTGGGTCCACCAAGCTTTGGTACCCCGAGAATTGGGCGAAGCTGGCGGATTCCCTCCAAGAGGCACTAGGCCCGGAGGCACGTCTGATCGTCCTCGTGGGTCCTGGAGAGGAGGACATCGCCCGGGCCATCACGTCTCGAAGCAGCGCGAAGATCCAGGCAGCCATCGACCCCCTGATTCCCTTGGGCACCCTGAAAGCCATCGTCCGAAAAGCCCATATTATGGTGACAACGGATTCTGGGCCTCGCCATGTCGCTGTGGCTTTCGACACGCCCCACGTCGTCCTCATGGGCCCCACCCACCCCGACTACACCTCCTCCAACCTCGAGCATGGAGTCGTGGTCCGCCATGAGGTTGATTGTGGCCCCTGCCATCTCAAGGTCTGCCCCCTGGACCATCGCTGCATGAAGCTCATCACACCTGAGGAGATCCTCGCCACGAGCCTCGATCTTCTTTCTCGGAAGGAGAGGCAGCTGCCCGGCTGACTCCTTCGCCGGAAAAGGGTATCCTCTTCCGGCCCTTTTGCCCCTCCGCGCCCCGCGAGAGACCATCGTTCCCGAACTGAACCACATGGCATTCCAAGCATATCTCCGGGTCGTCCTCCCAACGGCGGGCCTGGTCCTCTTCTCTCTCGGATCCATTGAGACTCTTGCATCCCAGGGTTCTGGCTTGGGGATTCCCAAAGCCAGAACCGAGAAGCAGGGGCAGGGGCTCGGGGGAGATATCGTCATTCCCAAGAGTGCCAAGAGGAAGAACCAGCAGGAGGAGCAGCCCAAGGGTGTGATCCCCGAGCAGGAGGCAAAGGACTTCGAGATCCCTTCGGGCATGCCGGGGCTGAAGAGCTTCGTGGCGGCCTTGACTACAGAAGAGAACATCGGCCGGGAAGAGCTCGTCGCGATGTACGATCTCATCAGCAAGGATGGCAAGTACCAGCTCATGCTGCTGACGCGCAAAATGGATCCGCGATCCGTGGCCTTGCTTTCCAAGGTCTATGCGGCGATTGGGGAGAAGACGGTCTTGCCTCTGTTGCTCGCGAGACTTCGACATGCCAGGTTCGGCAAGTACACCAAGGACATCGTCGAGAGTGTGGTGCTCCTGGCCGATGGCCGTGGCATCCAGGTCGCGCTAGAGATGCTGGGAAGTCGGCACCGTGCGGTGCGGGCGGCGGCCGTCAAGAGTATCCGGGCTCGTCTCTCGCTCCTCGCTCTCGAGGATCTTCTGCCGCTCCTGGATTCCAGCAGCAAGCCGGCTCGTACCGCAGCCGTCGAACTCCTGGCCGAGTATCTGCAGCGCTATCCGGAGAAGGACATCCAACCCCTGGTCGATTGCCTCGGGCACAAGGACGGCAAGGTCCGGCACGAGGCTGCCAAGGGGCTGATGACCATGATGGATCGTGCCGAGGGACCTCTCCTCGCCATCCTGAAGACCCGGCAGGACAAGAACGAGTGGTACCTGGCGGCTCTCATCGTCGGAATCCAGGGACTGCTGGCCGACAAGGTCCTTCTTCCGCCATCGGCGAGCGAGGCCGTGGCCAATCTGGCTTCGACCGCAACTCCACTCAAGCGTGGCGTGGCTTCAGTGCTACTGGGCATCGATCTGTTCCGAAAGAAGGATGGGACTTCCGTGAGTGGGATGGATCCCGCAGAGGTGGTCACGGCCCTGATCGATACGATCGGGGGAAAGAGCTGGTACCCGGAGTATCCGCTGGTTCACAACGCCAGCAAGGGAGTGGCCGCGATCCTGACGGGCAAGGCTTTTGGGAGCGATTCGATCCGGTGGCGCGCTTGGTGGGGCCAGCAGAGGCGCCGCTTCCAACCCTACTCTTCTTCCGTTTCACTCGAGGCGGACAAGGTCCTGACTGCCCGCCTGCTCTACAAGGTGGAAGGTGTCGTTGATGGCGTCGTGCTTGGCCCCAAAGCGTCCGATATCGAGGGCGTGCGTGAGCACAGGACCACGCGTCTGACCGCGATCGGCTTCCGTAGGCTCTACGAGAAGATGCTTGCCCGTGGATTCCTGGACATGCAGGCCCGATACGAAGCGCGAAAGGGCTACGCCATCGACCGCTCCCTCACCGTTGAGAGTGGAGGCTTGCGCGCCTTCGATGGGTTCCACGGGAAGGACAATCCACGTCTCCAGAGACTGAGTGCTGCATTCGACAGGGTCCGCGCCATGGAGTCTTGGCAGCGCTACCTGCCTCCCGAGCTCAAGGGAGTCGATCGGGAGAGTTGGTGGACCAGGCATGCGAAGGCCCTCGATGGATTGACCGGCAAGGATCGAGATGCCTATATCCTCGATCTCTGTTGTCAGGTCGTGGATCGCTTGAGCGATGACGTCCGTGGCGAGGCCTTGGTGTGGATGCGCGACCTGGTCCGTGATCATGAGGAGCTCTTCGGGAGCAGTGAGGCCGAGGCCTTGTTGGCTTTGGCGAAGAAAGAGAGCACACCCAAGAACCAGGTCGAGGTCTCGTTGGAGATCCTGGCCATGGCTGGGGATGACAAGATCTTTGCCGAGACCGTCAGAATCATCCTCGCGCGTGCGGATATCGAGCTGAGCCTCGTGTTGCCTCGGCTCCTTGGTCTGGGGGATCCAGAGCGATTGCTTGGTCTCACCAGCCATGAGAATGCCGATGTGCGTGGGGTTTCGGCCAGGGAGATCGCCAAGCTCAAGTATGCGAAGGCCTATCCGGCACTCATCGAGCTGCTCAAGGACAAGGATACCTACGTCCGCGCTACGGCGGCACAGAGCTGTGGCCTGTTGAAGCTCAAATCTTCCACTGCCGCTTTGGAAAAACTGACCAAGGATCCGATCGCGGCCGTCCAGCAGTCCTCTCTTCTCGCACTGGCCCAGATTGGTGGCCAAGGCGTCTATCGGGCACTGGCCCTGGCGACGACCAGTCGGCACAAGGGAGTGCGGATCGCGGCGATCCGGGGATTGGCGACTCTGAGCGATCCCCAGGCACCTTCCATGCTCCTGGACATCGCGGAGGCACACTATCCGGAGGACCTGTCCCTCTATGCGCTCTTCGGACTGTCCCGCCGAGGTGGGGGGGCCCTGCGTGCCGAGATACGCCTCCGGCTGAGACGACGTGTCTCGCAGGGGCTTCGCAAGGAGTATCTCTATCTCTTGGGAGAGATGCAGGATCCCGACCCGAGCGTTGTGGATTTCCTCCTGGCAGAGTTCAAGCGAGGTCGGACCTCATCGCGTTGCTGCAGGATTCTCGCTGGGATCTCCGGCAGGGACTGGTGCAATCAGACCGAGCGGGCCGCGAAGTATGCCGAGTGGTTCCATGCCAACCGCGATGCGACGCAACCCGAGTGGTTCTTGACGGCTCTGCGCGAGCAGGGATTCAAGACCACCCTGACGCGAGGCGATCTGGTCGTCGGCAAGAAGCTGGCTATCTATGAGGAGCTGTGTCGCATCATGACCGAAGCGGCGCAATGGCAACTCAGTGCTCTCGCGGCGCACTTCCTCCGTGAACTCACGGGGATGGACTACGGCAACGTCCTGCCCGACACGCGGCAAGGCGCCTTGGATGCACTGGCTGAGCGCTACCGAGCCTTCGCACGGGGCAAGAATGCCGTCGGGGGCAGGTGAGGACGAGCGCTTCCCCCCGCTTCGGCCTGATGCTGGCCCTCGTCTCGACTGTCGTCATCCTGTACATCTCCTTCGTGACCTTGGGCTGCGGGCACCAGACCCGGGTCGAAGCGAGGCTGGCGAGCATCCTGAAGCTCGCTGACAGCCAAGAGGTGCCCTTCCCGGCCCTCATGGCCCTCTGTGTCTCGGAGTCCTTTGAGGATCCGGTTCGTACAGACTCCGAGCTGGCAGAGCTCCTTGCGGTGGCGCTGCGCCGCGAAAGAGGGGATGTGCGGGAGGCGATCGGGCGGCTCTCTACCAATGAAGTCCAGCGCAAGATGGTGCAGGACCTCTGGGAGATGAATCTCGAGCGCTGGAAGCGACTGGCAGCACAAGCCCGAGATTCCTGACATCTCCATCGACCTGGTGTCTCTCAAACGCCGATAGGACCGAAGAGGTCCACACTCGCCTGTCGCAGAGGAGCGGCGGTCTGCGGTGTGCGCTGGAGGGATTCCATGTTCAGAAAATGCAGATCCGTAGGTCCCGGCTGTCCGGGAGGAGCGGATCCCCACCGGGCCACGTCGGGAGTCACGATGGTGGAGCTGACGGTCGGCATCGTCATCCTGGCGACGCTCATGACGGTCCTCATCCGGCAATTGCTGACGACCTACAACTCCACGCGTGAGCACAAGGATCTTGTCTATGCCTATTCCAAGGCACAGGCCATCCTGGCAGAGGTCCAGACCTACATCGATAGCGCTGGTATCGGCACGGTCGTCAATCTGGATGATCTCGATGACAACGGGGTCCGGGTGCCGACGATGACGATCAAGAAGTCTTCGGGCACCTTGGTGGCACCTGGACATCCTCTCTCGCAGAACATCAATCGGATGGGGACCTGGATCTGGTCCCGCTCCATCGAGGTCCAGGCATTCGCCGGCATCGACAACAAGGACCTGCGATACGTCACGGTCAAGGTCTACAAGAAGGGACGCGGAGGGAGTGACCAGTTGATGGCGGACGTGAGTTCCGTGGTCAATGCGACGAGCGGCGTGTACCCCACGGCGCAGGTCTACGATGTCTTCTTCTTCGACATCGAGAGCATCCCCGGATGGTGGGTGGACATGGAGTCCATCCGCCCGTTCACGCAGGGGCTGTTGGATGAACTCCAGAGTCGCAATCCCGGGATGGAGATCCGCTCGCATTGGATCTCCAAGGCGAGCTACGGCAGGAATCCCCTCTACCAGCCCTATCTCAACACGGTGCAGGACTCGACGGCCAACATTCCCTACGTCTACTTCTATCCGGGCAAGACGCCCAGCGGCAGCGCGAAGCGCTTCGACTACGCGCCGCATCGCTTCAAGGCAAGGATGAACTTCGACGGGACGACGGCCCACGGGTACGACGCCATGGTCAACCCGCTGCCCTATGCCGTAGTGGACTACTTCAACCATGCAATGCGCTATCCTCGGGAGAAGAAGTTCCACGAAGAGAGGCTTGCGGCGATCCGACAGCGGCGCGTCGAGATCGCGAAGGCCAAGGCCTTGGGGCTGACTCCTCCTCCGGAGTTCGAGGACATGAGCGAAGAACCCACGCTGCGACTCTTCTTGGAGGACCTCTGCACCCATCCAGGGAAGTATCGAAACGCCATCATCCTCAACCTGCACGGGGAGCTCTTGCCCGTGCCGGCGATTCGCAACTTCAGTGATGCAGCCAAGGCTCCGGATGTCCTTCCCGGCGTGCGTGTCGTCACGCATCCCGAAGAGCTACGGACGCACAAGGACAAGGATAACAGCGTTGTGGATCGCGTGCGCTTCCGTGTGCACGCCTACGTGACCGATCCCGACACGTATGCAGGCCCCAAGACCATGCCTTGGGCTGCGGGGCAAGTGCCTCCCATCATGCTCAAGGTCATGGGCGTCGACCTCACGAACCCAGCCTTCCCCAATCAGCTGCATCCCGATGTGAAGCTCTCCTGTCTTCAAGGAGGTGTGCCGTTGGCAGGCATTGCTGGTAGCGATGTGTACTCGGAGATGAAGGATGCACGCAACTACCAGATGAAGGCCCCGGCCACGCCTGAGGAGAAGGCCTCGATGTTCTATACCGTCAGCTTCTACAACGGTGCCGGCGAGAACAAATACACGCTCTTCTATCTGTTCAACACGCCGGTCGTTTCTCCACCGGTCAAGAGCATGGGGCTCGTGCAGGGATTGGCAAAGACGAAGCGTGCTCGCCTCTACAACATAGAGTACGTGCCGGGACCGGTGGGGCCAGCCTTGGACTTTGGCCGGGACCTGTCGTCTGACGGGATGGGGCCCAAGAACACGGCGCGGTGGGTCTTGGACATTGGTCCGGGGGTGCTCGAGGAGAAGCGCTTCGTCGATCAGAAGGGCCGCTACTACGAGCCGCTGACCGACCTGACCTTGACCGTTCAGACCCGTATCTACAACAAGGTTGGGGGTGGCGCTTCTCCGCTCTACACCGGCGTTGCCTTTCCCGAGGTCAACCAGCCTGAGAACTTCAGCGAGACCTATACATGGTGGGCTTCGAGCCGAGAGGCCGTTCCGATCACGGAGCGTTCCCAGTTCCTAGGTGACCCGCGTCATGTGCCCTACAAGGATCTCATGGCTGGCGATCCGGACTTCGGGGACGGTTACAACTGGTACTTCGATGACCTTCGGAATGCGGGCGAGGACGCACTGAAGGACTATCCAGGGATCGATGGGTCCAAACTGGCCGACGGCTGGAACGGATCGATCCGTCAGGATCTGCCGCGTTTCCATGAGCTCCTGCGCACAGGGATCGTCGGTGGGCACGCCATGCTCTCCAACCTGACCGGCCATTCCTACGACTACATGGGTATCGGCAATGAAATCGAAGCCTCCGTCAACCAGAGGCCCTACGGCCACCCTGGGAGGTCGGCGCTCATCAAGCAGGTCTATCGAGGCAAGCGATACTACGTTCGCAGTCCCGGTTCCAGGAGGACCTACTGGCTCGGCATGCCATGGCTGGGTGAGCTCTATCCTGATTCAGCATTCGCCTCGCACTGGAACGTGAAGGGAACGGATGGAATGCCGAGAGGCAACCTGCGGGCGGGTGGGGGCAAGGGTCGGTTCTTCCAGCAGGAGCAGCGGCTCGCCTATTCCCAATCGGCGAACCTGGCCTTTGGTACGATGATGATCAATGGCCAGCAGCAGGCCAGCGAGATGGGGTGCATTGCCTTCTTCAATGCAGACAACGGTGGGGGAGGCACATTCAATCATGGCTATGGCAAGGGAAGGGGCCGTCTCCTCGTTGCAGGTCGGGAGATCGGTGATCGCTATGGGATCGGCCTTCCGACAAGGGCCGACATCGGCAGTCCCTTTCGCATCGACGACAAGGGAGCCAAGCCGCCTCACTGGTTCCACGAGCCCTATCTGGGTACGCGGGGCAAGGTACGCGTGCTTAAGGAATACTACGACCACCCGAAGGTCCGATATGGAGCCGGCCTCCTCGAGTTGACGGACCAGGCCGGGATCGATTCGGGCTTCCTTGTCATCAATGGGATCTCTCGGTCCTCGGAATGGGGAACCGACTCGATCACCAGGTTCGCAGTGCTCTCGATGCTTCACAGCTACTTCGAAGTTGGCATGAGCGGGTTGCCGAGCCGACCTCTCATGCCTCCGCGCCTGGAGATCGAATCTCCGACCCTCCTGTCGGAGCTCGATGACCCTTCTTCGATCTCGATCAGATACGACATCGAGTGGAAGCGCTGGGACGGCCCACCCTACCTTGCGTCCGTATCCACGGGCTTCGTAGAAGATGAGAGCCAGATCTACTATGCCCTCTACTACTCAAGGGACATGGGGAGGACCTGGCGATACATCCAGGACGACTCGATCGCCCTGATCTCGACACAGCCCGAAGATCCCGCACACAGGGTGGCGGATGGGAATCCGAAGGCTCCCGAGACCTATACATGGTCGACGCCTGCAGCCAGGTTTCCACAAGGTTCCTATCTCCTACGTGTCGAGGCCTACCGTGAAGGGCAGGCCCTGCACTACTCCCAACACACGACCCAATGCTACATCGATCGCTAGCAAACAGCAGGATGCACGTATCCCGATCCGAATCCGGTATGACGCCCGTGGAGCTCACGCTCACATCCACGGTTCTCGTCACCTTGATCTGGTTGATGGCGACGCTGTCCATGACATCCGTGAGGTCCGAGGAATATGCCCAGCGGATTTCCAAGGACACCGAGGTCGTGGACGAAGTCTTGAACTCCATGAAGCGGAGTCTGGAGTCCTCGGTCTTCATTCTGCAGCACAATGCGAAGGGCTTGGACTATACGTCCCTTCTGACCAGGTTGGCGGCCGAGCGACTCATCGGGGGGAGTCTTCCGGTCGTGGATGAGAACGGGATCTTCGAGAAGGAGGCGGTGGCCAGGTCCAAGAGCGGCAACGCCCTGGTCTTCGCCGAGCACCACCGGACCGATGAGTACCGATGCGCAAGCGGCAATGTGTATCGGATTCCCATCTATCGCTTTCATGCCTATTCCATCATCGAACCCAAGGAGGGGACCGAGGCGGAGGCCATTGGCGCCTACAACTTCTCGATGTGGACCTCCGAGCCCTTGGCGGATGGCCTGCGGGTCGACAAGATCGGAGATGCCACCGACCAGCTGGAAGTCCTCCAGCATCTGGGAGCAGCGAGTGCGGATGTCGATGGCAAGACCCACAATCCGACACGGCTGGTCTGGAAGGTGGGAGGAGACCCCAGGCAAGCCGGAGTGTTTCGATTCATCGATCCTCTGACCTCTCCGGCCCTGTTCGACTTCGCGAGTTTCTCCGCGATCAAGATCCAACCGGACGCCAGGGCGTCCCGCGTGGACCTCTTGAACTTCCGGGGTCTGGGACTGGCCGCCAACGACTCTCCTCGCCGTGCAGGTGTCGCGGCATTCTCCCAGATCGACAATGAGGGGGATGGCTTTCCGCACGGATTCGAAGTCCAGATCACGGGGCCCTCGTCTGCGCGGGAGATCCTGCTACGCATGGTCATCGTGGATCCGGTGCGGGGAAGCGAGACGCTCTATAGGCGGCTGCATGTCGTCACCACCACGAAGCAGGGACTTACGAGCTGAGGGATGCGTGCTGGGGTGTTGGGTGTTGGGTGCTTGGTGTTGGGTCTTGGGTTGGGTGAATTGTGTTTGGGGTTCGTGTGTGGTGGCGGTGTGCGCGCGAATCGCGGGTCGCGGGCTCTTGAGTCCCCCTTTGCTCCGTACCTCGGATGCACTCGGGAAGTCGCTGCAGGGGGACCCAAGAGCCCGCTCCTGTGGGGGGGGGCGGGGCGGGTGCTCACTCGCAAGGGGAGGGGGCGTGGCGGGGTTGGCCGGGCTCGTCTGATTGCTGTGTGGGGTTTGGGTGGGGGGATGGCTGAGCTGATTGGATTGCTGTGTGGGGATTTGTGGGGGGTGTGGGAATGGGATTGCGTGCGCGTGTCTGGTCTTGGGGGCGGTGCCTTGGGAGCTTGGGATTGTGGGTGCCGGGAATAGAAGCCTGGGGTGGATGCTATTCGTGCCCTTCGAGTCCTTCTCTTTCCTTCGTGTTTCCTTGGAAGCTACGGGACCGTTGGACGCTGAGGTCACGGGGTCTCGATCACGACGAGGGCAGGAAGAAGGGGGGAACCTCGAAGATCGCGAAGATCACGAAGATCACGAAGGAAAGGAGGAAGGGAGTGAGTCCTTCCTTCGTATTTCAGGCAGGGTGGCAAGGATCTTTGGATACGAAGCTTGCGAAGATCCGAGCTCACGGAAGGAGACGAGAACTTCGTTATTGGTTGTTGGTGCGGCGGATCGAGCCTGAGATGCGGTAGCTGTTGAGCTTGCGCAGGTCGTTGAGGACTGTCTCGTCGTAGTTGATGTTGCTGAAGTCGCAGGTGCCCTGCATCGTGAAGATGCCTTGCGTGACCACGGCGCCCGTGATGCGGGTGGGGGCGTCCATGAGGGTTTCGCCAGTGAAGTAGACGAGGCCATGGAAGTTGCTCAGGTTGCCTTGGGCGAAGTAGACGTAGGGTGTGTCGAAGAGCACGATGCCTCGCCCTCGCAGGGGCTTCGCATGGCTCACGAGGACCGGCAGGCTGTTCTGGATGACCACGACGGCACCTGGAGGAATGATGTCGGGGAGATCGGACATGTCTCCGACGACGATGTCCGCCAAGAGCTTGAGCTCATCGATAGAGACTCCCAGGACGCTTTCCGGGGAACCCGAGTAGGCGGAGGTGATCGCCTGGGCCGGCATGCCAGAGAGGTCGCTCCCTCTGCCCAGTGTGGGGCCGCCGGTGCTTTGGGGGTAGTAGAGACCCGCGCCCTTGGCACCACCCAGAACCCGGGCTTGCCGTTGGAGCGTCACGAGGTCGCCGCGCTGGGAACAGAGTGCTGCCTTCCCTGGAGGCAGGAGAGACAGGGTCCGATGGAATTCGGTCTCGAGCACCTCCTTGGCGATGATGGAGTTGGGCCACTCATCCGGTGCCTTGGATCCATCCTTGCGTCGATACACCGTGCCGACGCAGACGATGCGCCAGACGATGCCCTTGACCGGTTGTCCGCTCTCCAGGGAGATGTCACGGATCTGGACGCGCTTGCGGAAGAGGAGCCGTTCGGCGTTGGGATCACTGTCCCAGGGTTTGTAGATCTCGTAGCGACCCCAGACATCGCCCGTGATGCGGAAGTCTCTGACCAGACCGAGATCGGGCTCGCTGGTCTCGTTCTTGGGGGGCGTGGCGGTGGTGTCGAGAACCGGGTCGAATGCGAGAACCGGTTGGGAGGTCTGCTTCTTGAACCAGCTCAAGCACTCGGTGATGCCGGATCTTGCGAACTGGCTGGCCTGGGCGTGAAGGCGGAAGCCCGCCTCGCGCTTGCGTTGGATGGCCTCCATCCGGGCGTGGCCCGAGAAGGTCACTCCCACGATGATGATCGTCATGAACAGGACGATGAGGAGGGTGAATCCTCCCTCTGATCCTGTTGGTGGTTGTCTCTCCTGACGATGGCGCATCTCGTGCGGTCTCCGGGCCGATGGCGTGGGCTTCTAGCGTTTTTTCGACCTTCCCAGGTCTCCGGCTTGATGGCAGAGGTTGGGCGACGGGCACATATTTCCGAATGCCTATCAACTCCGGCGAGCCCAGGTTCCGAAACAAGAGGGCAGGCTCTTCAATTGGAGAGCCCACGACGATTCCGCCTCGAGACGGACACCGGATATGGTCAACAACAAGAACAGACGGAAGAACATTCTCGTTCAGCCCGAGATCCAGAAGCGCATCATCCTGGGTTTCACTCTCGTCCCCATGCTCTGTCTGGGAGTAAGTTCCATCCTGGTGGCAGCATTCAGCTCCTTCCTTGCTGAGGAAGCGCTGCGAAACGAGGTCGAACTGACCTGGCTGACGCCGCTCTTCCTTTCCATCGTGGCGTTCGTTCTCGTGTCGTCGGGCGTGACGCTGTTCCAGGCTCTCAAGCACTCCCACAAGATCGCGGGTCCGACCTGCCGCATCATCAACTCCCTGCGGGAGATCTCCGGCGGCAATCGGAAGCTACGCATCCAACTGCGCAAGGACGACTACCTGACCGAGATCGTGGATGAGATCAACCTCATGCTCGATTCGATGGAGAACGAGCTGGGCCTCAAGGAGAACGCCCTGCGTGAATCCAAGGCCAAGGACGAGAGCTTCGAGATCGAGGTCTGATCCACGCCCTATCGCCTGGTCTGCTGCTCCTCGAAGAGTCTCCGGGCATCTTGGATGGCCCGATCCAGAAGACCGGGGAAGATCTGCGCTTTCTCCCTGAGTTCTGTGAGATCGTGGAGATGGGCTCTGAGTGCGAGCCGTTGATCCTCTAGCGCTCGGCGAAGTCCAACCGCTGGTTCCGCGTCCGATCTCTCGTTGCGGGTCCACTCCAGAAGGTCACGAAGCAACCCTCGAAAGTCATCTTGGGATTGCATCAACGCGCAGCGCGTTCGTGCGTAGGAGCTACGTATCTCGGCCTGGTTGATCATGTCGATTCCATCTCCCTCCCGCGATCCGGGTTCCGCCCCATTCGATGATCCGTTCTTTTCGGACCGTGGCTCTACGCCTTCATGATTCAACGACCTTGCCTCCGGGTACGCGTCCACATGGCGCGGAGTCCGCAGGGGAGCCCTCGTCCCCGATGAGCTCTCCCCGAAAAGAATCCCCCCAAAGACCGGAGGTCTCGGGGGGGATCAGGGCAGGGAGGGGACCTTGCCGTGTGGCCGCCGTGTCGCTAGATCCGCCCTTCATGGAGAAGGGAAAGGACAGGCAGATAGCTCCAGGAATGAGGTGATTCCTGGACGGGAAGCGCGGGGGCCTCACGGCAAATCGGGGTTCAGGAAGCATGTCGGAGTTCCGCTCGAAGAGCCTCGAGTGTGCTCCTGAGCTGTTCCATTCGCATTTCGCAACGGACGATGGAGATCTGGAGGCCGCGTCTGCTGGCCCCGTCTCCAGCTCTGTCCTCTCGGAAGAGGTTGGCATAGAGTTCGAGTATGGCCGCGTAGTCCTGCCGGACGATCTCGAGGGATCGCTCCGTGCAGCGGATCTGCTCCGTTAGTGGGCGATCCTGGTCGCATTCTCTTGGCTCCGCGGGCTTGGCCCAGAGCCATGGATTCTGTGGTTGATAGCGTGCCATCTCCTCCTCCTTGTCATGTGTCCCGAGCCCCTTCCTGGGCTCACAGGGCAACGCGACAAAAGCCCCAGAAGTCCGCAACCTCCTCCACCCCGCCCGATCCGAGTACATGGGGTCAGACCCTTTTTCTCCGGGTGTTTCACCCGGAGAAAAAGGGTCTGACCCCATGTACTCGGGTCGGGGCGAGATAGACTCGGGCCATGCTCAAGCTGAGAACCGCTACGCCGGAGGAGTGGGTGCGGACCTGCCTCGCTGACTTCGACACCTTCCTGATCGATCACGCTGCCTGCGAGCGCAAGGCCGTCTTCACCGCACTCTCCTTCACGGCCCACTACCCGGACAAGGACGAGCTCGTCCACGCCATGCTCGAAATCGCCGACGAGGAGCTCCAGCACTTCCACGACGTCTTCGCCATCGTCCTGGCCCGGGGCCTCTCCCTGGTTCCCGACGAGAAGGATGCCTACGTCAATGGCCTACGCGCCCGGGTCAAGCATGGCGCCGACCACTACTTCATCGATCGCCTCCTGATCTTCGGCATCATCGAGGCCCGCGGCTGTGAGCGCTTTGGCCTCATCTACCGTGCTCTCGATCCGGGGCCCCTCAAGGATTTCTACCGCGATATCGCGGGGAGCGAGGGTCGCCATCAGGACCTTTTCTACAACCTGGCTCTCCGCTACTTCCCGGCCGACCGCGTCCAGCAACGCACCGAAGAACTGCTGGACGACGAGGCTACCCTGCTCGCCTCGCTCCCCATCCGTCCGATCGTCCACTAGACAACCCGAACGATTCCTGACCTCGCAAGGATCTCACCCAGGCCTGGTCCTGCGATAGCATCACCCCATGCTCCAATCCATGATGACCGAGAGGATCCCCGATGAAAGCCTTCTTCCGAACCCTGGGGGCTCTGTGCCTCTTGATGATGACCCCTGCTACAACCACAATGTGACCCGTGAAGTGCGGATGAACTCGGGTGGGCTAGAGGAGGTTGAGGCTGCTCTGATGTCGTCGGGCGGGTTCGTGCGTGCCGAGACGTCCGTGTATGGGGGCAGCAAGCACCTGACCGCTGATTTGCATCCGGCCTACAGAGTTCAGTTCTCTGGCGATCGAGGTATTTGGTATCTGCGTGCCGAGCTTCGTGACAACAGCTGGATCCTGCAACTGACCGTTTGGACCCACATCGGATTCATGTGCAAGGAGATCCCTGTGGCCGCTGACTTCTTGAGGGATTGTCACGAGCTCCTTCTGCAGCAAGGTTTGGATCTCGCTCCCGTTGCATTGGGGGAGACATTCGTTGGCGAAGATCGGCCAGTCATCCAAGGCAAGGTCACATCCCTGCTGGACAGTTGACTGCTGGCACCGTTCGCCACCCGAGTACATGGGGTCAGGCCCTATTTCTCCGGGTGAAACACCCGGAGAAATAGGGCCTGACCCCATGTACTATGCGCAGATGCTGTTCTTGGCGATGAGTCGCTATCTCCTCATGAAGGCTGCAGCAGCCGCTGAGTGCGAACCGGATGAGATCCAGCAGAAAGGTGCGGTGCTGAGTGTCGCGGCGTACGTCACGCGACTCTTATTGGAAAAGGACCCGGATGTGATACTCGACTCCCTACAGGCGATGCTCAGGCGGATCGGAAGGCGCCACTATCGAAAGCGAGACGGGAGATCTTTTCCCCAGACGTTCCTTCAAACCGAGCTCGAAATGGGGCTCTCAGGGACGCAGGGGAGGCTAATGGAATTGGGGGGGGGCACGCCTCGTGTGAGTCTCAGCGAGACCGGGATTGGCATACGCGTGATCCGGACGCCGCGTGCGTCTTGACAAGGGTTCGGGGGTGCCTACCCTAGGGTCTTCTCTCCTAGGGACTCAATGGAGCTGATTACCATGCAGAAGCTGTTCTTCTCTTCTCTTCTCGGGGTATTACTGCGTAGCCCCCATCGGGTGGAGTTGGCTGCAAGCACTGTGGGCCCGAGTCAAGACCCGTGCAAGTGCTCCGCAGGTTTGCCTATCCCAGTGAAAGGGGCGGGGGGTTGCTTGAAGGTCAACTATCTCACTCCGCCTTTCCGTGTCCACCATGGGGAGTGTGACCACCAGGGCTGCAATGCGAAGAAATGTAGCTGGAACTTCAACTTCTCATACCAGCTCCTTCAGGGCGGATGTGGGAAAGCATGCGTATGGGGAGTGCGGCCGCTTGTAAACGGTGCTTGGGGGTTTCCTCTTCCGATGACGCCAGTCCCGGGGGTGGCCCATGTTGGACCTATTGATTGGGATTGCGGAGGAAGCGTAGGGTGGGACATTACAGAATACTGTCGAGATGCGCAGGGTGACGAGACGACGCAACTCATAGAGTCCTTGGCCTTCATCTGCTACCCATGCACGGGAGAGTAGTGTGATGTGGCGTCGACTTCTCTTTCCTGCAGGCATCCTTGTAGTTGTGGGGGCTCTGCTGTGGTGGATGTTTATTCTGCCTGAGCAGGATGATGTTGTCGAGATTCACACGGGTGTTGTGGAGCCTCAGAGATCTTTCGGTCTGTCTGCGCTTGGCTCACAGGGCAAGTTGGAGGCGGAGGTGACGGCGGAGAGAGGAGTGGAAGCTGAACGAGAGCTTGTCGAGAAAGAAACTGGCCGAGCGACAAGCGCCTTCAATCGAGGTAATAATTGGGAGAACACTCTGCGGGACATGCTGGCGAACATCGAGAATGGCGTTAGCGTCTCGCAGCATCCTCCTCAAGTTCCCATGAATGTTGATCAGCTCATTCGCGACGAGGCGTTCAATCCGGACGGTATGGAATTGAATCCGATCCAACGGAGGGAGCTTGAGTCAGCGATCAAGCAGCTCAATCGTGTGTATGTGGATGCCACCATCAAGGGGAGTCTGATGCGCTTGCAGGCACTCGTTGATCTGGAGAAGGAGGGCAAGTATGAGTTTGTCAACCGCGAACAGCTCAAGAAACTCTATGCTGATGGGATTCTGGGGAATCAGACAGCGAAGGGTGGCTACCACTACTCACTGCTGGATACAGATGGTGGATGGTATCTGTTTCGCATTTCTGACCGAATGGTACCGGGCATCCTGATGGAAGAGAATAAGCAGATCCATGCGGATGGCGAACTGAAGCAATTCATCAAGAGCTACTTCGCCAGTCTAGCATCGGCTCGAGGGAGATGAGCTCTCCCGCATCGTCGATGGAGTGTGCGGGGATTGTTTGTTGGAAAGAAGCTTGACCATGGCTCTCCTCGCAGCGGAGATCGCTCTGCCGCAAGGCCTCTGCCATCTGTTGCGCCACATGCATCAGGTCGCCTGCGCTTGTTGTCGCCAAGTCGGCAAGGCAGGATGCGTGGATTGTGGGGACGACGAGCAGGTGACCGGGATTGACCGGCTGCGCATCCATGAAGACCGCCGTGTCCGCATCGCGATAGACGAAGGTCCCGGGGACCTCATCGTTCAAGATGCGGCAGAAGATGCAGCCCGTAATGTTCTCCTCCAATGGGTTCTCGTGGTCGACGAGGATCGCAAGGGTCTCGTCGACCACGATGGGTCTATGAGATCAGGTGTGCAACGCGGTCTCCTACCTGCAGGGTTTCGTGGGGCACGCGGAGGACGATGAACCCCAGTGCGTATCCGTTCCAGGTCTCGAGCGCCAGGAAGTCGCCCTTGTAGGTCTTGTCGCGATAGACAGACAGGAGCACATGGTTGGATCCAAAGGATGGCCGAGGGCATCCTGGATCGAAGCGGATGGCCAGCCGATTGCCGTCGATGAGTACGATCTCCCCGTTGGCGCGATAGCGTCCGTAGGCATCCGTATAGATGGTAGGAGGATGGGACTGCTTGTATTGCCAGTGGTACTGTTCCGGGGGCTTCGGAAAGCGCTCATGAAGAGTGGCGAGGCGTTCTTGGAGCGATCTGGGTTCGCCGCGTGTCGTCGTGCCACACGCGCAGGCCGTAAGAAGGACGATTACGCTGAGGGTCGGTCTGGACATGATAGGTCTGGCCTTGATGGCGCTCAGGATATCATCTCTTGGCGAGAGCCGTCAGTCCGCGCGTTTCTGTTCGGCGTCGAAGGGCGACACGCAGGTCACTTTGGAGCCAGGATGGGGCGGAGTTCGGCGAGGGAGGCGAAGGGGCGGCCCTTGGTCTCGCGGTGCGTGACGATGCGCAGGAAGCGCGCCTTCACGCGTGGGAAGTCGAGCTGTTGCCAATCGGCGCTGTCGGCGAGTCGCGCGTGGGGGAGGAGGGCCTTGCCCCAGTCGTCACGCTTGTCGGAGACGAAGACCGAGATGTCGACCAGACGACCGTTGTTGCCGTCGGCGCGACCTTTGAGTCGGATGCCTACGAGGTCCCTCAAGGATGGGAACTCGAGGGTCAGCTCATGGGGATGGTTGGGTTCGTTGGCGCCCCAAGGCGTGTGCCACAGCGTGCTCGTATCTCCGTCGATGGCCTTCTGTGCCTCGAAGCCCTTGGCTTCGCTGCTGGCTCGCGCGATGGCGCCGATCGGTTCGATGAAGGTGAACATCTCGACCGCTTCGTCGGTGCTGAGCCGACGCTTGGGTCGAAAGTCCTTGGACCGGAAGTAGCGCAGCAGGCTCTTGCGGAAGGCGCGCGCCGCGTGGCGTCGATCGAGTCCGCGTTCGAGATCGAAGCCGCAGGCCAGCAGGCGGCCTTTGCCCACACGGGCCTCGAGCACGAAAGCCTGACGAGCCGGACGATGGAAGGTGCTGATGTGCTCGACGATGACAGTATCCTCCGCCGCGCCTGGATCCAGCGTGACGCAGGTGCCTCCGCTGGCGAGCCTGCGCCATTGCCAGTCCGAACTGCCGTCGTTGGGAAAGCCCTCGAGGGCTGGGTGCGTCGCGTCGCACATGAGGCCGAGACCCTCCCCCCATCCCCAAGCGCCGGTCCAGTAGGTGCTGCGCCAGCGCGTTTGCTGGAGCTTGGGGCCGATGCCCTTGTGGAAGAGGAGCAGGACGTCTTCACCGGCATCGAGAGCCGTGAGGGTCGCTGTGTCGAGGCGGTGGGCGATCCGGATGGGCGCGTCGGCTGGCGCGTCGGCTGGGGTGTCGTGAGCCGCTGCCGGATAGACCCAGAGACTCCAGGAATTGCGATGCGGGCCCACGCTGAGCGTCAGCTCCAGATGCGCCGGGGCTGCGACCCGGTTCAGCGGCACGGTGATCTCGCCGAGGGGAGACAAGGAGCCCGGCGGGGCGGTGATCGGCGCGAGCTTGCCCGAGGCGATCGTCTGGTCGTGGCTTCGGTCGCTCAGCCTCCAGGCAGGCTCTTCGATCTCGAGCTTGCCCGGCCCCTGGTGGGCCAGCTCGAACCTGGCCGTGAAGGACTGATCGCTGCTCCAGGTCCTGGCGGGAAAGCGCGCCAACGCGACGGTCGGGCCGTTCCACGCGCGGATGTCCGCCAGCGTGATGCCCGGCTTCTCCCGATAGAAGGGGTCCAGCAGACCGACATGGGCTTCGCCCTGACCGGTGAAGTCGTGGAGCATCAGCAGCTGGTAGCCCGCGAGTCCCTGCGTCCGGCGCATGGCCTCATGCTCGGCTTTGTAGAGTCGATGCGCCAGCCGCACCGAGGCCCGACTGCGCGCGCGATGGTCGTGGATGCCGGCCTGTTCGGCGCGCTCCTTCAGTCGCATCAGGTTGTAGGGGCGGATGACGCTGCCGAAGGCGGGCAACAGCTTCGCGTAGTCCGGCCAGCTCTGGCGTTGACCGGTCTCGTGGCTGAGGATGGGCACGGTAGCCTTCTCGATCGCCTTGGTGAAATCCCAGTCGGTGTGCGCAGGTCCCGTGCCGCGCGTAGCGCCACCGGGCGTGGCGTGCGTGACCCAGAACTGATCCTGGGGCACGGTCTTGCGCGCGGTCGTGCCACTGATCAGCACCGTGTCGGTGCTCTTGCGCAGCTCGCCGACGATGCCGTCGATCGTCTTCCAGTCGGAGCCCATACCGAACTCGTTGCCGAGACAGAAGAAGGCGAAGGAGGGGTGATGGCCGTAGGTGTCGAGGATGCGCTGGGACTCGGTGAGCACCCAGGCGTCGACGGCCTTGTCTTCTCCCAGGCGGGGCGGAAAGGGCGGGACCGCGTGGATCCAGTTGTCGACCCAGTAGGAAGTCTCGACCTGGAGGTAGAGGCCCAGCTCATCGGCGACCTCGAAGGCCACCTCCGGCGGACACCAGGTGTGGAAGCGGATGTGGTTGAAGCCCGCTCGCTTGTGGATGCGGAGTACGCGCCGCCACCAGGCGCGATCGGTGGGGGGCGTCTCGCTCCCGGGGTGGATCGCGCAGTCGAGATTGCCGCGCAGGAAGACGGGGG
This sequence comes from Planctomycetota bacterium, assembly GCA_024278315.1. Classification (GTDB taxonomy): domain Bacteria; phylum Planctomycetota; class UBA1135; order UBA1135; genus JAJRTL01. Next base: position 4,108 of record JAJRTL010000006.1, on the reverse strand, counting down.
CACCGTTCAGCAACAGCCGATTGCCCTGCGTCTCGAAAGTCCGGAAGGCAATCCGTCGACCTCCGGTCGACTCCGCGCCAGCCGCGTCGACCATCGTCCAGGACAGCTCGTAGAGAGGCTGTTGGAACTCATCCCAGGCCTCGGCCGTGGTGTTCAGGGGGACGTTGCACTGCAGGTCCGGAACGAGGTCCCTCGTCGTCTCACCGAGGATCGTCGAACCGCCTGCGTCCGTCACCCGAAGCGTGATTCGGCCCTTGAGCGGCAAGGCTCTGTGGTGGACGATCTTCATGCTGACGCCAACCGAGCGGCGATCCCGCGCGGGATGGATGCGGATCCCGTCCGTGCGCACCGACGCCAAGGGCCGCAGCGTCATCGAGCCCGCCACGCCATTCCAGATCGGTTCGGTCTCCATGCCGTAGCCGTGACCGGCAAGGCCGATCTCCTGCGGAGGGCGGTTGTCGAGGAGCAAGGTGAAGCGGTGGGGGCCGGGTGCGGTGAGGGCAAACTCGTAGACATGGGGCGTGAAGAGACTCTGCTGGCCTTCGCCCGTGACTTCGGCTCCGTTGACCCAGAGGCGGCTGCTGCCTTTCACGCGCTCCAGTTCGATCCGCACAGGGCGACCGATGGCTGCCTTCTGCAGGTGAACCGTCCTCTCGTACCAGGCCCGTCCGATGTAGAGATGCGAGGGCACGAGCGCGCCCAGATCCTCGACCCGCGTCTGATCGTCATAGCCTGCGGAGGGCCACCCGAGCCAGGGTCGCTTGCCCCCTACGTAGTGCCCACTCCTGGGGTCGTAGGGATGCCCGAGACCGGCCTTCGCCAGGGATCCCGGCAGCTCAACGACTTTGTCGGTGGCCAAGGTCTTGGCAAACCATTGCTCCTCTAGCCCCACATCGCCCGGATCGAGCGATACCCTCCACGTCCCTCCGAGACTCTGGACCGGATCCTGTCTCGCGCGTGCACCACAACCGACCAGCAAGAACAGGAGAACACCAAGCCAGGCACTCCGCACCGTCCTGTCTCGACCCATGGAGATCCTGTTGGCAATCCGCATGCCTCGATGCTAGCCCCCCATCCTCACGGGAGCACGTCTGCAAGACCGTATCTCTCCGTCAGCTTGCGACCTGGCTCCATCGAGCCCCCTCAACGACCCAGCAGGCCCGGTCCATTCCGTCGTCAACGATGCCATCTCATGCACGATCAGCGTCCTCTCTGCGATCGGCTCCCGACTCAGTCCTGGTTCTGTGGCAGGCCGTCCGTGATGTCGTAGTAGTCACCCTTGTCAGCTACGTGGATGTGCATCCCGAGCCGCGTGTTCGTGGAAAGGTTGAAAGCTCCCATGGCGATGGCAAGGAAGTCCTTCTCGACCGGATCCCAGAAGAGAGAAGAGCCGCAGGTCGAACAAAAGCCTCGCCGCACTCTCTCCGAAGTCGAGAACCAAGAGACATGCTCTGCCCCCAGGATCGTCAACGCGGCGCGTGGGACGTCGGTGGATGCCCAGTAATGCCCCGAGAGCTTGCGACATCGTGTGCAGTGGCAGGCATCGGGTGGAGTCAGCGTACCGTTGACCTCGAAACTTACCGCACCACAGAGACAGGATCCTCGATTCATGTTGCCTACTTGTATGGACTCCTGTCCGGAGTCTGCCAGGCAGAGGGCTGCGCTCATCGGCGCTTTGCTTGTGCCCTCGGCTTGTGATACGGGATGGACCATCGCTCATGATGGATGTTGTCCGACCAGTTGAAACAGTTGCTCCAATCTCGTGCCGTCGTCCGGCGCAACACGTGAGGGGCGCGATTGCATCCCCTCTTGTGTTTCTTGAAGCGAAGACGCAGGCCCCGCAATGTACGTCCCTTGGCGGGCACTTCGATATCTTCCCACTGTCCGCATGCGCTCTCGTAGTGGTACACGTTGATGATGGGGAAGGTGAGGATCGAATAGCCCAACCAGAGACCGAGAAGGATGGATACGTACAGAATGAACCGGATGCTCATGGGACTGACCTCAGTGGATGTCACCGGATTGTATGCGCGATCCCTGGCAAGCGCCATTCCTCTGTCGGCTGCTGCGCATCAGCTGTACAAGGACGCGATCTCTGCCGCAGTTGGGGGACACGAAGTGTTCCGCACCGTCTACTGGCACGGTTACCGCTCGTCGACTGAATCCGTGCGTTAGGCGATCATGTCACCGGAGGCCAGCAGGGTGGCAAGGGCTCCTTGAACCTCGTCATCCAGGCTGCCGCGTGATTCGAGGCTGCAGTTGTAGGTCACGAAAAGCATCTGCCTGCCATGGCGTAAGTACCATTGCCGCCAGAATCCCGTCTCATCACTGAACGCAATCTCGAACCCAACGAAGTCACCGACCTGAGTGGGATGTGCCTCCGCGCCAGCATCGAGATGTTCCAATGCGAAGTCTGCAAGATCCCTCTCCAGAACCTCACAGTCCTTGAATGCGGCACTGATCTGCAGCGCTCCGATTTCTTGATCATCCACGAGGGTCGAACATTCATCGTCATGCCATGCACGCCAGGCATCCGGTAAGATCAAGGACCAGGTATCCCTTCCAAATCGCATGGTTATTCTGTTCGCCTAATCTGGTGATCAGCGGTGGCCGCGCAACAGGCCATCTGCTGTATCGGCTTGTCAGTGGAATTCCCGACGGAGCAGCGCCTGCCGTTCACCGCATTCATCATGGTAGTATGCCAGCTTGCCAGGGATGCATCCAACCAATGTTCCCCAGCCAATCTCCTGAACCCTCTTGAGCGCTTCTGCCAGATCCATCTCTCTACCATCAGTTGAGTCATCACCTCCAATCACATGGCAGGTCCTTGGTGCCCCTTCCGATCGGAGAATGGACAATGCATCCATGCTGCGAGGCAGCCACGTGACATAGCGCTCATCCAGATCCTTCATGTGGTTGAGACGGTCGAGAGCCCGGGCTCGACGCTTGCGGCTGCCAAGCTCCAGGAGGTACCGAGGGCGTCGAGGATTCTCGATGAATGAGTTCACAAGTAATTCTTCGTGCCGGTTCATCACTCCCCGCTAACGACTCTGGCGATCAGGAGCGGCGCGAAGCGTCGTCCGACTGCATCGGCTTGTTAGCCTGCCTTTTCGACAGTGAATCCATCATAGACTCCGTCCCAGTGATCGTCTCCATAGGTGAAGGTCTCGAGGACCTTGGGGTGGTTCCCCCTGCCGAACAGAACCGCGCCCATGCCATTCTTCACGCCAGGCACAACGATCATAGATTCGAGCGTAACGTTCCAGTCGTCACCCTTGACTGTTTCGTCGCACAGGAACTTCGTGTAGCTTCCAACGCCGGTGAACTCGCGGCTCAGCACGTGCAATCCCGTGCAGGACGGTGCAAGGCGAGGTTCCTTCTCCACCAAGCGCTCTAAGATCGCCGCCTCGAAGGCTGTCAGTGTTCGCTGCCCTGGACGCATCATGGCCTCGTCTGCCTAACGACTCTGGTGATCAGCGGTGGGCCGCGTAGCGGACCATCCGCTGCATCGGCCTGTTAGGGGCGTCATCATCCGATCACGGATCTCCTGCGGCAAGCCCCATGCTGTGATCTCTCGACAATGGCTATCCCTGCGACTGCTTCGCTCGATCCTCATGGAATACTCGACGGCGATCCTCTTTCTCTGCTCGATCATCGATGGCGGACGTCCGCCGCGCCACTCTCCAGGACCGATCGTCGAAGATGACCTTGATCTCGTCAATGCCGCTCGATGACAGAAACCCAACTCTCGAGATCTCGAAGATCGAGTCGTCGATCGACACCGAAGACCTGTGACGGCAATGACTCCGTTGCCCGTTGTGTCCCCCTAACGGGAATTCGGTTGGTCTGTGTAGGGGGGTGAGGGGGCGGTAGAGTGCGGTCAGTATAGCGCGGGGCGGGAGGGTGCAAGGGGTGGATGAGGGGCGAGAGGGGGATGCCAGGGGGAGATGGGGGGGGCTGCATAGGATGGTCAGGGAGGAGGTGGAGGGAGGTGGTCCAGGGGGCTGATGATACCGAGGGCGCCTTGGTTGAGGACATGGGTGTAGATCATGGTGGTGCTGAGGTCCCTGTGGCCGAGGAGTTCCTGGATGGTGCGGATGTCCTGGCC
>JAJRTL010000099.1 GCA_024278315.1 Planctomycetota bacterium | reverse complement strand
GCGGTGCGCTTCTCCCACCAGGTCCTGGATCCGGCTCGCTGCAATCCGCTCTTGGGTGGCCAACAACCTCCAAGGATCCGCAATCGGTGCCAGGTCGTCATCCAAGAACACGGTGTTGCCACTCCGACGAGCCTGGCCCTGCAGCGGGAGAGCAATGAGATTGCCAAAGCCGCCACGGGGCATCGTGTCCTGGTTGGGAAACAGCCTGTCGTAGGATTCCAGGCCCAGTTGGTGTCGTCTGGACATCGTCTCGGTCAGAAGCAGGCAGCCCATCTGCCGCGCCAGCACAGCAGCCACCGGGCTCTCGAAGAAGAACCACACGTGTGCGCCATTGCCCGAGCGCGACCGCTCCACGACCATGGGCAGGTCGCGAGCCCTGCAGGTCTCCACGAACGCCGAGACATCCGTCTGCCAACTCGCCTTGTCGAAGTCCACCGCCAACCGCCAGCAGGTTTCATCCTGGAGCATGGGATAGATGCCCACGACATGACGCCCCTGGAGATGATCACGGATGCCCCTGTCGTCCACGGCGAGGAAGGCCTGATCCGGGCATTCGCCGCACTTGACGCGCGGCTTGTCACAGATGCCCCGCACCCACTCGTGGGAGCAGGCTGGTGCATAGCCCTTCTTGCCCTTCTTCTCGTTGATCCACAGGCGAGCGAACACATCCTCTCGGCCGCGAAAGAGGCTGCGGAACAGGGCAATCTTGTCTGCCGGCGTCTTGGGGGTGGTGGCTGTGGACGACTCGGCCGCACGCGGAAGCGACGGCGCGGCGTTGGGTATGGCCAGTCGTCGCCGCAAGTCCTCGAGGTGAGCGCCGAGCTCGTCCCGCTCCTGCTTGAGTGCGGCCTGCCGAATCTCGGCTGCCTTCAACTCCTCATTGAGCTTTTCTTTGTCAGGCACGCTGATCGCATCACAAGTAAGGGAAGTCAAGAGGAGCCATGCTATCCGCCCAAGCCACGCGGGTCAGTCACGTCGAAGTAATCGCCTGTCAGGAAGCGCAGCTTGCCGCCCCCCGCCAGCAGGTCTTCGAGGAAGGGGCGGATCAACACCACGCCCGCATCCAGGACGAAGGCCACCGTGATCCACACCTCGCGTGCCTGCGGGAAGCACTGCTCGAAGTGCCGCAGCAGCGCGTCGCGCTCGCCGCGTATCAGGGGTCGATCCTGTGGTGGATGCAAGGGAAGCGGGAGGATCTAAAGGGGGCCCTGCCGGAGCGGGGAGCGAGCAGTAGAAGGCGCTCTGGGGTAGGGCGCAAGCGTGGATGATCGCCTGCAGGGCGAAACAGAAACCGACTTGGACGATGGCAAAGGGAGGAGAGGCCAAAGGGGGCAGGGCTCCGGGAGGATGAAGGATTGGGTGGCAAGAAGAAGAAGGGACAGACTGCTGGCAAGACCGGGCGCCCAACGGTGGGGAAGAGTGGACCGATCTTGTCCAAGATGCCCGCGGGCTACCCGGGGTTCCTCGCCGACCTGAGCCGGCGGATTGCGCGGGAGCGTGTGCGGGCCGTGCTGGCTGCCAACAGCGCCATGGTGATGCTCTACTGGGAGATCGGACGGGCGATCTTGGTGAACCAAGAGAAGGAGGGCTGGGGGGCCAAGGTCGTGGATCGGCTGTCGCGGGATCTGAAGGGGGCCTTCCCTCAGATGGGCGGGCTCTCTTTCCGTAACCTCATGTACACGCGGCAGTTCGCTGAAACATGGCAAGATCCGTCAATTGTGCAGCGCACAGCTGCACAATTGCCCTGGCGTATCAATCAAGCCCTGCTGGACAAGGTCGACGATCCCGACTTACGGCTCTGGTATGCCGAGAAGGCGCTCGAGTCGGGGATGAGCCGCGACATGCTGGTCACGTAGATCGAGTCCCGCCTTCACGAGCGCGAGGGGCGTGTCCGGCACCCAGCACCACTTCGCGACCACCACTTCGAGTACAGGCTGCCTACCGTGGAGAAGATCGAGGCTGGGCTGGGTGAGCACTGATCAGATGACCCTAAGAAAGGGGACGGGTCCGTTTGCCACAAGCGAGGTCTCTGCATACGTGAAGAAAATGGACCCGTCCCTTCTCTTCAGTCATGGGGACCCAGGGCCTATTTGCATCATTATCTCACCTGAACACTAATATTGATCGATATGGGTTATTGGTGCATAATCCAGGACCTTCACGGAGGATATGGGTGGCAGATCGAGCTGAAGAGAGAGCCAGGAAAACACTAGAGGGCTACGGGATCACGGTCGAATTCGCCCGGAATCGCTGGGGGGGACCGCAAGCTTCGAGGATCTGGCGGCTGGGCACCGGTGGAAGGAGTATCCCGGTGCTGGCCACGCAGATGCTCGCTGGCGAGTGGCCTTCCATGAGTGCTGAGCGAGCCGAGCGCCCTGAGATGGCCGAGCTCCCGCAGGTCTGGTATGCGGACTTCATTTCCCCTCAGCGGGCGGGACACCTGCGGGCGGCCGGGCTGCACTACGTGGATGCGGTCGGCAATGTGCACTTGCACCTGCCACCCATCATCCTGGACGTCCAGGGAAAGCGGCCCACGCGGAGGTCCAAGGCCATGGAGGCCAGGGACAGCGAAGTCCGCGTCTGGCGCGGACCGGCATTGCGCCTGCTCTTCCAACTGCTATGCGATCCGGGCCTGGCCGAGCGCCCCCAGCGAGAGGTGGCCCGGACGACCGGCTGTGCCCAGGGCACCGTCCTGCATCTCTTTCGCGACCTGGAGGTCTTGGGCAACCTGGTGACCCTCGGAAAGAGAGCCCGCCGCTTTGTCCCGGACCGAACTCTGCGGGATCGATGGATTGCGGAGTTTGGACAGCAGCTCCGGCCCAAGCTGCTTCTCGGACGATTCGGGATCGAGAAGCGGGATCGATGGGATGCCCTGTCTCCTCTGGACCATGGTGCACTCTGGGCGGCGGAAAGTGCCGCCCAGAAGCTCGGTGCGGATCTCGTGCCAGGGGTCCAGACCCTCTACGTGCCAGAGGTCCGAGCCTCGCTCCTCAAGTCCGCAGGCTTGCGCGCCTCCGACACGGGCCCCATCGCGCTACGACGGATCTTCTGGAACATCCCAGCGCCAGGATCTCTCCCCGACCTCGTTCCTGACCTCCTCGTCGCTGCTGATCTGATGGCCACCCGCGATGGTCGTTGTCAGGCGGCAGCGCGATCCATCCTGACCGGGTCTCTCGATGGACTTCTCCCAGAATCCTGATCTCGACTTCCTGTCCGAAGCACTCCACCCGATCCAAGAGGTGGCCACATCCCTCGGTCTGACCTGGGTGTTGATCGGAGCCGCTGCCAGGGACCTCATCCTTCTCCACGAGGGCGCGGACCCATCTCCACGTCGGACCCTGGATGTCGACATCGCCATCAGCGTCGAGAGTTGGGACCAGTTCGAGACGCTCCGTACCCTGTTGATCGAGGCACATGGAGCACGCCCGGAGTCTTCTTCTCCGCAACGGATCCATCTCTCTCGCAACATGCCGATCGACATCGTTCCGTTTGGCGGCATCACCCGGGATGGGGTGATCCGATGGCCACCCGAGGGCGACTGGACCCTGGGTGTTGCGGGATTCGCCGATGCCCTGGCCCATAGCATTCAAGTAATCCTGCCTGGAGGTCTACGCGTCCAGACTACGAGCGCCCACCACTTTCTAGCCTTGAAGCTGATGGCCTGGCGCGACCGACATTTAAGTCATCCTGATCGGGACGCTTCCGACCTGGCACTCGTCATGGAGCATGCCACGGACTTCATCGGTCTGGATGTTTTGTATGAGGACCACGAGGACACACTGAAGCTCCATGATTTCGATCCCGACCTTGCAGCGCTCCATATCCTGGGTCGCAAACTCGGATCAGCGCTCACGACAGAAGCCTATCAACTCGTCCTATCCACGCTGCAGGCAGAAACGAGCGAGTCCGGCACCCTGACCTTGGTCCGCGAGTTACAACAAGGAAGCAGAGGGCTCGCCCACCTCCGTGCTCTCGAGAACGGTCTCCAAGACCTGTGATCCCCAATAGACCTGCGGACTCCCTTGCAAGGCTGCTGCATGGCCGGAACAGGAAAGTGTACTGCGGCGCCTGGCCCGATTGCCATGGCATCACGATCTCGCCCTGTTGGAGAAACCCTACGACGCGACTCCCCATGGATGTCGAGTCGCTCGCCCCAGCTCGGATCAGACAGTCGCTCTAACCCGGACTATTCATGAGATCGTTGCGAGCACATGCGCGAATGGCGAAGCCGTTCGCGCATGTGCGGGCTGACGAGGAGATTTCGAGTTCAGGACGGCTGCGCGAGATGAAGGCGACCCTGGAGGGTCGTCGAATCGAAGCAATGCCGAGCAAACCGCCAGGTTTGCGGTCCTGGACCGAAAGATCTCCGTCAGACGCATCGAGGTCATGAATCGTCCGGGTTAACTCGCGTCCTTGAACGCCGCGAAGCGCGCATCGAGGGACTCGTCGCCAGGCTGCAGACTCTTGCGGCGGGGGACGTCGAGCTAGTTGCCGTGGATCTGCGGGTTTGCGAATGCGGAGGGCGATCATCCATGCCATCGCCCACAAGGCCCATGCGGCTGCCATCCCCATCCAACTCCGCGTCCACGCGCACAAGCTCATGCTATGGAATCCGGGCCATCTCCCCGAGGACTGGACCCTGGAGGACCTGCAGACCAAACACTCCTCGCGCCCCTCCAACCCCGACATTGCCAACACCTTCTTCCGTGCCGCCTACATGGAGTCCTGGGGGCGAGGACTGGAACTT
>JAJRTL010000098.1 GCA_024278315.1 Planctomycetota bacterium | reverse complement strand
GCCAAGGCCCAGCGCAGTAGCTCCAGCAAGGAGAGGCAATAGGACCAGATGAGATAGGATGCCGGGACTCATGAGAGAAATCTCCATGACAGGGGACCAAGGGAGGCTTGGAGTGCAGATTCCTGGGTCACATTCCCCTACTCGGGAACATCTCAAGACCTGTACCACATCTTGAGTTCAGGAAGGCAGATGGGAACAATGTCCTGCCCGAATCCTGTCCCTTGGGCGGGCGATTCGGGGCGATTGTCGTAGAAAGCCGCATTTCCCTCTCGACTTGATCGAGGCATGTCGATGGGATCTCCGCCTGGGAATGAACACTTACATCTAGATTGGGGGAAGAAGCGATGGGAACGCTTCCGTACGAAGCGCGGGGTCGCAGCACAGCCCGGGGGGGCGAGCTGCAGGACCCTGGCGCGAACAAGATCGTCGGCTGGTTGCAGTCGAACTGCAGTCTCTTTCATAGAACGCCCCGGGGGCTACCCGGGGCTGCGCGGACCTCGATGCTGGCTGCCCTCCTGTTCAGCATCCTGATCACCTTGGCCTCTTGCGGTAGCGGAGGCGAGGACGGTGGGGAGAGCAGCGGTGGTCCGGGCGGCCCCCTCATTCCCTCAGGCAACGTGTCCTTCGACATCGTCTACGTGCGTGTGCCCCGCAACGGAGAAGAGCGAGTACTCTGGCCCGAAGTGCGGGATCCATTCCATGTGGAACCTCAGAGCGACCTGGTCCTCCGGCACCCAGACGGCAGCGAAGTCGTGCTCGTCCAAGCCGGCAACGGCGCCGTCCTGGATCCCTACATCTCCCTCGATGGCAAGTCCGTCTACTACTCCTTTTTTCCGGAGGTCACCCAACCTGGGTTGAACCTCCAGCGTCGCGGGGCACCGAGAGAGGGATGTGACATCTACAGGATGGACCTCTCCACCCGACGCACCACACGCCTCACGAATCAAGAGTGGACCCCCAACCGGGCGATCAAGAACTGGTCGAAGTACCCGGGAAGGGCCGTCCCAACAGGCACGAGATATCCGGGATTCGGCGTCTTCAATCTGGGTGCCTGCCCTCTCCCCAACGGCCGGATCATCTTCACGTCGAGCCGCAACTGCTTCCAACCTACGAAGGGAATGACCTTCCCCAATCTGCAGCTCTTCGTCATGGACGAAGACGGCCGTAACGTCGAGCTGATCGGCCATCTCAATCTGGGCAGCGCACTTCATCCGACCGTGCTCGCCGACGGTCGCGTGATGTTCTCGAGTTACGAATCCCAGGGCATTCGTGACAACCGCAACTGGGGCCTCTGGGGTATCAAGCCCGATGGAAGAACCTGGGAGCCCCTCATGAGCTCCTTCGTGCTCACGGGCACCTTCCACTTCCAAACGCAGATCAGCAATGGCGATCTCGTCGTCGAGCAGTACTACAACCAGAACACGATGGGACTCGGAACGCTGATCGCCTTCCCACCCAAGCCTCCCGCAGGCGTTGCCCCGTTTGGTCCACCCGATCCGAGTCAGGCACCCTGGGCCAACCTTCGCACAGGAGTACACCCCAGCGGCAAGCCGCTCTACACCGGCTACCCATTTGCCCCGAAAGGGCTCCGTGGCTTGACACCCTTCGCTGAGTGGAAAGACAACAGTGCCTCCAAGGACCCAGGGACCGGGAAGTTCCTCGGCAAGGTCGGACATCCTTCTGCAACTCCCAACAACGGTCTGCTCCTGACCTGGTCCCCTGTACCCGTCACGGACAAGATGCGACCGACCAATCGCCCACAAGCCGATGGCGGCATCTACTACATTCCTGACGCCAGCAAGACAGTGGAGCGCCCAGGCGAGATGCTCCTCATCAAGGACGATCCGCGCTACAACGAGATCCAGCCACGGGCCGTCGTCAGCTACAAGGACGTGCATGGCGTTGCAGAACCGAAGACGATTCCATGGCTCCCCAACGACGGAACGGCGCATCCCGCCCTGCCCAAGGGAACGCCCTTCGGCCTCGTCGGCACATCGAGCTTCTACAAGCGCAACGTGAAGCCAGGCGTCGGCCCCAAGAGCTTTCAGGGCCTGGATCCCTTCAACTCCTCGGTCAACCGGAGCTCGCCCAACTGGCAGGAACAGGGCTCGGTTGCAGGGATGTTCACCAACAAGGACATCTACGCCGTGCGCATCTTGACGATGGAGCCTACCTCCAACATCGGATACGGATCAGCGGACAACTTCCTGAGCAAGAACTTCACCAACCATGCCAATGAGCGCCTGCGCATTCTGGGAGAGATCCCCCTGCGGAAGTTCGACGCCAAGGGCAATCCCATCCGGGATAGCGAAGGCAATCCGGACACGAGCTTCCTGGCCAAGATTCCTGCAGATGTTCCCTTCACCTTCCAGACCCTGGACAAGGATGGATTGGCGCTCGATACGAGCCAGACCTGGCACCAGGTGCGCCCCGGCGAAGTGAGGAACGACTGCGGAGGATGCCACGCCCACGCAGAGAAGGGCCTGGACTTCAAAGGCACAGCCGCCTCCAAGGCTGGATATACGATCTGGGATCTGACATCTCCGCAGAAGCCCTATATCTCCAAGGACGCCCTGGGAAAACCAACCGTCAAGACCGTCAAGGCCCACTCCCTCAATGTGGAGTATTGGCGAGATATCCGTCCGATCCTGCAGCGATCCTGTGTTCCCTGCCACAACGAGAAGAAGGCAGACGCGCAGCTCAGACTCGACGACACCGCCATCGTGGGTGGATTCGAGAACAGCTACAACCGCCTGGCCAACGATCCCAGCGCACGCTACGGCATCAAGCCTATCGCGGGCAACAAGACCTGGCGCAACTACAATGCATCGCGCTATGTCCGGATGTTCCAGTCCAGGAGAAGCCTCCTGATCTGGAAAATCTTCGGTCGGCGATTGGACGGATGGAAGAACAGCGATCATCCCACAGCGAGCAGGCCTGGCGATCCCTCGTCGCTGCCTCCCGGTGTCTCGGCCAACGATGCCGACATCGACTACACCGGAACGATGATGCCTCCTCCTGACGCTCTCGTCGTCAAGCTCAACGAAGACGAGAAGATCATGATGGCGCGCTGGGTCGACCTGGGTTGCCCCAGCGATCGAGTCGAACCCAACCGGAAGGCCGTGGGCTGGTTCCTGGATGCCCTGAGGCCCACACTCACGATCCAGAGCCCGGCACCTGGCAAGCTGACAGGACCATTGAGTGTGATCCGGATCGGCGCCTTCGACTACTACAGCGATGTGGCACCAGGCAGTCTCTCGGTGAAGGCCAGCTTCGATGTGAATGGGCACAAGGCCAACACCGAGCTGGGTGGTTTCTTCTCCTTGAAGAACAACGTGTACACGCTGGTGCTCTCCAGGAAGCTGATTGGCATGAGGGGCACGATCCGTGTCAGTGTGCGGGACACAGCTGGCAACCTCACCGAGCTGGTGCGGACCTTCAACAACTGACCTGCGCCCTACAGCTTTCGCCGAGGGAGGGACTCGACGAAAGCCTCTCGCTCGTGGAGGATGGCGCCTCGAATCCGGCAGGCGCACTCCAGAGGGGGCGCGCCTGTTCCCTCCAGCCACCGCACTCCATGTTCCAGCAGATCCCTGTCTTCCTCTCCGCTTGCCTCAGCCTGGCCTTTTGCCTCCCGACTCCAGCCCTCGCGACGAGCCAGGGTGCGTTGCCCAAAGGGCTGACACTCAGCGACACGGTCGGGAAGAGGACCACGGTCCTTCCCGTGAAAAAGGGAGGGGCGCTGGTCCTGTTCTTCATCGGCAGTGAATGCCCCATCTCCAACTCCTACGCCCCCTCCTATCGAAAGCTCTACCAGCGATTCAGGGACAAGAAGATCCGTTTTCTAGCCATCAACCCGGTGGACGACGACATGAAGCTCGTGGCACGACACAGGAAGGAGTACGCCATCCCCTTTCCGGTTCTGCTGGATCCGACCCTGAAAGCAGTCAAGGCCATCGGAGCAGAAGTCACACCGCAGGCTTTCCTCATCGCTGAAGGCAAGGTCCTCTACAAGGGTCGCATCAGCGATCGCTGGGGGTCCCGTACGGCAAAGCGAGGAGGTGAGGTCCCCCAGGACTTGATGCTCGCGATCGAGGCCTGGATCGCCGGAAAGCCCTTGCCAACAGCCGAAACCAAAGCCTTCGGTTGCGCCATTCCAGGTGCAGGAGAGTCCGCTGGCAAGGTCATCTCCAGCCCTTTCACCTATGCCGAACATGTCCTGCCCATACTCCAGAAGCGTTGCATGGAGTGTCACCGCGAGGGACAAGTGGCGCCCTTCGCGATGGAGGACTATGAGGACGCCCGCAGCTGGGCCGACGAGATCGTCGAGTTCACCCAGAAGGGAATCATGCCTCCTTGGAAGGCGGTGGGTCCCAAGGACGCCTTCAAAGACGATTGCCGATTGAGCGGCAGGCAGAAGGAGATCCTCAAGGTCTGGGCCAATGGGGGGACACCTCTGGGCGATGCCAGCAAAGCCCCCCCG
>JAJRTL010000097.1 GCA_024278315.1 Planctomycetota bacterium | reverse complement strand
GGACGCCCTGCGCTACAGCCAGGAGCGTGAGCAGTTCGGCAAACCGATCGGTCGCTTCCAGGCGATCCAGATGCACCTGGCCGAGATGAAGACCGAGCATCAGGCGGCCGAGTCCCTGATGTACTGGGCCCACTGGCTGGGTGAGCAGGGACAGGACAATGCCGATGCCTCAGCCATGGCCAAGCTCAAGGCCTCGGAGATGGCCGTCGATGTCTGCGACCGGGCCTGCCGCATCTTTGCGAGCTATGGCTACGCCCGCGAGTACCCGGTCGAGCGCTACCTGCGCGACGCGCGCTTCACGCTCGTCGGCGGGGGCACCTCGGAGATCCTCAAGGTCAACATCGCCAGAGGCATGACCCGGTGAGTTCCCCCACTCCGCCAGCCGGCCCAGCTCCCCACCCGATCCGCGTCCTCGTCGGCAAGCCCGGCCTCGACGGCCACGACGTCGGTGCCAAGATCCTCGTACGTGCACTCATGGATGCAGGCATGGAAGTCATCTACACGGGCTTGCGCAAGTCCCCGCAGGAGATCGCACAGATCGCACTGGACGAGGACGTCGACATCATCGGCCTCTCCATCCTCTCGGGTAGCCACCTCCCGCTCACGCGCGCCCTCATGGAGGAGCTGGCCCTGCGCCACGCCGAGGGCATCCCCGTGATCCTGGGCGGCCAGATCCCGGGGAAGGACACGGCAGCCCTGGAGGAACTCGGCGTCTGCGGCGTCTTCCCCACCGGGACCCCCTTCGAGACCATCATCTCCTTCATCCGCCAGCAAGCCACCCACGCGGCGACGAGCTGACACGCGCAAATCGAGACCGAGAAGAGCGATGTTCCAAGACTTCCGTCCAGCAGCAAGCTTCCTGACGACACTCCTGGGTTTGACGCTGGCTGGCACCAGTCCCAAAGCACAGAAACCAGAGCTCGGACAGGTGCTCACTGAGGACCGCCTGATCGACAAAGACTATCGATTCGAGCTCCTCCGCCCCGATCGCTCCTGGCGCATTCTCGGGCAAAAGGAGATCCGGCAACTCGTACCGGATGCCATCGCAGGTCTCACACTCATCAGAGGCAAGGGACACGGGATGATCATGCGAGTGAAGGTTCACCCCTTGTACGGAGCAAGCCTGGAGCACAGCGTCAACATGGTGGTCAGTGGCTTCGGCTCCAAGGATGTGGAGATCCTGTCGCGCAAACCCGGCAAGCTCCGCGGACGGGACTGCGTGGAGCTCGTTGTCCGACGCCAGATGGACGGGATGACACAACGCTACAAGGTCTGGATCCTGACTCGGGACGGCTACGTCTTCTTGCTCCTTGTTCAAGGGAGTGAACGGTGGATGGCTGACGGCAAGACCTTTGCCAAGATCCCCTCAGCGATCCGGTTCCTGGATGGGGAGATCCACCCCAGGATCGGCTCCAGCCGGATCGCGGATACACACGGCATCGGCTGGCGCATCAGAGACAATGTGTATGCGAGTGCGGCATCCGGGCTGCGGGTCCGGCCCGCGACTGGCTGGCGTCTGATCGTCGGACAAGAGGCCCTCTGGCACTGCCCTGGAGAGGACATCGGCATCCTGCTCCCAGGCCAGGATCTCCTGGTCTCTGTCCGCAGCGAGGCCTTGCCTTCCGGAGCCGAACCTGCCTGGCTCGAGTCGGCATCGTCCCTCCCATCCCAGGACCTGCCCCTCCCGGCGGGAGAGAGGATCCTGCGGTTGCGCTGCCTGGGCGGGGCCCGCACCTTCCACGTCATCGATCATCACAAGCCAAGACCGTATCGATCCTACGAGACCGTGTGGGTCCATGGTGGTCGCGGATGGTCTGTGTACATCCGGCAGGAGGGACTCGACCCGCCAGACGTGCGCAAGAAGATCGAGTCGGTGCTCGATGGCATCTCCCAGCTTAACAAGGCGGAGATCGAAGAACTCGGCCACGACCTCCACGGTCTGCGCGATCTCGAGAACTCGGTGGGTCCCGAGGAATCGCTGCGCGGTGGCACCTACCGGGAATTCCAGCACGGACTCATCTGGAAGAAACCCAAGATGGGCTTCTGGACAGCCAGCTGTGGAACGAAGGTCCAGGATCTCCAGCCAGGGTGCAGGCTCTCGGCCCTGGAGCTGACTTCGGGTGTGGCATTCCTTCTTTGCGTCGAGCCTGGTGAGGACAAGGATCTGGGCACGCTCCATGCGACTCGCGTGGGATACACATCGAAGCTGCTCGTAGATGTGAAGACCGGAGAGACACGAACCTGGGAGTTGCAGGGGCATGCTGCCCGGACGACGATCCTGGACGGGACTCTGGAGAACCAGGCGTACCGCTATCGCGTCACTTCTATCCTGATAGGCAAGAACCATGTCAGCCTGATCACCTCGGCACTGCGCGGCAATCACATGAATGCCGAGAAGGTGGTAATTGCCGTCGAAAGGAGCCTCGCTACGGATGGGGCCTTCCAGGCGACCCAACGGACCAAGGATGGTTACATCGACCTGCGCAGCGGCTTCGGCATCCGTGCTCTTCCCAAGGAAGCACGCATCAAGGACATCACGCCCACAGAAATCCGCTCGGCCGCCAGCTGGGCCCTCATCGACTCAGGCAAGGTGCAGCTCGAAATCCGAGCCCTTACCGGGGGGATGACCAATGAGACTCTTGTCGGATATCTCATCGGCAATGCACGAGACAGCACCTTCTTCGAGGCGATTTCCGGAACTCCCGAGAGCCAGTCGGCCATCACCTTCCTGGGGCTTCCTGCGATCCGTCTCCGGTGGAAGAACTGGCACGGTGAATCGGAGGTGATCGTGGTGCGCCGCGATAGCACGAGCTACACCTTCACCGGAAGAGCCAAGGCCAAGGGCTGGGAGAAGCTCCTCTCCAAGATCTACTGGATCGACTGACACCCCCTCCTCCGATGCCCTGCACGGAATGGGGACAGGCCCCTTTTCAGGCAGTTGGCGCAGTCATCTGCCTGAAAAGGGGCCTGTCCCCATTCCGTGCAAAACCCTCCTGTCCCCAGACCAAGCAGGAGACCCCCCATCACCAAGACCATAACGCCTGCGATGTCACGCTCACCCTTCAACGTCCTCGTTCTTCCGTATCGCCTGACGCCAGAAGGTGGAGCGTACGAGTATGCGGTGCTACACCGTTCTGATGCTGACCAATGGCAGTTTATCGCCGGCGGAGGCGAGGGAGCCGAAGATCCAGAGGCGGCAGCGCGACGGGAATCTCTCGAGGAGGGTGGCGTCAGCTCGGATGCAGCGTGGATGGCACTGGACTCCCGCGCGTCCATACCACGCTCGGAGTTTCCAGGGGCATCGTGGCCGGAGGATCTGTATGTCATCCCCGAGTACGCCTTCGCGGTAGACCTGTTGGACACAGACCTGGAGCTTTCTACCGAGCATGATCGCTATGAGTGGCTCGGGTACGGGGCCGCACGCATGCGACTATCCTGGGACTCCAACCGCGTCGCTCTCTGGGAGCTCAACGAACGCCTGAGTCGACCTTCCGATCAAGCGTCATAGATGTCGCCCCTTGCAGGAACGAGCGACGGCCGCCACATTGCTCGTCATGAACATGACGAAATCCGCAATGAGGTCCCTCTGCCGAGCGGCAGCTGGGTGCGTGGCCCTCTCGTACCTGGC
>JAJRTL010000096.1 GCA_024278315.1 Planctomycetota bacterium | reverse complement strand
TGCCTGATCGCAGGAGAAGATGATGGTCGAGCTGGCATCGATCCAAGAGCTCATCGAGGAGCTCCAGGCTGGGCGACCCATCGTCGTCGCCGACGACGAGAACCGCGAGAACGAGGGAGACCTCTTTCTCGCGGCGGAGTTCGCGACAGCCGAACAGGTCAACTTTCTGCGCAAGGAGGCTGGCGGATTGCTCTGTCTGGCGATGACCGAGGAGCGTTGCGACGAACTCGGACTGCCTCCTATGGTCGTCGACAACGAGGCTCCATTGGAGACCGGTTTCACGGTGACCATCGAGGCTCGCGAAGGGGTCACGACCGGGATCTCAGCTGCGGACATGGCACGGACGATCTCCGTAGCCATCGATCCGCAGACGACCAAGAGGGATCTGGTGCGCCCGGGACATGTCTTCCCCCTACGTTCCAAGGATGGCGGTGTGCTCGTGCGCACGGGCCACACCGAGGCCGTGGTGGATCTCTGTCGACTGGGTGACCTGCAACCTGCCGGTCTCGTCTGCGAGATCATGAACGAAGATGGCAGCATGGCGCGCATGCCAGAGCTCGAGGTATATGCCAAGAAGCACGGCCTCAAGCTCGGCACGATCGCCGATCTCGTCGAATATCGGCGTCGCCGCGAGCGGATCATCGAGCGCTTGCCGGTCGTGCAGATGCCGACCGAGCAGGGCTACTTCGATCTATATCCCTACAAGTCCATCGTGGACGACCGTGTACACTGTGTGCTGGTCCACGGAATCGAGAGGCTCAAGGACGAGAACGGTCGCTTCGCACCGATCGAGGAACCCGTCCTGGTGCGTGTGCACAGCGAATGCCTGACCGGCGATGCCTTCTTGAGTCAACGCTGCGACTGCGGTCCACAGCTGCACGCGGCCATGGAAGCCGTACAGAAGGTCGACAAGGGCATCGTCCTCTACATCCGCCAGGAAGGACGCGGCATCGGTCTCGAGCACAAGCTCAAGGCCTACCAGCTCCAGGAGCAGGGGTTCGATACGGTCGAGGCCAACATCGAGCTGGGCTTCCCCGCCGACAAGCGCGAATACGGCACTGGCGCACAGATCCTCCACGACCTCGGCGTACGCAAGATGCGCCTCATCACCAACAACCCCAAGAAGCTCAGCGCCCTCAACGGCTATGGCCTCGAGATTGTCGAGCAGGTCCCCCTTCACGTGGGTCACAACGAGCACAACGCCCGCTACCTTGCCACCAAGCGCGACAAGATGGGCCACACCCTCTGACCCGAAGTCGAATCCACGGCACAGCCCCCCCCGTCAGACGCATCGAGGTCATGAATCGTTCGGGTCAACGGAGGATACGGAAGACGTTCAGCGTGGCGCCGTGAGTGAGCGCGAGGCGCTTCTTGTCCGGGGAGAGCCTCGCCAGCGAGATCGCGCCCTTGTAGAGGACCTGGATTCTCTCGAGCTTGCGGGGATCCCAGAGCGAGAGTTGCTGACCATCATGGGCAAGGACCAGGTCACTGCCGATGTACCGTAACCACCAGACCTTGCTCCAGGTCTCTGCTTGGACCTTGCCGGTCTTGGCATCGATCCGCTCCAGGAGCTGATCCTGGGGGATGAACTCGGTGCCACCTCCCGAGGTCGTCAGGATCCAACGGCCATCTGGCAGTAGCGCGAGCCCCTGTGGCGTGCTCGCCAGCGTCTCCTCGCGGATCTCCTCGCCACTTGCCAGATCGAGGCGCCAGATATGGCCCCTGTCGGTTCCAGCAAAGACCACAGCGTCCTTGGGGCCAAAGCAGAGGCTCCGGACAGGGAGGCGGCTGTGCGCCTGGAAGGACCGCAGGGGCTTCCAGGTCTGGGTGTCGAGGACCGTGACGGTGCCATTGCCCGCGGCGTAGGCGAGGCGCTTTCCCTTGGTGTCGTAGGCGAGGCCATGGAGACCACCGCCGGTGTGCGAGAAAAGGTCCCTGCCCGAGTCTGGATCCAAGACCCGGAGCCCGCTTGCCATGAGCGCCAGCTGCTTGCCATCGGGTGAGAAACGCAGGATGCCGATCCAATTCTGTTCCTTCTTATAGCGTCGGAGGATCTTGCGCTTCTTCCAGTCCCAGAGCAGGATTTCGCCCTGTTCGCCGCCTGAGGCCAGGATGCACCCGGTGGGATCGAAGGCCATCGAAAAGGTCGTCCCGCCAGCCATCCTCCAGTTCCCGATCTCCTCGAGCTCCAGCTTGGGGCGGGGTTGACTCGTAGCGCTTTGCCCGACGAGGCTTGTGGCGAGGAGGGTGAGAGTGGCGCAGAGTTGGGTGCGTGAGCGGGTCATGGGCACATCTTCGTCGAGATCCCCCCCAAGATCGAGTCCATGGGGCCTGACACCGGTTCCTCGATCTGCGAAGGGGGTTGCGGGCTAAGGGTCTGGGAGGCAATATCTTAGCGAGATCCACGCCAAGGGTTGCGGGCTTCTCAGGCTTGGTGGGAAGAAATCAGGCTCGGAGGCGACCAAGGGGGCCTGATGTCACTCTCCCTTCGACAGCCCACCGAACGCATCCGCAGGCCTGGCCAGGATAGATCCAACGGAAGATTCAGGCTGCTCCGGGGCGGACAGG
>JAJRTL010000095.1 GCA_024278315.1 Planctomycetota bacterium | reverse complement strand
GATCGCGCGGAAGCCTCGAGGAGCATGGGGCAAGAAACCCTGAACGGTCACTCTCTCTTCCTGCGACCCTTGCGTCGGTCTTCGCAAAGCCAGCTCGAAGCCACGGGTGGACTCTCGGGCCTGCGCCACGAGCATGGCAAGGTCGCGGTCGTGGGGATCCCGCGGCGACAAGGGTTGCGCTATCGCGGGATCTGGCCTGGAGTGGATCTCCGCTTCGGTCACAGGGAGGGCAAGCTCGAGTACCAGTTGGACATCGCGAGGGGCGTTGCGTTGCGGGGCATCACCTTCGAGCTCGAGGGGGCGGAGCGACTCAGGTTGAGTGCGGAGGGCGAACTCCGTGCGAGGACCAGCCTTGGCACCTTGGTGCAATCCCGACCGAGGGCCTTCTCGGCTGAGGGTGCGGGTGCTGAGCGTGAGCTACGCGCGCGATTCGTGCTGCTTGGCGGAACGCGATTCGGCTTCGAGGTGGATGGCTGGAGCGGAGAGAGCGACCTGCGCATCGATCCGGGGTTCAGCTGGGCAGGCTACGTCGGCGGCACTGCCTACGACGGACTCAATGCCGTCTGTACGACGCCTGGTGGTGATCTGGTTTCGGTTGGCTTCTCCTTCTCCTGGAACTACCCCGTGACCCCGGGTGCCTACCAGACCAAGAACAAGGGCTGGAGTGATGTCGTCGTCGTGAAGCGTAGCGCTCGCGGCCGCAAGCTCGACTGGGTCAGCTACCTCGGAGGCAGCCATCGTGAGTCGGCCTTTGCTGTGGCCTGCGACTCCAAGGGGCAGGTCGTACTGGGGGGGTGGACCTCCTCGAAGGACTATCCCCTGGGGAGCAAGCCCTTGCAGGGCAAATACGGCGGTGGCGCCACGGATGCCTTCTTGAGCAAGCTGGATGCCACCGGCAAGACCTTGCTCTTCTCTGCCTACCTGGGCGGTAGCCAGGGCGATGTCCTCTACGCCTTGCAGCTCGACAGGAAGGATCGCGTCTACGTCTGTGGTGAGACGAGTTCACTGAACTTCCAGACGACCAAGAAGAGCTTTGGCACGACCATCAGGGGCAAGCTGGATGCCTTCCTGTGTCAGACGGATGCATTGGGCACGCAGTTCCTCTTCAGCGGGCGCACCGGGGGCAGTGGCAATGATGGCGCTACGAGTCTCGCGCTGGATGAGAAACGAGGACGCCTGTTCGTCTGTGGGCAGACGACGTCGGCGGATTTCCCCGTGAGCAAGACTGCCTATGACAAGACCATGGGGGGAGGTCTTCTGACCGGCGATGCCTTCGTCATGACCCTGCCTCTCCAGGGCACCTCTCTGTTGGCTGCGACCTATCTGGGAGGAGGCGGGGACGAGACTCCATGGGGCATCGACGTGGACCCACAGGGCAACCCCGTTCTGGCGGGTCAGACCTTCTCACGTCTCTTTCCCACGACCAAGGGAGTCGTGATGCCCACGGCCCGTGGGTTGGGGGATGCTTTCGTCTCGCGCATGTCACCCATGCTGAACGCTCTCCTGATGTCGACCTTCTTCGGTGGCGGGCTTCCCGATGGAGCTCTTGGCTTGGATGTGGAGGGGGACGGCAAGATCCGGATCTGTGGCTCGAGCTTCTCCAATGGCAGTTATCGCACGATGCCTTTTCCGACGACAGCCGGGGCTTGTTCCAACCGGCACGGTGGGGGTGAGGATGCCTTCCTCGTTCGCCTGGATGCGCGTGGTCGGCTGCCGCTCTATTCGTCCCTCTTTGGCGGTAGTGGGAACGAGTGGTTCTACACCGATGCCAACCACGAGGGTCCACTGATGCCGATTGCAGGCGTCACATTCTCTTCCAACTTCCCGGTGAGCAAGAACGGCGCTCGCTATGGAGGATTCGGCGATGGCGTTTTGGCCTACCTGGACCCCTTGCCACGCGGTGCCAGGCTCGGCGGAAGGGCAACTGCCACCTGTGCTGGGGAGCCGACACTGTTGCCTGCCACCTGGCCCAAGGCGGGCACGCCGAACTTCCTGCTCCTCGCTGGCAGGGCGCCGATCCGACGGCCCGGGATCCTCTTGATCGGCACGGCGAGCTCCAAGCCCGTGACCTTCGCCGGAGCCGAGATCTGGTTGGATCTGGCACGGCCCGCGCTGCCTGTGGTCCTGATGTCGAACCAGCTCGGTGAGAGCATGGTCCGGCTCGCCTTGCCCCCGAACAAGGGGCTCGTGGCCTCTCTTCAGCTGTTCTGGCTGGAATCCGCCAAATGCTCAAGGCCCATTGCGGCCACACGATACCTGCGTCTCGCATTGCAGTAGGGGCATTGCAATAGGGGCATTGCTTGCGGCTGGTCCGGATGATTCGCGGGATCGTTGCATCGAGGTCGCGAATCGTTCGGGTTAGCATGTGACGATGCTCGAACTCAGGCAGGTCACGAAGCGATACGATGGAATTTTCGTTCTGGATGGCATCGACCTGGGGTTTGCGGAGTCGCAATGTACGGTCCTCCTGGGACCCTCGGGTTGTGGCAAGACCACGCTGCTCCGGCTCCTCGTCGGGCTGACCTGGCCGGATGAGGGCGAAGTCCTTGTGCGAGGACAGAGTCTTAGCCCTGATGGGCTGCGTGAGCACAGACTCGGACTCGGTCTGGTCCTCCAGGAGGGTGGACTCTTTCCCCATCTGAGTGCAAGGGACAATCTGGCGCTGTTGCCCCGCGACCTGGGGTGGCCACGCGAGAGGATCCAGGCAAGGATCGAAGAGTTGGCTGCCTTGGTGTCGTTGCAGGGTGATGCCATGGACAGGCATCCGGGAAGGCTCTCGGGTGGACAGGTGCAACGCGTGGCCCTCATGCGGGCCTTGATTCTGGATCCACCCTTGCTGCTCTTCGACGAACCTCTCGCCGCCTTGGATCCGATGATCCGCTTCGAGCTGCAGGAGGACCTGGCGCGGATCTTCGCAGAACTGGGCAAGACGGTGGTCCTGGTCACGCATGACCTGGCAGAGGCCGGCTTCTTCGCCGATCAGATCGTGCTCATGAAGCAAGGGCGCATCGTGCAGAAGGGGCCTCTGACCGATCTCCTGGAGCATCCGGCCGACGCCTTCGTGACGGCCTTCGTGCGCGCGCAGCGATCGGCGATCCTGGGCTTGGAAGGGGAGGGCCGCTCGTGAGCAAGCCTTGGCTCCTCCTCGCAGCCGTCGCCCTGTCCGCGCTGCAGTTGTTCGTCTCCTGTGGACGGCGTGAGGGTGTCCTGCTCGTCGGATCCAAGACCTTCACCGAGTAGGTCGTGCTCGCAGAGATCACGGTGGGATTGCTGCGGAGTCGTGGCTTCGTCGTGAAGCACCGTGCGGAGCTCGGAGGCAGCGATGTCCTCTTCTCTGCTCTGGGGCATGGTGACCTGGATGTCTATCCCGAGTACACGGGCACACTACGGGCCGAGCTCCTGTCGGAGCTTGGGCTCGAGTCGGACTCCGAACTGGAGGAGGCCTTGGCCGTCCGGGGTATCGGTATGACCCGGCCCCTGGGCTTCAACAACACCTACGCCATCGGGATCAAGGAGAGCCAGGCGGAGAGACTCGGGCTGCGCCGGATCACCGATCTCGCCCGGCACCCCAAGCTCCGGCTGCGTTTCAGCCATGAGTTCATGGCGCGTGCTGACGGCTGGCCCGCGCTCAAGGCGGCCTACGGCCTGCCGCAGGAGGACGTGCGAGGCATGGAGCATGCCCTGGTCTATGCCGCGATGGAGGCAGGGCAGCTGGACGTCACCGAGCTCTACTCGACCGATGCCGAGATCCAGAGCCACGATCTCCGCGTGCTCGAGGACGACCTGGGTTTCTTTCCGCGGTATGAGGCGATCGTCCTGTACCGAATGGAACTGGCCAGGCTCCCAGGTCTCGTGACCGCGCTGAAGCGGCTCGAAGGGGCACTCGATGAAGAGGCCATGGTTGCCCTCAACGTCCGGGCACGCATCGATCGTGAGGCTCCACAGAAGATCGCCCGCACCTGGCTCGAGACCAAGATGGGAATCCAGGGCCAGCCGCAGGTCCAGACTTCAGAACTTCCGAAGTGGATCCTGGAACATCTCTTCCTCGTCACGCTATCCCTGGGGCTGGCCATCCTCTTCTCCGTTCCGCTGGGCATCCTTGCTGCCCGCTACGCGCCCATTCGCGCCCCGCTGCTGGGGTTGATCGGCATCCTTCAGACCATCCCCTCCCTGGCCCTGCTCGTCTTCATGATCCCGCTGCTTGGCCTGGGCGCCAAGCCGGCCTTGGCTGCGCTCTTCCTCTACTCCCTGCTTCCGATCGTGCGCAACACCTGCCTGGGCCTGATCGTGATTCCCCGGACGCTGCGCGAGTCGGCCGAAGTCCTGGCGCTCCGTCCTCGAACACGATTGCTGCGCGTCGACCTGCCGATGGCCTCACCGTCGATCCTCGCAGGGATCAAGATCGCTGCGGTCTGGAACGTCGGGACCGCGACCCTCGGCGCGCTCATCGGCGCGGGTGGTCTGGGGCAGCCGATCTGGACCGGGCTCAGGCTGGGCGATACTTCGCTGATCCTGCAGGGCGCGGTGCCTGCAGCGCTGCTGGCATTGCTGGCGCAGGGATTCTTCGACCTCTTGGAGCGTTGGATCGTTCCAGAAGGCCTGCGTCTGGATCGGAAGGAGCCCTGATTGCGACTTCCCTTTCGGGGGCGATGTTGGAAAAATCTGTGGACCACCGCCCAGGATGGGAACGTCTTCATGGATGACCACTCGCAAATCCAATGCTGGATCTCTGACGCGCATGCCCGCACCCGATCACTCGTGGAGGGCCTCGAGGACGAACAGCTGACCTTTCCCTACGCCTACATCCTGACTCCCATCCTCTGGGAAATCGGCCATGTGGCCTGGTTCCAGGAGCACTGGTTCCTGGTCGAGAACCTGGGGCAGGAGTACTCGATGGAGGCGGCCTCGGAGCGATTCGACTCGAGGACCGTGCCGCATGCCGATCGATGGCAGCTCGAGATGCCCTCGCGGAAA
The DNA here is from genome assembly GCA_024278315.1 of Planctomycetota bacterium. Taxonomy (GTDB): domain Bacteria; phylum Planctomycetota; class UBA1135; order UBA1135; genus JAJRTL01. The sequence continues at coordinate 3,311 of JAJRTL010000095.1, read as the reverse complement.
CGCATCATGGATTGGTTGGCCCGCGTCGAGGAGCGAACACGCCGAGCCTATGATGCGGGTGGCATCGAAGGGGATGCGCTGGAAGCGCTGATGCTGTCCATCCTGCATCACGACATGCACAACGAGGCTTGGACCTATCAGAACCAGACCTTGGGCTATGGCCGGCCAGCGACGCGAAAGGAGTTGGAGGAGCGGCCGGGCTTCGATGCGGCCTGTGCCGAGAGCGGGGGCTTCGACGGCGATCTTTCCGTTTCGGTGCACACCGTGGTGGGAGACGCAAGCTTCGCGGCAGGCAGCATCCAGCTCGGTCGTTGTTCGGACGGGGGATTCCACTTCGACAACGAGGAGCCTCCGATCGAGACCGACTATCCAGGCTTCGAACTGTCCAAACGACTCGTGACCCAGGGTGAGTTCCGTGCCTTCGTCCAAGAAGGTGGCTACGACCGCGAGGAGTTCTGGTCCGACGAAGGACGTCTCTGGAGACAGGAGACCGGGGCTGTGCTGCCTCTCTACTGGCGAGCGACGCCATCGGGTGGCTTTGAGCGTCGGCACTTCGATCGTTGGATGCCGGTCAGCGATGACCTGCCCATGCTGCATGTCAACTGGCACGAGGCCCAGGCCTGGTGTCGCTTCGCTGGCCGGCGATTGCCGAGCGAAATCGAATGGGAGGTCGCCGCCTGCTGTGGTCGGGAGAAGCACAAGCGCTATCCATGGGGCAACAGGGTCCAACCTGATGGCCGGGCCAACCTCTCCTGGTTCGCCTCCGATGTGTTGCCAGCGGGTGTCCTGCCGGGAGGCCTTACGGAGCAGGGCGTGGATCAGCTCTTCGGTGAGGTTTGGGAGTGGACCTCGTCGGGGTTCGAGCCCTATCCTGGCTTCCTTCCGGGCACACGAGGTCGCTTCTACAAGGAATACTCTGAGCCTTCCTTCGGGACGCGCAAGGTGTTGCGCGGAGGCTCTTGGGCCACGACGACGAGGTTGTTGAGCATGAGCCATCGCAACTTCTTCGAGCCCTTCCGCAACGACATCCTCGCGGGTTTCCGCACCTGTAAGCTGGACTGAACACCTGTTTTGAAGATCCTCATCGTCTCTCCCGCACCCAGGGACTCCACGCTCGGTAACGCCACGACGGCTCGTCGTTGGGAGCAGGACTTCTTGGATCTCGGCCATCAGGCCCAGATCCTTCCGCGCTGGGAGGGTGAGCCCTGCGATCTGCTCCTGGCACTGCATGCGCGCAAGAGTCACGCGTCGGTGAAGGCCTTCGCGCGCGCCTGCCCTGAGTTGCCCTTGGTCGTGGCCTTGACCGGCACGGATCTCTATCTGGACCTGCCTGACAACGTGGAGGCTCGTGAGTCCTTGGTCCTGGCCGACCGTTTGGTCCTGTTGCAGGAGCATGGGCGTGGATTCCTTCCCGAGGACGAGAGGGCCAAGGCCCGGGTCATCCTGCAGTCCGCCCTGCCACCGGCGCGTGTGCCGCGCAAGAGCGGGGAGGCCTTCGACGTCTGTGTGCTGGCCCATCTGCGCGCGGTCAAGGATCCGTTCCTCGCGGCCGAGGCGGCGGGACTGGTGCCCGAAGCCAGCCGGATCCGTATTCTGCATGCAGGCATGGCCATCGACGAAGGCTTCGCGGAGCGGGCAGCGAGGGAAATGGAGGAAAACCCGCGCTACCACTGGCTGGGAGAGCTGGATGCCGAGGCAGCCAAGGAACGACTCGCGGCCAGCCACGTGCTGGCGGTGACATCGCGTATGGAGGGTGGTGCCAACGTCGTGAGCGAAGCGGTCGTCAGCGAAGTCCCCGTGCTCTCGACGCGGATCTCGGGCAGCTTGGGAGTGCTCGGGGAAGACTATCCGGGCTTCTATCCGGTGGGCGACGCGCAGGCGCTCGCCGACCTCCTGCTGCGAGCGGAGCAGGAGGAGGGATTCGTGGCCGAGTTGCTCGGCGCTGTCGCGAACCTTCGGCCGGCATTGCAGCCGCAGGCGGAGCGCGAAGCCTGGGGCAGGCTGTTCTCGGAGATCGAGGCTGGCAAGGAGTAGGAGTACGAGTGAGCACCGAGCCCGAACAGGATTCGCGATTCCGACTGCATCGCGCAGAGAGTCTTCGCGCCGAGGACGACTTTGGGGAAGCCCTGTGGGAGGGGCTTCGCCAGGCGCGGCCGCAGATCCCCTGTCGCTTCCTCTATGACGAACGGGGAGCGCAGCTCTTCGAGCAGATCACGACGCTCGAGGCCTACTATCCGACCAGAGCCGAGCAGGAGATCCTCGACAGGCATGGTTCGGAGATCCTTGCGGCCTGTCCACAGGACCTGCGACTCGTGGAGCTGGGGAGCGGAAGTTCGCGCAAGACCGAGGTCCTGATTGCAGACCTCTTGCGTCGGCAGGAAGAGCTCGTCTTCGTTCCACTGGATGTCTCGGAGGAGATGCTGGAGTCTTCTGCGCTTGCGCTCTTGGGGCGGCACCCTGCGCTCGCCGTGCAGGCCTATGCAGGGGAGTACGAGGTTGCGCTGCGTTGGGTCTCCGAGGCCATCGAGGCGCCGCGGCTCTACCTCTGGTTGGGATCCAGCATCGGCAACTTCGATCGTCCGGCGGCGACGACTTTTCTGCGGAACCTGCGTCAAGGCATGAAGGAGGGAGATGTGATCCTTCTGGGCGTGGATCTGCGCAAGGACAAGAGCGTGCTGGAGTCCGCCTACGATGACCCCGAGGGTGTCACGCGGGCCTTCATCGAGAATCTCCTGGTCCGGGCCAATCGGGAGTGCGAGAGCGACTTCGATCTCGCTCAGTGGTGCATGCGTTCGCGCTACCGGGAGCAGGAGGGTCACATCGAGATCCATCTGCAGTCCCTGGTCGACCAGTGCGTAGTTTTTCCCTCACGTGGAGAGATCCGATTCGGGGAGGGGGATGTGGTGCATGTCGAAGATAGCTACAAATACTCTCCCGAAGAGCTCGAAGCCCTGGCGCGCGGAGCCGATCTCCGCATGCTGAAACTCTGGACCGATGCGAAGGGGCGCTTCGCCTCCTGCCTCCTGCGCGTCTGAACACCGACCCTTGCCACTACCTGGGTGACCCACATGAAGCTCATCTCCCTCGGTATCTTCCTCCTGCTCCCAGTCCTTTCGGCCCAGGGAACACAGGAGCGGACACGCTTCGAGAAGCTGATCCCCGAACAACCCTTCGTCGAGATCAGCATCGAGAATCCCGCCAGGCTCTGGAAGGACCTGGTCAAGAGTCGTCTGGGCAGGGTGTTCACCTCGGGCAGCTTGATCGAGCTGCGCAAGGCATGGCAGCAGAGCTTCGAACTGGATCTGCTCTTC
>JAJRTL010000094.1 GCA_024278315.1 Planctomycetota bacterium | reverse complement strand
CGGCACTGGATCAGGAACAGGTGCGCCGCCGAGCCATCTTCAACTTCAAGTCTTTCGAGGCCTTGGATCCGCCCACATCGAGGGAGGAGATCATCGAGTTCTATCGCCTGGCGAAGGAAGGAAAGCAGCGGCTGAACCAACGCGAGGCCCTGCTCGAGCGTCGTCGCTACGAGATCGAGCTTCTGGAAGCCGATTTGGAGGAGAGACGCATCTCCCTGGAGAAGATGATGAACTCGATCCGGTCGGAGAAGGAGAAGGTGCAGGCTGCCTACGACGAGTACAGGTCGAGCTGGATCACGATGAAGAGGACCGATTTGCCACGGATGAAGCGGACAGCCTCGATCATCGCCAACATGGAACCTGAGACTGCCGCCGAGCATCTGCTGGAGATGCTGCCCGGAGATACCGACAAAGCCGTGAAGTTCCTGACGCTCATGGAGCCTGAATCCGCATCCGAGATCCTCACGCAGATGGATCCCGACAAGGGCGCCAAGCTCATCTTGAGGAGCACGCAGGTGCTCCAGGGTACCTCCAAATAGACCCGAGACGCCCGGGGGTCGAGCTTCTGGGCGTGTAGATCGATGATCTGGTTCTCTTTCGCGTGAAAGCCCTGACCGGGTCCGTTCCATGACAAGGACCTGTACGGTCAGTCAACAGTCGCCCGGCCCTCCTGCCCGATTCTCATACAGTCGGTATTCAGGCGTAGCGGAGACGGGAAGTAGACGGAATGGATCTTGCATCATTGATCGGCCTTGTTCTGGGCATTGGCCTCGTGCTCAGTGCCATCATGATGGGCGGTCCACTTTCCATCTTCTGGGACTCACCTTCGGTCATGATCGTGATCGGCGGAACGATCGCTTCGATCCTCATGTCCTTCAAGATGAGCGCCGTGACGAGCACGATCTCGGTCATGCGCAAGGTCATGCTCTATCCGCTGCCAGAGCCCACCGAGGAGATCGAGCGCATCGTGGCCTTCTCCAATCTGGCTCGCCGGGAAGGGCTCCTGGCACTCGAGGAGAAGCTCGAGGAGCTCGATGACGAGTTCACGCAGAAGGGTCTGCGGCTGATCATCGACGGGTTTCCGGGAGAAGTCGTCCGGGAGATTCTCGAGATCGACATGGGCAACACCGTGACGCGACACCAGGCCGGAAAGAAGCTTATGGAGACGATGGGTGCCATGGCGCCCGCCTTCGGGATGATCGGGACCCTCATCGGTCTTGTCCAGATGCTGCAGAACATGGACGACCCGAGCTCCATTGGCTCCGGTATGGCTGTTGCGCTTCTGACCACCTTCTATGGCGCGTTCACTGCAAACCTCATCTACATTCCCTTCGCGGCCAAGCTCGACAACCGGTCCAAGGAAGAGGTCGCGCTCAAGACGCTCATGATCGAGGGGATCATCTCCATCCAGGCGGGGGACAAGCCCGCGCTCGTGAAGGAGAAGCTCAAGTCCTTCCTCGCTCCCAGGGAGCGGGAAACCGTGGATAGCTGACCGAGATGAGCAAGCTGCCCGAAGAAGATCCGCCACAGGGTGCGCCGGAGTGGCTCGTGACCTTCTCGGACCTCGTGTCCCTCCTGGTGACGCTGTTCATCATGATGCTGACCTTCACGACAAGTGAAACCGATGATCTGGTCCAGGTCTTGGATGTCCTCAAGGGGAGCTTCGGCTTCCATGAGAACAAGAACAAGCCTGAGGCCAGCAAGCAGATCCACGAGTCCAATCGGACGCGTAAGGGCGTCAGTTCACCCAACCTCGAGAAGCCCTCCAACAAGGAGACTCGGGTCCTGGCGTTGCAGTCCGACTACCTGACCCTGGAAGACTTCTCACAAGGTGTGCGGATCATCCCGGAAGTACCCAACGGGTTTGTTGGTGGCAGCGATACTCCGTCCTTGGAGCTGACACAGGAGATCCGGCGTCTGGCCAAGAAACTCCGTTCCCATCCGGGGCGGCGATATCTCGTCGTGGGTCATTGTGATTCGACGAGTGATGCCGACAGTCACGTTGGGGGGTTGGACCTGCTGGGATTGAGTCGTGCGCGAAGGGTGGCGCGGATCATGGGCCTGTCGCGTCTCCGGCTGGAGACCGTCAAGATCTCCAGTCAGGGTGACAGGGAGAAGCGCACAGGCGGTCACACTGCCTCTGAGCAGGACAAGAACCGCCGCGTCGAGATCGTCGTCTTCATGTCGGACAAGGACAGACAAGGCAGGGGGAGGTAGCCATGGCGAAGCTACCCAAGGACGAACCCAAGGCTGGTGTTCCGGCGTTCATGGCGACCTTCGCGGACCTCATGACCTTGCTGTTGGTCTTCTTCATCCTCCTGAATGTCTACGCCAACGAACGTCAGTACGGGCTTCTGTCTGCGATGACGGGGTCCATCTCAGCGGCTTTTTTCGACAAGGAGGGGGAGGGGGGACTCTTGTCCGGGTCGGAGAGCCCCATCGAGCGCGAACACACGCGTGCGGATTTCAAATTCAGGGAGGATGGGGAAGGCCCGGAGGCCAAAGAGCGCCGGACGGGAGAGGAGGTCGAGATGGGTCGCTCGAGCGCCGAGCGCTACACGGTCGAGGAAGAGCTCCAGATCAGCTCGGCATTCTCCTTCGCGCACGGCAGCGACCGTTTGACCCGTGAGATTCGCAAGTACCTGGACTCATTTGCGCGCAAGTACGGGTCACCACAGATCACGGTCAAGATCGTCTGCATGTCCGCATTCACCGAGAATTTCCAGCCCATGGAGCTCTCCTATCGGCGGCTCGAACGGATCATGGGATATCTCCATGCGGTGGGGCTGACGTCTCGGATCATTCCTGTGGGCGAGGTGGCGAGCAAGCCGGGACCCGTGCGTCGCGGCGGAAATGAGGTTTATCGATCCGTGGATATCAAGGTGGTCAGGCGGCGCTGACGAAAAGAGGAGTGGAGTATAGATATGGCCAAGAAGAAAGAGACAGACGGAGAAGAGCTTGTCGAGGAAAAGAAGAGGAGTCCCCTCATCCCAGTGATCCTGGGTGCGGTCCTCGTCATCGGTGCCTCGGCAGGAGTCGTCGTGATGACGGCTCCTCCTGCTCCGGAGCAGGAGGAGGAGGTGTTGGATTACGCAACACTGCCCTCCAAGCAGTGGGCCATGTCGCTGAGCGAGACCTTCAATCCCCTCAACTCCAAGAACAGCATCTGCAAGCTGAGCTACTGGTTCGAGTACAAGGCCCCGGATGACCCTCTCCTGGAGCAGCAGGTCATCCAGCCCAACTTGCGCAAGGCCCAGAGCGAGATCCTCATCTTCCTCAAGGGGATGACCAAAGAGGACCTCGAGGGCAGCTCGGGCGCCCAGCACATCCGCAAGAAGATCAAGCAACTGTTGAACGAGAGCATCTTCCCCTCGGGAAAAGGCATCGTCTCGGACGTCTTCATCAAGGATCTCCTGTTTACCTGAGAAAGCGGATCTCCCGGAATCGTTCGGGATGATTCGATTCGGCGCAAGAAGAGGCCTGGAACTGCCGATAGGAAGGGAACCTCGTCCGGGGACCCCCTCCCGGATCATGGGTGGGTCCCGGTCCGAGAAGTGTCGGAGTGACGTGAGCGAGATTCTCAACAACGAAGAAATCGATGCCCTCTTGGAGCTCTTCCAGGCGGAAGGCATCCCCGAGGATCTGGCCGAAGCGGCCTCGATCCTCGAGAAGGGCATGGGGCCTGCGAGTCTCCTGGATCGTGTGGCTCCGCTGGACATCCTCAAGCCCAACCGCTTCTCCCGGTCCCAGCTGATCGCAATCGAGCGGATCCAGGACATGGTAGCCAAGAAGATCGCGGCCATGATCACGGAACGTCTGCACGTGGAAGCCGACTGCGATTGTGTGGCCGTTGAGCAACTCGCTTTCTCGACCTGGCTGGGGCAACTGGAGAGGCCTATCGCCGTCTATACGCTGCAGATCGAACCGATGCAGTCCCCAGCGGTGATGACCTTTTCACCCGGCATGCTCTATGGTGCGGTGGATTGCATCCTGGGTGGCAGTGGGGTGCATCTGGATGCACCCAAGGAACTCAGTGACGCCGAGTACATCGTGGCGGATGCCTTCGTGCTCCCCATCCAGGAACAACTGGCCCAGGGCCTGAGTGAACTGGGCGCGATGCGGTTTGGAGTCACGGGACGATTCACCAATCCCAACATGGCGCAGGTGCTCCCCCTGGGCGATGTCGTGTTGGCTCTGCACTACCAGGTCACCGGGCAGACCATGATCGGCGACATCCGCTTGGTGATCCCCTACTCGGCTCTTGAGGCGCAGCTCGAAGAGTTCGCGAAGAGCCGCTTCATGGGGGAGTCACAGGGATTGGGAGACCATCGCGAGCTTCTCGGCAGGAACATCTCCAGTGTCGACGTGGGGCTCAGTGTGCTTCTGGGCAATGCAGAGATGAAGATAGGAGAGCTGTTGGCTCTGCAGGTCGGGGACATCATCCAGGTCGATCGAAAGCCCGGGGAGCTTCTCGAGGTTCCCGTCCAGGACAAGACCAAATTCCGAGGTCATCTGGGCCTGCGTGGCCCTCGATATGCCATTGACATCCGTGAAGTCCTTCAGGAAAGCTAGACGGGAACAACCGCTATGAGCGATACGAACATCGATATCCAAGAGGGAGGCGAACTCACGGCCCAGAAAGTCAGCTTTGGTGAGTTGGGTGCTGGGGAGAAGGGCGAGGATCGCCAAAACCTGGATCTTCTCCTGGATGTGACGATTCCAGTCACCGTGGAAGTCGGGCGCACGCAGATGAGCCTGGATGAGGTACTCGACCTGGGTCCAGGCAGTATCGTCCCCCTGGACAAAAAAGCAGAGGAACCCGTAGACCTGCGGGTCAATGGAAAGCTCATTGCTCGCGGCGAAGTCGTCATGGTCGACGACTGCTACGGTCTGCGTGTCACCCAGATCCTGGCCCCCTCGGGACGCATCGAGTCACTGCGAGGCTGAGCCACTTCCTGTGACGACCTCGAACGTCTGCCAGGTGGGGTCTTCTGTGCGGGATAGCACGATTCGGCTGCGCATCGCGGGAGTGATGTGCGAACATGATCCAGAAGTCAAGGCCCCACAAGAGCTTGAGGCTCTCCATTTGGGGGCTGCCATTTCTCCAGTCCTTGGTGTAGGAATTGCAGTAGGGGAAGGCCCCTCGCTTTGAAGGCCAGCAAGGCCAGAGAGCAGAGCCCTCAGCCCTGAGATCCACGGGATCGGAGACCCGGTCATGAAGTTCAGCCCTAAGGCGCTCGTCGCCGTCCTCGCCCTTGGTCTCTTGTGCTCATCGCCCCTGTTCGCACACGGTGGCTTCTATCGTGGCCCGGGCACGACGAAAGCTCCGCGCGTCGGTGGCGGCTCGTCCGGAGGACCCGTCAAGGGTGGTACTCCCGGCACGCCGGGCACCCCGAACCTCCGGCCATTGTCCTTCGACGATGCCTGGTACATCTGGTGGGAATACAACAAGGATGGGTATCTCTACAGGGACCGTCTTTCGGCGAGTGAAGCTGCTGGCGGAGGCGCCACGAGGTCGCGAGGTCCACGGGCTGCACTCAAGCGGAGCTACGTGGAGCAAACCGTCATCCCTCTCCTGGTCCAGGTCCTGAAAAAGGGCAGCAACAACCGTGAGTTGATCACGGCCGCGCTGATTGCCTTGGCCCGGTTGAAACCCAAGGACGATGCTGTTCCTACAATTGCCCGCTATCTGAAAGGCAACCAGGAGTTCTCCGAGACGGCTGCCCTCGCTCTTGGCATCAGTGGAAGCAAGACCGCCTTGCCTATCCTGCTCTCCTTGGCGACCGACAGTGCGGATGGTGCCGCCGCGACGGGCCGGACGCGCGTCAGCTACAGGACACGCTCCTTCGCCCTGTATGGGATCGGTATCTGGTGCCAGCAGCACGATGACAACTACCAGAAGCTCAAGATCCTGCCCGCCCTGCTCCAAATCCTCGGCAAGGGCTCCAAGAAGCGCAGCAAGAACCTCCGGCAGGATACCGAAGTCGCAGCGCTGCAGGCCTTGCGCCTCTTGGCGCCGAGCAGCAAGGACACGTCTGGCGAGTTGCTTCGCAAGGACGCGGCGGAGTTCCTCCTTGCCTACATCAAGAACCGCAAGAAGAAGGCAACGCTGCTTCGCTCCCACGCGGTGGGTGCTCTGGGGGGCGTTCTCGGACAGAATGAGGATCCGACCGGGAAGGCCAAAGGTGTGCTTCTGGATGTTCTGGATGATCGACGCGCCCAGGCCTGGGTGCATCAGAGCGCCATCATGTCTCTGGGCCGCATTGGCCGGATCGACGACCTTGCGCTCATCAAACGTCTCGATCTCTACATGCGCAAGGGCAAGAATCGTCATGCGCGGCACCTGACCGCGATCGCCCTGGGCCGGATCGGCAGTGACGAGGCACGGGCGCTCCTCCTCAAACGCCTTCCCAAGGCCAAGACCCAGGATCGCACCTGGATCGCTCTGGCTCTGGGCGTGCTGGATGATGTTCGGCGGAGTCGATTGGGAAGCAAGGCGGTCGACAAGACGATCGGAGACTCCTTGTATCAGGTGGCGCGCAAGTTCAGGGCGAGAGAGAATCGCGCCGCGCTTTCCATCGCCTTGGGCATCCAAGGATACAGACCTGCTGCAGGCCTGATCTCGGGTTGGATCAATCCCAGCTTCCAAACCCTCTACAACGCATACTTCGCCGAGAGCCTGGGGCTCTTGAGGGCCAAGGCCGCCCAGGACACGATTCGAGCTCTCGTCGACAAGTCCCTGCGGCAACCGGCCGTCTTGGCAAAGGCCGTTCTGGCACTCGGCCAGCTCAGGGATCCGGCAGTGGCCCCCTTTCTCGTGGATCTGCTACGCACACGAACTTCCGTGCTCGTCCAGGCTTCTGTATCCCAGGCCCTCGGCAACGTCGGGGGTGAGCGCGAGGCAGACCAGCTCGTGGAGTTGGTGGGAGACAAGAACGAGCGAGATGTCGTGCGCGGATTCGCGGCAGTGGCTCTGGGGATCATGGGCGAGCCTGGCAAGTTGCCCTGGCACTACACGCTGAGTTCGGGCATCAACTACCTGGCCCAGACCGAGACCCTGGCCGGCGGCGGTATGGGTGTCCTTGAGATCCTCTGAGCCGATGGGCGGATGCCCGTATCCCTGTCTCGATGTGCCTGGCTTCCTCGCGGGGTGAATCCGGTGCTCGCCGACCCCGACGGGAGACACTGGCCGCGAGGATTCTACACGGAGACACGACGCAGCCCTCGGGTGAGGCCTGTAGGGTGAAGATCCTGCGAGGATTGAATCCATCCCGTCTGGCCTGAGATTTGCCAGTGACCTGCGATCCTCAGCGATGAGGATGATGGATAACCCTACGACTGACAGTACGTCCAGGTGACCGCAGAGGTCCGATCCCCATGTTGATGTCCCCCTTGGCTCTGGCCACCGTTGCTGCTCTCTTCGTCCTCGGATCCCCGAGCTTGCTCGCTCACGGAGGTGTGTATCGAGGACCCGGCACATCCGAGGTCCCGCGCGTGGGAGGTGCTGGTCGGCCGGGAACTCCTCGGCCGACGGGCCCCATCACTCCAGGCCAGATTCCGATGCCCGTCGAGATCCATGACCAGTCCTGGTTCGTCTGGTGGGAGTACAACAAGAGCCCCTACTTCTACCGGGATCGTCTCGTGGCAGGTGAGGCGGTGTCCCAAGGAGAGCGTAAGGGCCGGAGCGTTCGTTTCGTATTGGCCGCTGGATATGTCGAGCAGACCCTGGTTCCGCTATTCATCAAGATCCTCAAGAGAGGTAGCAGCAATCGCGAACTCCTCACGAGTTCTTTGATTGCCTTGGCCAGGCTGAGGCCCAAGGAAGACGCGATTCCGACGATCGCCAGATACCTGAAGCGGAATCAGGAGTACGCGGAGACCGCTGCTCTGGCTTTGGGGATCAGTGGCAACAAGGCAGCGCTTCCCATCCTCCTCACGTTGGCTGCCAACAAGCGGGCAGCCGGCAAATGGGTGCGGGGCACTCGCGTCAACTACCGCACGCGGTCTTTCGCCCTCTTTGGCTTGGGCATTTGGTGCCGACAGACGGATGACAGTTACAGCCGAGCCAAGGCTCTCGTTGTCGTACTCAGGATCCTCCAGAAGGAGGCCAAGAGTCGCGAGAGACACCTCCGCCAGGACACCGAGGTTGCTGCCTTGCACGCACTGCGTCTCATCGTCTCTGGCAGCGAGGGGACCTCTGGTGATGTCCTTCGCAGGGATTCCATCGGCTTCTTGCTGGACTACATCCGCGATCGAAAGAAAGCGGACCTCCTCCGTTCGCATGCCGTGAGCGCCTTGGGACTCGCGTTGGGGCGCCATGCTGACCCCACGGGCAAGGCCAAGGCTCTTCTGCTCAAGGTCCTTGCGGATGACAGCGAATCAAAGTGGGTGCATCAGAGTGCCGTCATCTCGCTCGGGTTCATGGGCAAGGAGAAGGATCGGAACTTGCTTGAGCAGCTGGATATCTACGTGCGCGAAGGCAAGGACTCCCATGCCCGGAATTTGGCACGTATCGCCATGGCGCGCATCGCCAGCGACGAGGCGCGGACGCTGCTTCTCCAACGCTTTCTTGTGGGACGCGAGGATTGGGATGCTCTGGCTCTGGCGATGTTGGATGCCGAGAGGCGGAAGCGCCCTGGGCTCGATCAGGTCGACAAGACGATCGGCGATGCTCTCCTTACAGGCTCCCGGATGTCAGGGAGCACGCGGACTGGATCTGCGCTGAGCATCGCGATCGGCATCCAGGCCTATCGTCCCTCCATCGATTCGGTGGCTGCGGCGTTCGACGACAAGGCGATCACGATCTACAACGCCTACGTCGCGGAGAGCCTGGGGCTTCTGCAAGCCGTGTCGAGCCAGAAGAAGATCAAGAAGCTCGCGGAGCGGTCCCTGCGGCACCCTGGAGTGTTCTCGAAGGCGATCCTGGCTCTGGGGCAGCTCGGAACTCCAGATGTAGGCTCCTATCTTGGAAAGCTCCTGCGCACGCGCCGATACACGGTCGAGAAGGCCTCTGTCGCACTGGCACTGGGATACGTGGGTGGCGTGCGCGAAGCAGATCTGCTCATCCGGGTCGTGAAGAACCGAAACCAAGAAGACCTCGTGCGCGGCTTTGCAGCTGTCGCACTGGGCATCATGGGGGAACCCACCAAGCTCCCCTGGTACCACCACTTCCTCGAAGGTGTCAACTACGTGGCCAGGACCTCTACGCTTACTGACGGAGGTAAGGGCGTGTTGGAAATCCTGTAGTGGATGGTCGTTGGGCGAGGAGCATCCCTGACCTCTGCCACGCAGGTGTGGCTAGAACCTCTAACGAGGCTGCGCCTCAGACCAACGAGGCATGGGACCGGGATCCGGAGCTGTTCCTCACAGGGGCGCAGAGAGCACAGAGATTGGGAAACAACAAGGCGATCTCTGTGGTCTCCGTGTGGTTCCTCTTGATCACCAGG
>JAJRTL010000093.1 GCA_024278315.1 Planctomycetota bacterium | reverse complement strand
CGTATCTCTCAGCCAGCTTGTGACCTGGCTCCATCGTGCGTCCTCAACGACCATGCAGGTCGCTTCCGGGGCACTCGGTCGCAAAGCCGCAACCTGTCTGGATCTCCGGCCTTGCGATGGCACCCTTGTGAGAAATGCAGGTTAGCGGATCTCGAGTTCCTCTTTGGGCGGCATCCACGGCGGTACATCCGTCGGGGTCTGGTCGTCCCTGGGATTCGGGAACCACAGCTGTGATCGCGCGAGGATCTTGGAACCACCTTCGTCCATGACCAGGAGGAGCCAGACCTCGCCCGTCGGGCGTGTGTTCGGGTCGATGCCCAGCCTGGCTTCGCCCCGATCATCCAGTGTTCCGGTTTCGAGAACCACAGGCGGTGCGAGACGCGCATCCATGGGGACGGTGGTACCCAGGACCTGAGTGCTCTCTGTTTCGCTGTAAGGCCCCGCGAGGAGCCTCACCTTGCGCAATGGGTGTTTGCGAGCACGAACGCGGATATGGACCGGTGAGTCTCCGGGCTCGACCAGAAGCCGAGCTGCGGGCCCATCGACGCGCAGGACATGGAGATCGATGAGCTGGTGGGCCAGGGTTGCGCTCATCAGCTCCAGAGAGGTATCCATACGATTGCGGAGGGTCTCGGCGCCCAGGGATGTCAGGCTTGTCTCGTGGAAGCCACGCAGGGCCAACCAGTCGCGAAAGCCCCCCAGGCCGACCTCATTGATGTAGAGCACGCGTCCGCTCTTCGCATGGGTGTCCAGGATCTCCCGCTCCGCCTGTCGCCAGCTCCAGTTCCAGAAGTCCCGGTCGTCTGCCTTCGCATCGAACCGGATCCCGTGGGTCCGGGCGGGTTTGGCCTCGAGCAGCTCTTCGCCCCAGCCACCCGCAAGCAGCTGCCTGTAGTCTTCGCGCAAGAGCATGTAGGGGGCGGCTTGATGTCCGAGGAGGAGATCGGTGGGCCGCGAGAGCCGGGAGACCGCCAGGGCTCCAGCCTCGACGAAATGATGCCGACTCGACAACAGGTAAGAGAAGGTCAGAGTGTGGACGAGAGTGACGACGGCCACGAGCAGGAGGCAGGGCTTGAGCCACGGGCGTCGGTGTCGACCTTCCAGATGTCCCATAAGAGGGACGATGCCGATGACCAGAGACAATTGCACGGGGAGGGAGAATCGGAAGCGCCCAGCAGCACCGTTGCAGAGGAGAAAGAGGAAGTAGGGGAGGAGACCCAAGGTGAAGAGAAGGGCAGGGCGGAGAGCGACTCTTGGCTTTCGCGCATGGTCCGGGTCAGAGTCGCGCACGGCCTGGCGCCAGTCTCCCGCCAGAAGCCAGAGCATCCAGCCGAGGCAGGAAAGGGCGAAAGCGACGAAACCCAGTCCGCGCAGGCTGCGGAAGAACCAGTCCTTGATCAGCCCGAGGACGGAAGATGAGGTGCGCGAGCTCATGTCCTGGGCGACGTCGGGGAGATGAACAGCCCAGATTCGTTCTTGTCCGTAGATCGCCAGGAAGTGCAGGTACACACCTGCGATCGGTAGGAGTCCGCCCAGCACGAGAACCAAGGCCAGCGGCAGGCGACGGGTTTGTGCGCGCAGGAGTGCTTCGATGCCGAGCCAGAGCATGATGGGCAAGAAGAGCCCTGCACTGGGTCGAAAGAGGAATGCGAGTCCTGCCAAGAAGGAGGCCACGAAGGCTGTGAACAAGAAGGGGCGATGATCCCGGATGCGGGCTTGCAAGGCCAGGAGGGAACAGATGCACAGGGCGACCAAGCCATGCCCGCTGACGTCGGAAAGCGGCTCCTGTGCACACCAGGCCCAGCCCGGAAGAAGCGCAACGCAGAGGCCAGCCAATAAGGAGCGGGGACGATCCGGATCGTAGAGGAACCAGGTCCGTGCCAAAACCACGGCCAGCATGGCGATGGATAGCAGGTTCAGGAGTTGGATGGCGTAGTGCGGATCCTGAGCCCATCCGAGCGTGGCGAGAATGCGAGTCACTCCCCATGCGGCGAGAAGGTGTCCGGGGTGGCTCCAGTCCAGACGTGCCAAGGGAATGGCTCCGTTGGCTTCGATGTAGCACACGCCACTGCGGTAAGCCGCTCCATCTCCATTCCCCGAGCTGTCGCTCTGGAAGATGAGTCCCAGTGCCAAAGGCAGGAGGAAGAGCAAGACGAGGCTGGGCCAGGCAAGGCCCCTGTTCCGTGGTAATTCTTGATCCATCGCTGAGGGGATAGACGGAAGCTCGGATCAGGGCGCGTCGGATCTGGCCCGAACGATTCATGATCTCGATGCTCGCAACGATCTCATGAATCCTCGGGACTAGTTCGCATGTACCTTTCGGATCGCGAACTCGGTCAGGCGACCGCGCGCCCTGGGGAAGAGACTCCTCTCGAGTACCTCGAAGAGTGCAGGTTGGATCATCTCCTTGGCGCGGGGCGAGGTCAGATCCTGCTTTCGCATGGGACCCAGAAACCGCTTGGCGTCCTTCTCGAAGACCTGCAGTCGATTGGAGATGGTCTCGTCTCCTCCGTAGGTCGGGACGGCTGAGTAGGCGAAGCTGTACTCGACCACGACCGGCTCCTCTGGACGATCCCTGGGCTGGATGATCAGTTCCTGTGTTCCCTCCCAGGTGCCAGGAACGAACTCCTCGACTGGAGCGGCCTGACGCTGCTCCTGCTTGCTGCCTTGGAACTTGATGATGCCCATGCCTCCGACGACCAAGATGATCAGGGTCAGGGCAATGGGGAGACCGCGTCGGCTGCGCTCGTCTTCGGCACGGGGAGAGGAGGGTGTCCTAGAGAACTCGTTCATGAGCAGATACCTGTTGGCTTGGGGAGGTCTTCGATGACTCTCCCTGCGCTCTATCGGCATTTGCTTCCGTGGCACTTGGATCCCGCTGGGAAGGTGCCTTGCCATGGGCCGAATCCGAGAGACCTTGGTGGAGCCCGGCAAGTGAATGGACGGGAACCCTCAGGAAGAACAGGGTCGCGAGCAGGATGTTGAGCAGGCTCGTACGCAGGACCCCGTTCTGTTTCCATCTCCGATCCGAGGTCGTGATCCGCTCAGGCCGCATGGTCAGGCGGCCCTGTGTCTTCATGCGGCGGACCAGGTCCAGATCCTCCATGATGGGGAGATCGCGATAGCCTCCGAGGGTCCAGAAGGCCTCCCTCCTCACGAAGAGACCTTGGTCGCCATAGGGCATGCGCATGAGGCAACTGCGCATGCGCACACCCCACTCGATGATCCGGAGGGCTCTTGCGTGGGAGCGGATCTTCAAACGAAAGGCTCCGCCAACGATTCTTGGGTCCTGCATGCACATCTCCAGCCCTTCCAGGCATCCCTCGTCGAGGACGCTGTCAGCGTGCAAGAAGAGCAGGAACCTGCCCCGTGCCCTTCGGGCGCCCAGGTTCATCTGGCGGGCGCGACCGCGTTGCGACTGAAGAACCGTCTGGCCCGCTCTCTGGAGGAACTCGAGGCTGCCATCCTGACTCCCTCCGTCGACGAACACAATCTCGACCCCAGGCGAAGCCCTGAGGCCTTGGAGCGAGCGTGGTAGCTCGGTGGCCTCATTGAGAACGGGAATGACGATCGAGAGGTAGGGGAACCGGAGGCTCATGCGAGAGAGAGGATAGCGGGTTTTCGGCTACCTACGATGGGGATAGG
>JAJRTL010000092.1 GCA_024278315.1 Planctomycetota bacterium | reverse complement strand
GCCGGCCGGCCAAGGAGCCAGCGGGCAAGAAGCCCGTAGCGAAGGCCACGAGCCGACGGAGTCGAAGCTCCGCCGACGATGGCGAGGGCAAGCGCACCAGCTCCTCACGACGCGGCAGCAAGGTGAGCGGCTCGCGCAGCCTAGGCGGCCGACGCGCTGCAGCCTCCGCGGAGGATGAAGACGAAGGTGAGGAGACGAGCAGTCGCTCTCGCAGAGGGGCCGGTGGCTCTTCACGAGGCTCTTCACGGGGAGGATCCCGAGGAGGTTCACGCGGTCGTGGTCGCCGCGGTGCCGACGAAGTCGAAGAGAAGAGCAAGACGCCCATGATGCTCGGCATCGGCGGTGGCGTGGTCGTGCTGGCCGTAGCTCTGTTCTTCATCCTCGGAGGCAAGGACGATCCCAAGCCTGCGGATCAGGGGGATGGCGCCAAGGTAGCCAAGACCGACACCGAGTCCGACAAGGGCAAGGCATCCACCGAAGGTACGGATCTCCCACCCGAGGAAGGCACGGGCGAAGCAGACGAAGTCGCCAAGAAGGACGAGGCCTCGGAAGGCAAGGCCGAAGAGGCTACGGGCAAGGACGCGGGCAAGACCGAAGAGGCCAGTGCCAAGAAGACACCCAAGAAGACCGCGAAGAAGAAGGGGCCCAAGAAGGCACTCAAGCCTGGCGAGTCCTCGACTCCCTTCGACCCCGCCACCGAGACCGTAGAGCTGGTCTGGGCGGAGGATGTCACCGACGAGGAAAAGAAGGCGATCACCGCTCAGGTCGAAGACACCTTCTCCGACACCTCGGCTTTCGGCATGCGCGCCGGGCGCAAGCTCGTGGCCAACGGACGCAAGGCCTTCCCGGCCATCGTCAATCGCCTCCGCACGGTCGACTACTCCGACCAGGATCAACACCTGCAAGCCTACGGCCTGCACAAGCTGCTCCAAACGATCACGATGGGCCGCAACATGGGTTACAACCCCAAGGTCCCCGTGACCCAGGGCGCCGCATGGTGGAACGCGAGGACCGTCAAGGGTTGGATCCGCTTCTGGAACAACCAGGTCAACGAAGGTGAGGTCGAGGCCTGGAAGAAGTTCATCGACATCCGCAAGAAAAAGCAGAGCGCTGAGGAAGAGGACTTCTAGCGAAGCTCAGTGCCCATCACCAGGCGCTGGCTCCACCACCTGAGCGGGGATCGCTGACGGCGAGGATGCGCCCGCGCGCATCCCGCCGGATGGCTTGGCATCTTCCGATGACCGACGGGCGCTTCTGGAAGAGATGGCCCATGCCCTCGAGCTTCCGGCGCGCATCGGCCGGGATGGCCAACGGCTCCCAGTACGTCGCAGGTGGCAGCCACTGCTGGTGGATCCGCGGCGCACGCACAGCCAGATCCAGGGGCAGATCATGATCCAGGACCTGGATGAGGACCTGGAGTACCGTATTGATGATGCGCCCACCACCGGGGCTCCCGAGGATCAGGTAGGGATGCTCGCCCTTCTTGTCCAGAACGATGGTCGGAGTCATCGATGAGAGCGGGCGCTTGCCAGCCCTGATCTCGTTGGCCTTGGCCCCTACGAGCCCAAACTGGTTGGGCACGCCGGGCTTGGATGAGAAGTCATCCATCTCGTTGTTGAGCAGGAAACCAGCGCCGGCCACGACCTGCCCGTTGCCGAAGGTCGAGTTGAGCGTCGTCGTGCAGGACACGGCATTGCCCTCTGCATCGATCACCGAGAAATGCGTCGTCTCGCGCGACTCCTCGGGAGGTGCGCCTGCGGGGAGGCCCGCCTCCACGCCCTTGCTGGCCTGGGTCGGCGAGATCCCCTCGGCAAGGCCTGTCGCATAGTCCTTGGCCAGGAGCCCCTTGATCGGGACCTTGAAGAAGTCGGGATCCCCCAACCATCGGGCCCGATCGGCATAGGCCCGTCGCATCGCCTCGATCTTGTAGTGCAGCTCCTGCGCGGAGCCCGGCCCCAAGTCACGCAGAGACCAGGTCTCCAAGATGTGGAGCATCTGCAGCAGGGCGATACCACCCGAACTCGGCGGCGGCATGGACAGGATGGGATAGCCGCGGTAGCTGCCCTCGAGGACCTTGCGCTCCTTGACGACGTAGCTGGCGAGGTCCTTCTGCGTAATCATGCCTTTGGTGCGCTTCATTTCTGCTTCGAAGAGCTCGGCAGTGCGCCCCCCATAGAAGCCCTTGGGACCTCCGTCAGCGAATCGCTTGAGCGTCGCTGCCAGATCCTTCTGGATCAGGAAATCGCCCTTCCGGAGCGGCTCCCCCTTGCGGAAGAAAATCTCGCGGGTCGCAGGCCAGAGCCCCAGAGTCTTCCGCTTGGCCCGGATCGAACGAGCCAGGAAGTCATCCACCTCGAAGCCCTTCTCGGCGAAGGCATGCGCGGGGTAGACGAGCTGGCTCCACTTCTTGATCTTGCCGAACTTCTTCCAGAGGTGGTAGATCCCGGCTGGCGAACCAGGCACGCCCACGGCTTGGGCGGTTCTGAGACTTTTGCCCGGGATGACCTCGCCCTTCCCGTCCTGGTACATCTTGGGGTGGGCCTTCAACGGAGCCATCTCACGGAAATCGAGAGCCAGTTTGCGTCCATCCGCCATGCGCAGGACCACGAACCCTCCCCCGCCAAGATTGCCGGCCTGGGGATGGACCACCGCCAGAGTCAGGAAGGTGGCCACGGCAGCGTCGACGGCATTGCCACCCCGCTTCAGGATGGCGAGTCCCACTCTGGAAGCCAAGGGATGAGCCGAAACGACGGCACCCTTGCGGCCATAGGCCTTTTGATCGTTCCGCCACGATCGCTCCAGAGACGACCCCGTGAGGGTCTCTGCGCCCGGACCAGGGAAGGAGATGGGAGCAAAGAGAAGGGAGACCGTGACCAGGGAGACGGTGGGCTTCATACCAGATCCGAGACGCTGACCCCTTTTTCCTCCAGATAGCGAATCACACGATCGATCTCGTCGGGCTCGCCCTCCAGCTCCAGATCCATGTATCCGGAATCTTCACTGACCTCGGCTGCCCGGATGTTGGTGACGATCTCGAAATCCCGACTGATCCGGTGGAAGAGTGGCTCTTCGAGCACGACGGGGGGAAAGACGCAGTGGACCTTTCTGACAGTCAAGGTGATTCCTTCGGTTGCAGGCCGTGGTTGGTTGGGGGAAGGCCTGGAGGGCATTTCGAGGAAGAGACTCTAGCAGCACCAGCGGCCACTGCAAACGAGCAAGGTCTTGCAGGCGGGGCACTCAGGGGAAAGGATGGGCATTCCCCCTTGACAGTCCCCACGGAGCCAAAGCTTGCACCAGGACCCCCAAGAGCCCCTCTCCAGAGATACCGGCCCACGAGCATCTGCGGGCAAGGACGAGGGCCCCCTGCTCCATGTCCTGAACCCCTGTCCCTATCCCCGGACCCAATGGGTGCTCTACGGGGCCCGCGAAGCGCAGGAAGTCCTCCGCAAGCTGCCTCGAAGCTATATCAACATCGCCCGTGTGCATGTCCCCGCGAACCATGTCGGCGAAGTCCACGCCCTGCCGCCCCTCCCCGCCGCGACGCCTTTTACGCTCCACCGGGCCGTAGCCGCGATGTTCGACCGGGGCTTCGAGCCCTGGTTCGAGTGCAACGGCGAACGCAAGACCCTCACGCTCGTACGGCTGCTCGCCGATCATGCCCGCCTCAAGGTGGCCCTCTGGAGAGCCAGGACCAAACAAGGCATCTGCGAGCTCATCACCTACAGCTACCACGACCAGGCCGCGATACCCTTCGAACTATCGGTCTACTGCGAGAGCAAGGATCAGCACTGGCGCCCGATGAAGTTCCGCTTTGGCCTCACCAAGACCGAGGGCGTCGGTTTGCGCCTGCGGCACGGCAATCCCGGCGAACTCCTGGCCACTGATCGCATGGCGGACGCACAGGGGCGTCGCTGGTTCGGAAGCCTGCTCTGCTACGACAAGAAGACCCTCGAAGACGAAGACGAAGGGCCCTCGCTTCGTGCAGAGGAGGCCTTCCCCCTCCTGGCCATGTCCACCTGGAAGACCTGGGGTCCTTGGAACAAACCCAGCCACATCCTCCCCAAGGAGCTACAGAGGCAGATCCTGCTGGAGAAGAGCGGCAAGCCCTACCACGAGCCCTTCGGACACTTCGGGTGGATCCTCAACAAGCGTTGCGGCGACACCGGTTTCCAACCCGCCTTCGGCACCTGGCAGCATCTGGATTGCATCTCGAACAGCAATGCGACCGTGCTCTTCCTGGATCGCCTCATCATGGCGCAGGAGACCTGTCGGCCCATCCACTTCTTCGAAGAGGATGGGAGCATCGTCCGCGCAGCCAAACACCCACAATACGTGAGCTGGGACGAGACCGTGCACTGGTCCAAGGGGCAGAGCCCTGACCGACTCGGCCGCACGCACAAGCGTGAGGACCTTCGGGGCACAGACTGGCATGGCAGGGACCGCGAACACTACGCAGCCAACTGGTTGGCCGAAGACGCGCTCCTGCATGGCAGCTATGGCAGCCTCCGAGAGATCGAGCATCTCGTCGAGCATATCCTGGCCGGACTCACGGTCCCGAGCATCCAAGGCAACAAGGCCACCAACGGCATGGGCGCGGCTCGAGGCATCGGCCGCATGTATCAGGCCATGGTCCAGATGTGGATGGCCAGCGGCGATGACCGGATCCTCGAACGCGTCGAGAAGCGCATCTTGGAATGCCTGTTGCCACAGGCCGCAGCACGCACCGAGAAGGGGGAGATCCGTCCTCTGCGTGTCATCGTGGACGACCGTGCCCTGCCCGGACGCGAGGCCTGGATCCCTTGGGAGGACGCCATCGCCGTCCAGGGCATGGACGCCATGGTGAGGGCCCTCCACGAGAGTGGTCGCAAGGAGACCGCGGCAAAACTCGCCGACCTGACCTGGCTCGTGGGTCGCAGCAACGTCCTGTATGCCTGGCATCCGCAGAGACTGATCATCGGCAAGGCCTTGGCCTACAACGCGGACGGGAGCCCGATGCCCGCCAGCGCCATCGAGGACACCAAGCTCATGCTCTGGTCCTACAACACAGACTACTCCTACTGGGCCCTGCCCTGTCTGTTCGCGACGCTACGCATGGCCAAGGAACGTAAGGACCAGCGGGTTGCAGACCGCGCCCGGGCCTTGCTGGACACCCTGTTACCGGGAAGTGCGGACAAGATGACCCGGGTTCCTTACCTGGGTGCCTGGTAAGCGCAGCCCAGCCGCAACTCCGAGGAGTCCTGCGAGACTACGAACAGGACCCTGTTGACCTGGGACCAAAGCATGCCCAGGAAGGGAGGAACTTGGCGAAGCTCGCGGTATCCTCTCCGTCCCGAAAGAGGTACGCATATGAAATCGATTCCCGCCATCACTTTGTCCCTGTTCACCCTCCTGCCTGCAGCAGTGCCTGCCCAGGCCGGAGATCCCGGCCCCGACCCCAAGAGCGCACTCCCCGCCAACATGCTGGTGGAGGAACTCCCCAACGGACTGCAAGTCGTCATCGAGGAACGGCACTCCGTGCCCGTGGTCCGCGTCATGGCATACATGCGAGTGGGATCGCTCTACGAGGGCGAGTATCTCGGCAGTGGGCTCTCCCACTACATGGAGCACATCGTTGCAGGCGGATCGACGCGGAGAAAGATCAAGAACGACGACGGGAGCGAAGGCTGGGCAGGGCTCAGCGAGGAGGAGGGCAAGAAGATCGTCAAGTCCATCGGTGGCAACACCAATGCAGCGACCTTCTTCAACTTCACGCAGTACTACATCACGACCAAGAGCGACTACGCCCTGACGGCCACCGAGAGAATCGCGGACTGGCTCCAGAACTGCCAGTTCGATGCCACCGAGGTCAAGAGGGAGCAGGGAGTCGTCCAGCAGGAGTTGCTGCGCAACATCGACAATGTCGGGCGCATCATGAGCCAGACCTTCGGCGAGACGATGTTCAAGGTGCACCCCGCCCGCGTGCCGATCATCGGCTACCGCGACTGCATCCAGAAGATCACGCGCGAGGACATGTTCCGCTTCTACAAGAAGCACTACACACCCCAGAACTGCGTCGTGTCCATCGTCGGTGATATCGACAAGAACCAGATGCTCGCCGTGGTGAAGCAGTTCTTCGGAGGCTGGAAGCGCAAGAGCCTCGAGCCCTACCAGATCCCCGCGGAGCCCGAGCAGACGGCCATGCGTTGGGTGGAGAAGGAGCACGGATCCACCAAGACCTGCTCGGTCGCCATGGGCGTCCCCACCATCCCCCTGCGTCACCCCGACCTCTATGCCCTCGACATGCTCTCCAACGTGCTAGGTTCCAGCGCCAGCGCCCGTCTGCCGGGCAAGTTTGAGCACGATCCGAGTCGCCAGATCAAGGTGACCGGAGTCGGCACGAGCTCGTGGACGCCTGTCTTTGGCGCGGGACGCCTGGCCTGCTACTTCAACACCCAGACGGCCGAGGAAGCACGCCAGATCGTCAAAGAGATCTGGGCGGAGATGAACCGCCTCAAGACCGACCTGGTCAGCCAGGGAGAGATCGATCGCGCCTTGAAGGTTCTGGAAAAGGGCTACTGGGCTGGCCGGGAGACCGTCGAGGATAGAGCCGAGGAACTGGCATCGAACCTGGCCTGGGTCAACGATCCAGTCTTCAACGATCATTATCTCGAGAAGATGAGGACCGTGACCCCCGAGGACATCCGGGACATGGCACGCAAATACCTGAGTCAGACCAAGCTCAACGTCGTCATCATCAAGCCACCCGAGAAGAAGGCAGCCGTGACTGCAGCTGCCGATGTCGCGCGTGAAGGAGCCACCAAGAAGGTCGTGCTCGAGAATGGCCTCACGCTGCTGCTCAAGCGCATCCCCGACTATGGCATGGTGGACGTGCAGGCCAGCTTCAACGTCGGCGTCATCTACGAGACCGAGGAGAAGAACGGTCTCTTCTTCCTGATGGCCAACACCTTCTGGCGTGGCACGAAGAAGCGCCCCTTCCGTGCGATGTTGAAGGAGATGGACGAACTGGGCATGAATCTCTCTGCGGCATCCCACAACAACGTCGTCTTCGTGACCATGAAGAGCCTGGCCTCCGATCTGGATGCCTCCTTCGACCTCTTCACCGATGTGCTCCAGAATCCCAGCATCGACAAGACCTGGGTGGATCAGATGAAGGGCCTCCTGATCCAGCGAGTGCTTCCCAACCTGGATGTCCAGGCCAGCTCCATCCTCGACAGGGTGGTCCGCGAGAATCTCTACAGCCAACATCCCTACCGACGGCAGCGCTTCGGGACGATCGCGAACCTGCAGAGGTTCACGGTCGATGACGTACGGCAGCTCTTCAGCACCTACATTCGTCCCAACAACTGCGTCATGGCTGTCTATGGCGACATCGACGTCGACAAGGCCGAGGCCCTGGTCCGCAAGGCCCTTGGGTCTTGGGAGAAGGGGACGATCCCTGCATCCCAGGTCGTCGCCGATCCGATCCCGGGCAAGCCCCAGCTGATCGAACTCACCAATCGCCAGGTCCGTACCAACTACCGCATCGCCTGGAGGGCCTTCCCCCGTCAGGAGACGAAGGATCGCATGGCCACCTCGGTCATGAACTCGATCATCGGCGCCTCGGGTTGGCTCCACCACCGCCTTCGCGAAGGCAGCAACGAGTACGTATACTCGGTCCAGACGATGCCCTACATGGGCGACGGAGCCGGGCACCTGGCCATCGACACGGACTTCGCCCCCAAGGACGAGAAGGCCGTGCTGGCCATCATCGACGGAGTCATCTCCGACATCCAGAACGGCAAGTTCACGGATGAGGAGCTGGCGCTAGCCAAGCGCATGCTGAGCGCCTACGACGCGCTCGGCAAGATGAAGAACTCCTCGGTCGCCCAGAGCGAAGCCCTCAACGAACTCTACGGAGAAGGCTACGACTGGTCCAAGCGCTACTACGAGGGCCTGAGCCGGATCACGCGCGAAGACGTCATCCGCGTCGCCAAGAAGATCTTCTCCCGCCCTGCGCTCCAGGTCCTCATCCGCCCCGCCAGCTCCAACGATTGACGAAGAGAAGACAAGGGGTCAGCCCCCCTTCTTCGCCACACCCTCGCAGATCAGTTGGATTGCAGGGGCTTCAGGCTGCCATCGGATTCGATGCGCAGCCCAGCCTCGAGCTTGCCTCGGCGGTTGACGACCAGGATACGTTTGCCTTCACCGAAAACGAACACCTCATCGGCGATGTGGAGCCGGCCGTCCCTGATCTGGAAGGGTAGATCACAGAAGCTGCACTCGTTGGCACCCTCGATCCAGCGGCTCTCGAACCAGAGGCGCTTGCCGCCGACCCGATAGGGCTTCTTCTCGTTGACTTCCTTGGGCAGGGCATCGGTCTTGACCTTGATGCGCCCCATCCAGGTCTTGGACCCACGCGTACGGATCCTCGGTACAGCGATGCGCAGATCCCCCATGTCGAGGATGGCGCACTCCGAATACCCAAAGGACTTCCAGGTCACGTAGTCCGCCCTTCGGTCCAGGCCCATCTCCTTGGCCTGGAGATCAGACTGATCCCGCTCCAACCTGGTCTCGAAGGGCGGCGTGGCGAGATCCTCGACGTCATAACCCCGCACCGCGTTGGGCAGGCTGATCCCAATGACCAGTGCCACCAGTAGCGCGAGCACGAGGCCCACCGCAACGGGTACCAGCGACTTCTTCTCGTTCTGACTCGTTTCCATGCGACAGCTTCTCGTTCGGGAATCATGGGACGCACCCCGCGGGCTCATGCCTATCCTGGCGTTTCGGCTCCAGGATCCAAGGCTCTCGTGACGAAGGCCAGGATCCGCTTGCCCAGGCGCAAGCCAAAGATCACGTAGGACTGGTCTCCATCGCCCCGGAGTTCACGCCTCGCCTTCTCGACGACCACGGCCCCGCCCCGCGTCCGCACCTCCACCTTGCCCACGCCATGGGTCGTGAGCCAAGAGCGTAGCTTCTTCTCCCGCCAGGGAAGCACCGTCTCGATGCGATAGCAGCTGAACCAGGGATCGCGGAGCTCCAGGGGCCCGTGCAGATAGCCGAGTCCTGGATGCAGGTTCCAGACCTCCTGGTCGAGTGCCGCAAGGCGAGCCCCCACGAGACCGGCCCGCTCCAGGGCCGGATCAGGGATGTAGAGATAGTCCGAGGGCTCGGATCGATGGCGTGGCATCGGCTGGGTCATGGCTGCGAAACTCAGCCCCTTCTCCACCCGGCTGGCCCGGCGCAAGCCTGGGGCTTCCGCGAGTTCACCGGTCCAGAGGAGCACCTGCTTGAGTCCCCCGCGACTCGCCATGAGTTCGATCTCGGATTCTGCGGCATGTGGCAGCTCGTCCAGCTCCACGCCCGGACCCAGCTTGATCGCAGCACCACGACTGACGCGGATGATCTCTGCCAGGACCTCGGGGCCTGGTTGGGTGTCCTCGAATCGCCAGGATCGGCCCCCCCTCCCCGAGTGCGACCCGACCCGGCGTCGCGCTGGATCGATATGCACGAGAGCGTCGTCGAGGTCCGAAGAGGCCAGCAGGTCCTCGACAGGGGCACAGCGTACTTCGACGAGGTCTTTCGAAACACCAGCACCACGCGAAAGCCCCAGATTGCATTCGGCCATGAGGCAGGCCAGGGGATCCGAATCCACGGCCACCAGGTCCCCTGTGACAGCCGCCAAGGCCATCGCATCTCCACCAATCCCACAGCAGAGATCCCAGATGCGCTCGTCCCTTTCCTCGAACCGTCTGGCCTTCCATCTCGCCACATCCTCGGCACTGGCCTGCTCGATCCCGGCCAGATCCATCCACATCTCCTGGGCGTGCTCGAACTTGGCCGCGCCCTTGCGGCGCGCCTGGGCCAGCTCCATGGCTGCGGCTACGAGTTCCGGGCTTCCCACCTCTCTCAGCCAGGCCAGATGCTTGGGCTCGACCTGCGCAGGATCCTCGATCTGTCCGGCCCGTTCCAGGAGTTCGCGAGCCCCAGGCTCGAGCAGGGCCGACCAGGCGGGGAGGTGATCTGCGGAGGAAGAAGAAGAATCTTGGCTCATGGTGAGGGCGATCCTGCCCCCTGCTCCATGGATCGACAAGACTTGACTCACAGGACCTGTAGGGCTGGCCCTGGCCACATCAGCCGGAGCCCTTGGGCAAGCCCTTTGCGAGGCGTTACAATCGAAGCTGTCCTGAATCCGCCGACGATCCCGGATCCCTTCTGGATGCCCTCTTCACCGACTGCCTTATCGGACCTCCCTCGATGCGACTCCTCTCCCTGCTGCTCCTGGCAGCATCCCTCCCCCTGTCCGGCAGGCTCCTCTCCCAGGGCCCGCTCTTCTTGCAGAAGGGCGATCTGATCGCCCGTCCGGGCGCAGCACGCCAGCTGGTGCCGGCCCTTAAGGCCCTCCTCGCCGGCCCCGTTGCGGGCGAACGCGCCCGCTCGTGGACCACCGCCCTGCCCCTGGGCATGGCCCTGCTCTCGCACCGGATCCAGGGCACGCGACTCACGCTCGTCTTCGACAAGACCTTCCTGACCCTCATGCAACCTGGCGCTGATCTGGAGCAGGCGCTCGAGCAGATCCAGAAAACCGCACTCAGGAACTCCGCCGCGAAGAGCGTGTGGATCGAGGTGAAGGACGGGCAGGGCCAGCTCCAGACTCTCGAAGCCCTACTTTCCGGTGCACGCCCATCGGCAACGAAGCCGCTGGCACCTCTCCGCCCGCGCGCAGGCCAGACTTTCGGCGCCATGACCGTGACCGGAGCGCTCAGCGGCAAGACCATCTTCGTCTCCCCCGGGCACGGCTACTACTACCACTCGACCCTCGGATGGACCACACAACGCCCGCAGATTGGAGGCCTGACCGAGGACATCCACACCAACGAGATCGCGATGCGCTATCTCATCCCGGCGCTGGAGAACATGGGCGCGCGCGTCATCTCGGCTCGCGAACGCGGCGAGATCCCGCTCGAGCTGATCCTCGACAACGACCAGGGCGCCCAGGTCTACAACGAATCCGGTAGCTGGACCACCTCCCGCTCCAAGGGCTACAAGAACGGTACCTATCGATACACCGCCACCAAGGCCAGCGTCTCGGCCAAGGCGATCTGGAAGTTCCAGGTGAAGGTATCGGGGAGCTATCCTGTTCAGATCTTCTATCGCGCAGGCAGCAACCGTAGCGCGGACGTGGGCTACACGATCTTCCATTCGGGAGGCAGCGAGAGCGTGCGCATCGATCAGAGCAAGGACGATCGACGCTGGGTGCATCTGGGGCAGTATTGGTTCGAGAAGGGCCAGACCTGGCGCGTCGAACTCGACAACAAGGGCCCGCTCGGCAAGGTCGTCATCGCCGATGCCCTCCGCATCGGTGCGGGTGCAGGCAGCACGGTGCGCAAGGGCAGCACGAGCAAGAAGCCTCGCTGGCAGGAATGCTCACGCTACTGGATCGAATACGTCGGCGCACCCAAGAGTGTCTACGACACGACATCCGGCAGCGATCGCACGGACGACGTCACCGCGCGCCCGACCTATGCAGAGTGGCAGGGCGCCGACGCCTACCTCTCCCTGCACACCAATGCGGGCGGCGGCACAGGCACGTCATCCTTCATCTACACCAAGGCGACCAGCGGTTCCATCGCACTGCAGAAGGCCGTGCAGAGCCAGATCGTCTCTGAGATCCGTACACGCTACGACTCGACCTGGAGGGACCGCGGGCGCTTCTCGGCCAACTTCGGCGAACTCCGTGTGCTCAAGAGCATGCCGGGCGTCCTCGTGGAGATGGCCTTCCACGACAAGAACGGCAGCAAGGATCACAATGCCCTGCATGATCCGCGCTTTCGTGAACTCACCGCTCGCGCCTACGCTCGCGGCGTGCTGCGCTACTTCCAGCCGACCCTCGCCCTCCCCCCCGAGGCACCGCCTGCCCTGCGGGTCACCCAGGATGGCAAGGGCGGCCTGCGCGTCACCTGGGACTCCGCCCCACGTGCCACGCGATACTCGGTCGAAGTCTCCCTCGACGGAAAGGGTTTCCGCGAAGCCGCACAGACCCGCTCGCTCGCCTGGTCCACCGGGCCCCTGGCCGCAGGCAGCATGCGGAGCTTCCGCGTCCGCGCCTGGAACAGCAGTGGCCGGTCCTTCCCCACCGAGGTGCTCTGCGCGGGCACCAGCCACCTGGGCACCGCGCCTCTGCTCCTCGTGCAGGGATTCGATCGCGTCGGCAAGGCGGTCAAGGGGCCTGAAAACACGCGCGACTACCTGCGGCTGCACGGTGACGCCATCCGCCGGGAGGGGCGATTCTCGCTGGGCTTCGATGCGGCCAGCAACGAAGCCGTGGGGTTCGGCCGTCTGACCCTGGGGAGCTACCAGGTCGTAGACTGGGCCTGTGGTGAGGAGAGCACGCGCGATGAGAGCTTCAGCGCAGCTGAACAGTTCATGGTCCGCGCCTTCGTGGCCGGCGGCGGACGCCTCCTCGTGAGCGGCTCGGAAATCGCCTGGGACCTAGGAGCCAAAGGGAGCACCGGCGACAAGGCCTTCCTCTCGCAGGTCTTGGGAGTTCGCTACGTTCGGGACGATGCCCAGACCTATGCCTTCCGATCCACGACCACAGGTATCTTGGCCAGTCTCCCTGCCGGAAGCTTCGACGATGGCACCGGGGGCACCTACGACGTGGACTTCCCCGACGTGCTGGCCCCGGAGACCGGCATGACCACGGATCTCCTCTATGGTTCGACTGCCCAGGTCGCCGCCCTCCATGGCAACCGCCTCAAGGGGCGCGTGTTCTATCTGGGCTTCCCGCTCGAGACCATTACCAAGGCAAGCACACGTGCCGAGCTCATGCAGGCCGCCCTGCGGTATCTGCTCGCTCCGCGAAGCCTCGAAGCCCCCGCCCGCATCCTGCGTGGTCAGACGCTGCCCCTGCCGCTTTTCTTCGCATCCCGCCCCGGTTCGATCTACGTGCTCGCCGCCTCTGGCGCGACGCAACCGGGCATCGCGCTCCCAGGCCTCGGTACCCTCCCGCTCCAACCCGACGCCCTCTTCTCGTCGAGCCTCGGCCAGAACAACGGCATCTTCAACAACTTCGCAGGCCTCCTCGACAAACAGGGCAGGGCCACCCCCAGCCTCTCCATCCCCAACCAGGCCTCGCTCCGCGGCGTCAGTTTCTACCTGAGCGGGTTGCTCCTTGGCCCCAAGCTACCGCTGAGCTTCACGAATCTGATGCCCTGGTACCGGATCCGCATCGACTGACACGAGCTTCAACAAGAAACCAGCCCACCTCCCCTTGCCGAGGGGAGGTGGGCTGACAGTTGGAGGCGACGCCGGGATTCGAACCCGGGATCATGGATTTGCAATCCAGCGCCTTAGCCACTTGGCCACGTCGCCACACCAGAGGGTGCTCGAGGAGTTTCTGGCGACGGATCGCCGGAATCTCTCAAGTGCCCGGAATTGAAACAGGCCGACCTCCAGGTGCAAGGCCGGACCTGCTGGTTCTCCCCACAATACGCACTTGGACCGAGGTCCCGCGTATCGGGAAAGACGAGGCTCGGGACGCAGCAATCTCCGCAACGAGCCAGTGGAGCCATCCCGCAGATGGCAGAAACCAAGAGGCTGAGACAGCCTGTCGGGTCAGATCCCGGCGACCAGACGTCCGCGACCAGACGTCGGTGAACAGACGCCGACGATCCGTTCTAGCGTCCCGTCTCGTCGTAGGTCGCGTTGGACGACGTGGAAGCGCCGTAGCTATCGTAGGTGTAACGACCCGATGAGGTGCCGATACGGTGATTCATGAAGTTGCGGTTGAAGCTCATGTGGATGTTGTGCAAGCCATCCACGGTGGACTGGCCATGGGCGGAGAAAACGCCCTGCCAGAAGCCCCAATAGCGCTGATTGTCATAGTTGCGGGCGAGCTCGTCCACGCTCTTGACACCCTTGGCAGAAGCATCGGCAGACACATCGCCACCATTGCCGCGCCAGGAGAAGGAGCTGCAGGAAACACCAAGGACGAGCAGTCCGACAACAGCCAACTTCGAGATCGAACGGATCATCAATCCTCCAGAGGGAGTGGCCAGTGAGACTGGCCTAGGGGCCTACGCAGGTCAATATGCTGCGAGAGACCAGGCTTCGGTCGACCAGGGGGTCTGGTCACTGAGGGCGAGTCCTCAAGTGCGGCAGGTCCGCAGATCGAGGAAGGACAGGACTTTAGCGAGGCCAGAGGGTCGCCTCAACCGCTTTCCGCTGGGAAGGGGCATCTTTCCTACCTCGGGATTCGTCTCGATATGACAAGGGGTTAGAATCCCTCTCTGGTCCTTCGGATCCCAGGAGGGACCCCAGGCCAAGCCTTCCCCCTTCAGAGCCTCGTACCCGGAAATGAGCCAATACAGCGCCCCCAGGGGCACCGAGGATCTGCTACCCGAGCAGATCCCGCTCTTCGACCACGTCCTCGAGACCTGCCGCAAGGTCCTGGAACAATACGCCTACCTGGAGATCCGGCCTCCTCTCTTCGAGGAGACCAGCCTCTTCGTGCGCTCCCTGGGCGAGGTCACGGATGTCGTCGAGAAGGAGATGTTCACCTGCCAGCGCGGGGACACCTCGGTGACCTTCCGTCCCGAAGCCACGGCCTCGGTCGTGCGGGCCTACCTGCAGAACCACCTCGACAAGACCCGGCCCTTCCGCAAGCTCTACTACATCGGCCCGATGTTCCGCTTCGAGCGTCCTCAGGCCGCACGTCAGCGGCAGTTCCACCAAGTCGGCATCGAAGCCATCGGCTCGCACGACCCGCGGCTCGACGCCGAAGTCATCCACGTCGCTGCCACATGCGTAGAAGCACTGGGCATCCAGGGTTTCACGGTGCACATGAACTCCATCGGCAATGCGGAAGACAGGGTGCACTACAAGGATGCTCTCAAGAGCTTCCTGGAGCCTCAGATCCAGCAGTACTGCAAGGACTGCCAGCGCCGATACGAACGGAACATCTTCCGCGTCCTGGACTGCAAGGAGAGGGAGTGCAAGAAGCGCAACACAGACGCACCTGCCTTCCTGGACGTTCTCTGTGAGGAGAGCGCCACGCACTTCGCCGAGGTCCAGCAGGCGCTGGGCGCGCTGAATCGCGAGTTCGAGATCGACAAGGGCATCATCCGGGGACTCGACTACTACACCCACACCGTGTTCGAGATTCGCCTGCCGAGTCTCGGGGCGCGCGACACGATCGTTGGCGGTGGCCGCTATGACGGTCTCATCGAGGAGATGGGTGGTCAGTCGACGCCTGCCATCGGGTTCTCGCTCGGGGTGACCGGTGTGCTGCTCGCCATGGGCAAGCAGGGCCTGGCGGAAGAACATCTTGGCGAGCCCCCCTGCCCGGTCTACGTCGCCAGCCTGGGGGAGGAAGACCGCGCCAGCGCCTTCGTGCTGGCCGAAGGCCTGCGTCGCGCAGGCCTCACGGTCGACCTCGATTTCGAAGGACGTCGCATCAAGCCACAGCTTCGCCAGGCGGCCAAGCGCGGCGCACGTGTCGTCCTCATCATCGGCGAAGACGAACGCGCACGGCAAGTCGTCCAGGTCAAGGACATGGAACATTCCGAGCAGATCGAGCTTCCCAACGATGGCGATCTCCCTACCGAGATCCAGCGCATCCTCGAACGAGATCGACGAGAGGACCAGTAGTCGCGTGGGCAGGGGTTCGACGAGCCATGAGACTGTGAGACCGCGAGCCAGGATCCTCTTCGGCGGCAGCTTCGACCCACCGCAGCTGGCTCATCGGTTCTTGCTGGAAGCGGCACGCAAGCACTGTCGCGAAGCCGAGATCCTCGTCATCCCGGCAGGCCGGCCGCCCCACAAGCTGGATCGAAACCTGTCCGACGACGCTGCACGACTGGCGCTCTGCAAGATCGCCTTCGAAGACATGCCGGGCGTCCGGGTGTCCGCTGAGGAGCTTCAGGGCACCGAGCCCAACTACACCTGGAAGACGCTCGCTCACCATCGCGCCGAGCTCGGACCCGACCGGGAGCTCTACTGGCTCTTAGGCAGCGACAGCTTGCTGGACCTCCCGCAATGGCGTGAACCCGATCGCATCCTCGAGCTGGCGGACATCCTCACCGTGCCCCGCCCGGGCTTCGACGTCGGAGCCCTCGCGGATCTCCCCGGGCTGACCGCCCAGCAGAAGTCGAAGCTCAGAGCCGGTATCCTTCCGGCCGTGGCACCGGCCATCGCTGCCACGCAGATCCGACAAGCGCTCGCGGACGGCGAAGATTGCAGCGCCGAGCTCGACCCGCGGGTCCAGACCTACATCCATGAGCATGGGATGTACGGAACCGGCAGGTGAACCCACTCAGGAGCTTGTTCCGGCAGCCCCAAGCGTCAATCATGGAGGCATGAAGATGCTCTCCCTGCTGCTCGCGCTCCCCCCCCTGCTTCTGCCTTCTACGCAGGGCCATTCCCAGGGCGAGGTCTCGAGCTCCTCCAAGACCAGG
>JAJRTL010000091.1 GCA_024278315.1 Planctomycetota bacterium | reverse complement strand
TTCAGGAAGACGGAAAGATCACCCAAAGGGTGGATCTCGCCAGATTGCCCAGATCGAGGGCGACGGGTTTTCCAAGGATGGTCCGCACCGGGGACTCTGCCATTCTCGTCTGGAGGAATGTCGCCGGAAAAACAGGCATCCGTTCGCTCAAGTTGAAGCTGTAGAGCCTCCACGGTGCGAACTTCCCCGCACTTCGGCCCATTTGAGCACAGGGTTGTCGGCACGTAGCATCTCGGGGACTCGTCTCGTCAGCACAGAACCCCCATGAGCAGTGAAGCCAAGGAATCGAATGTGATCCCACTCCTGGTTCCCCAGGCAGGCCGGAGGGAATTCCTGCTGGGCAACGAGGCGATCGTACGGGGGGCGATCGAGGCGGGTGTGGGGCTCGTGTCGGGATATCCGGGGACTCCCTCGAGTGAGATCACCGATTGGTTCTCACGATTGGCGCCCAAGCTAGGCATCCCCTTCGAGTATTCGGTCAACGAGAAGGTCGCCATCGAGATGGCTTTCGCGGCTTCCATGGCCGGAGCGCGTTCCCTGGTGGCCATGAAGCATCTGGGCCTCATGTATGCCGGTGACCCCATGGTCACGATTCCCTACATCGGGACCGATGGAGGCATGGTCATCGTGAGCGCGGGCGATCCCTCCTGCCTGACCAGCCCCAACGAGCAGGATCAGCGCCAGGTCGCATCCATGCTCTTCACGCCCATGCTGGATCCCTCGACGGCGCAGGAAGCTCTCGAGATGACGCGCTTTGCCTTCGAACTCTCGGAGGCCTGCCATCTGCCGGTGATCCTTCGACCGATGACCCGCCTCTGCCACACGCGGGCCGACGTCGAGTTCGGAGCCATCCAGCACCGGCTGGCCACGGGCTTCAAGAAGGACCCCAAACGCAAGATCCCGCTCCCGGCACATGCCAGGCTCCTGCGGTTGGAGATCAAGGAGCGCATCGCCAAAGCGCGCAAGCTGCTGGGAGAGTCCCCGTTCTTTCCCGTAGTCGGAGAAGGAAGCACGTTGATCATCTCGGCCGGAGTGCCGACGGCCACGACCTCCGACATCCTCGAGGAGCACGGCGTCACCGACCAGGTCCGTCATCTCCATATCGGAGGCGTCTACCCACTTCCCGAGGAGCTGATCCTGGACGAGATCAGGACCGCTGAACGCATCGTCATCGTCGAAGAACTGCTGCCCTTCCTCGAAGACGCCGTGCACGTACTCTGCAGTCGCTATGGTCTCCAGAAGGAGATCCTCGGCAAGTACACAGGGCACTTCGAGCGACAGTACGAATACCTGCCAGAGATCATCCAGAAGGGGCTCCACGAGGCGATCGGGATCGTGCCGGCACCCGCCGAGCCCGGGCCGATCGTCGAGACACCGGTGCGCCCGCCAGTCCTCTGCTCGTCCTGCCCCCACCGAGGCGCCTTCTTCGCCGCGCGCGCTGCGCTGGGCGAAGACGTGCTCTTCTTCAACGACATCGGCTGCTACACGCTGGGTTTCGGCGGAGCCCTGGACTCGGCAGACGCATTGCTGGCCATGGGCTCGGGCATCACACTGGCCGCTGGCGTGGCGCGCATCGAAGGCAAGCGCACGGTCGGCTTCATCGGCGACTCGACCTTCTTCCACTCCGGCATCCCGCCTCTGGTCAACGCGATCAAGGAGAAGGACGACATCATCGTCGTCATCATGGATAACGAAGTCACGGCCATGACCGGCTTCCAGGACAGTCCGTCCATTGAGGCCGCAAACGGTAGGATCGGGCGCGACATCGACATTCTGGAGGTCGTACGATCACTCTCCTGCAAGCACGTAGAGCGAGTCGATCCCAACGATCTGGAAGCAACGGTGGCCGCCTTCCAACGCGCCAAGGACAACGAGGGACCGAGCGTCCTCATCACCGAGAGAGCCTGCCCTGTGTATTCCAACAGGCTGGGGAGCGAGTTCGCAGACTCGCAGCCGCACCAGAGCGAGAAGGCCAGGGAGGCGACGACCTACGTCATTGACCACACGCGTTGTCAGCACTGCGGTCGCGAAGAATACGGCCATCGTTGTTCACAGATGCCAGTGGTCCCCTTCGAACGATCCATGGCACGCGCACGATCGCTCGAGACCGGTCCCGTCGCCGACCGGGTACCCGTGGAAGTCTCCCCCTGCGCGGGCGCCTGCCCACTCTATCTCTGCATCCAGGGCTACAGCGCGCACATCGCTGCCGGCAACTACGAGCTCGCCCTCGAGCTCATCATGGAGCAGAACCCCCTGCCCGACTCGGTCTGCCGCGTCTGCCACGCACCCTGCGAGGTAGCCTGCATCCGCAGCGGAATCGACGAGCCAGTGGCGATCAATGACCTCAAACGCTTCGTCGTGGACTGG
The DNA here is from genome assembly GCA_024278315.1 of Planctomycetota bacterium. Classification (GTDB taxonomy): domain Bacteria; phylum Planctomycetota; class UBA1135; order UBA1135; genus JAJRTL01. Next base: position 2,083 of record JAJRTL010000091.1, on the reverse strand, counting down.
GCCAACGAGCAACCTGAGTGGCCCTACAATCCGCCGATGCAGAAGACGAGCGGCAAGCGCGTCGCCGTCGTCGGAGCCGGCCCCGCTGGGCTCGCGGCCGCACACGACCTCCAAATGCGCGGACACCAGGTCACGCTGCTCGACTCCCGCCAGAAGCCCGGCGGCCTGCTGCGCTACGGCATCCCGAGCTACCGTCTGCCCGCCGACATCCTGGACCGGGATGTGAATCGTATCCTCGACACGGGCGTCGAGTTCCAGGGAGAGACCAGGCTGGGCACCGACATCACGGTCGCAGCTCTACGCGCAGACTTCGACAGGGTCTGCCTCGCCATCGGCAACGGCATAGGCCTGCGCCTGGCGCTCGAAGGCAGTGGCCCGACGCTGACCGATGCCATCGACTACCTCTCGGCCGTCGAGCGGGGCAAGGGCCAGGAGCTCACCGGCAAGCAGGTCCTCATCATCGGCGGGGGCAACTCGGCCATTGACGCCGCACGCTCCGCGCTGCGCAACGGCGCCGAGTCGGTCACGCTGGCCTGCCTCGAGGACGACGCCGAGATGCCAGCCATCCGAAGCGAGATCCAGGAAGCGCAGGAGGAAGGTATCGAGTTCTTGCTGCGCACCCGTGCCATCCACCTCGCCGAGGACGGCATCCAACTGGAGGGCGTGAGGCCCATTGCAGAAGGTCCCTTCCGCGTGGACAACTTCGAGAGCGTTCCGGAAAGCGCCAGGCTCTTGAAGGTCGATCAGGTCATCAACGCCATTGGACAGATCCCGGACGAGAGTGCCTTTCAAAACGTTCTCTCCTTCGAAACCGTCGGCGTGCAGGTCGAAATCGACCCGGACAGCTGCGCCACGAGCGTCGAAGGTGTCTACGCCTGTGGTGATATGGCACCAGGCCATGCAACAGTCACCGATGCCATCGCACAGGGCCTTCGCGCTGCATGGGCCATCGATGGGTCACTACGCGGCGAAGAAGCAGCAAGCTTCAAGCAGCCTCCACCTCGCATCGAGAACAAGCCGCAATGCGAGCGGCCAGGGATCCAGCGCCGCGAAACCGAGGCGCGTCAACGCCCGACTGAGCTCACGGGAGAAGCACGGATCCGAACTTTCGACGAAGTACGTGCTCCACTGAGCGAGTCCCAGGCCCGCGCCGAGGCCGCCCGCTGCATGATCTGCGGCCAATGCGGCAACTGCCGCTCCTGCCTGGACCTCTTCGGCTGCCCGGCCTTCCTCCTCGTCAACGGCCGTATCGAGCTCGATCCCCAGCTCTGCACCGCCTGCGGAGTCTGCGCCCAGTTCTGCCCCAACGGCGCCATCCTGCCGGAGACCGGATACGAAAACCCAGGAGCGATGGCATGAAGCCCCGCACCTTCAAGGCAGTCGTCGCCGGTTGCGGCGGCCAAGGCGTCCTCTCGGCCACCAAGGTAATCGGCGATGCCGCACGCATGGAGGGCATCCCCCTCCGCGCCGGCCAGATCCACGGCCTCGCCCAACGCGGCGGCATGGTGGAAGGAACGCTGGTCATGGGCCCCGGCCAGACCGGCTTCGTCGGCCCAGCACAAGCCGACCTCGTCCTGGGCCTTGAGCCACTCGAGACCCAACGCGCCATCTCGCGCATGTCAGCGAACACCCGCGTCCTCCTCAACCCCCAGCCGGTACCCCTCGCACTCCTGGCCTGGCTGGGCAAGGACTACCCCCCGCTAGAAGGCATCCTCACACAGATCCGCGCCATCACCCCACACGTCTGGACCCTCGACGCAACCCGTCTCTCTGAACAACTCGGCAACCCCAAGGTCCAGAACGTCATCATGCTCGGCGGTCTCGCCACACTCCACCTCCTCCCCTTCTCCGAAGAGTCCCTCCAGAAGGCCATCGATCAGATGAGCCCCCCCCGCTTCTTCGAACTCAACCACCAGGCCTTCGAACTCGGCCGCTCCACCATGGCCGCCATCCTGCAGAGCAGCAAGTAATACACGCGCCCGCACCGGTCCCGCACCGGTCCCACATTGGACTCCCTCGACCCTGGCTCAAGGCCCCCAGACCAGGCTCTTGCCTGCCCCTCGGGGCCCAACCCCGGCTAACC
>JAJRTL010000090.1 GCA_024278315.1 Planctomycetota bacterium | reverse complement strand
CTGCAGCTCGTCCCCAGCTTTCCCTCGGATAGCCACGTTCTTCTCTGGCTCAATGAGGGAAAGGGTGACTTCCGGGATGTGAGCACGCGTCTCGCGCTAGGCAAGACCGAGTGGAGCTGGGATCCTCGTCCCAGGTTCGCGGATGTGAACGGTGACAAGAGCCTCGACATCGTCCTCGGCTACTCCCGCACCTGGACCAGTACAACACAGCGTCAGCTTCGCGTCTTCTTGAACAACGGCAAAGGGCAATTCAAGGAGCTCCCCAACGCTGGTCCCATGAAGCTCGGTGACTTCCTCACTTGTGCCTTCCTGGATGCGGATGCAGACGGCGATCTGGACATTGCTACCTACTCGCATACTTCTCTGACTGTTCTTCTCAACAACGGGAAGGGTATGTTCACGCCAAGCAAGAACAAGCTCCCAGGCTCTCAGCTGCGCCGTGTCGAGATTCTTCCAGTCGATATCGAGCGCGATGGTGACATCGATCTTGTCCTGCTTGGACATGCATGGCCATTGGGCGTCTCCGTCGTCTATCTGAACAATGGAAAGGGCGCCCTTTCGCCAGCACCGGGGACTCCCCTGCCCGGCAGCCTGAAGTATCTGTTCACAGCTCGCCTCGCCGAGTTGACCGGCGATGGCATTCCCGATATCGCGGGATTCAGCTACTACACGGATCTGTCTGGTAAGACGAGGGTGTTGCCTGTCGTTTGGCGCGGCGATGGGAAGGGGCGATTCTTCGATCTGAAACTGCAGAGTCCAGCTCCGCCTGACAGCATCGTGAGCAACATGGCAACAGCAGATGTAGATGGTGACAAGGACATCGATATCCTGTGGACGAACCAGGATGTCGAAAACACGGATTTCGGTCGGGTTCGAGTGCTCGAGAATCTTGGCAAGGGGAGGTTTGCCTTGTCGAAGAAGGCCCCCATCGGTAGTCCCGCCCCCTGGCGCTCCAGGCTCGCTGTTGCGGATTTCGATGGCGACAAGCGTGCGGATCTCCTCCTGCTGGATTAGCACAGTCGCCTCTTGAGAAGAGATGCGAAAGGGGGCTATGCGGAAAGCTGCGGAGAGAAGCTAGCTAGAGCAGTGCGCCGAGGTGTCGAGCTTGCGGTGGACATCAACCAAGACGGCTTCGTGGACATACTGAAGGGCGCCTCGCCCTATGAATACGTGTCTACGAAGAAATACCTCGGCAGACCTGTCGAGCTCCTGCTCGGAACAGCGAACGGTCGATTCGTGCCTGCTCCAGCGGGCGCGATGCCCACAATCCCTCTCATCCCTACGAGCTTCGCATCCGGAGATCTTGACGGAGATGGCGATGTCGACGTCGTCATCACTCGAATTCACTCTGCAGGCAAGCTCACAGGCCTGGGCACAATGCTCTTCCTGAACAATGGCAAGGGGAGCTTCATCGACGCGACTTCACGACTTCCTGACATAGGCGATCCAGCGCGTGACGTGGCTTGCTTTGACGCCGACGGAGACGGAGATCTCGATCTTCTCATAGCCCGAGGAGCCAGATACACATCCAGCTCTGTCATGAAGCCCTACCGTCGCCGACTCTTTCTGAACGACGGCAAGGCCCGGTTCAAGGAGGCCCCGAGCCTCCAGTTCCCCGGGGTCGTTGACAATACCATCAGCCTCGCCACGGCGGACATCGACCTGGACGGGGACATCGATGTCATCGTGGGGAATCAGTACCTACCGACCGGGGCCTCCACAGGGATCCCGGGCCAGAACCGCGTCTTCCTGAACAACGGCAAAGGGACCTTCAAGGAAAAGGTCGGCGGCCTGCCAGCAGACAAGCTTGGCACGACGCAGGTCATCATCGCGGACTTCAACGGAGACAAGAATCCTGACCTCTTTTCTGCGGGCAGCACGAAGGGAGATCGCCTCTATCTGGGCAATGGTCGAGGTTCATTCACAGCCACGACGGGGGTGCAACAGATCCTCGGTACCATCATAGGGGCGACTGCGGGTGACATCGACGATGACGGCGACCCGGATGTGATCGTGTCTCGCTGGATGAACCCACGCGACAAATACGGAGAGCACTACTTGCTGCGCAATGATGGAAAGGGAGGATTGCGCTGGATCCAGGACGGACTTCCGATCGAACTGCGCATCGTCGGAGGCATCGATGCCGCCAGACTCATCGATGCGGATGGAGACGGCGATCCCGATCTGTTTGCGCTGAACCAGGTCTTCGAGAACAGGTATCGCCAGCTGTCCTTCGCCGCTTGTCCTCGCACCGGCTATCCGCTCGAGGTCAAGATCGAATCATCCCCAGGACGCAACCCATCGCCCAAGGTCGCGGCCCTCTTCTTCCAGGTTGGCGCCGCGGGGAGATCGGTTTCCATTCCGCCCTTCGGTCGCTTCGGTCTCGATCTCTTGCGCGCTCAACTCCTAAGCGTTATGACGATCCCGGCCCCCGCAGGCGCGGCAGTCTTCTCGATGCCCATCCCCAACGACCGTAGGCTGCAGGGTATCCCCTTGGGCATGCAGGCTCTGATCGCCGAGGGAACGAAGATCAAGGACTGGCGCTTCACCAACATGGTCAACGAACAGTTCCGCTGATCAACCAGCGTGATTCATCGGAGACACGTAGCCAGCCACACGTGTCAAGGGCACGTTCTCTTCGATTCGTCGCGCCTGGGAATCCGCGGAGAGGTGCCGTCACAGGCACACCGTCAGCAGGGCCCCAAGCTCCGCATGGAGCAGAGCGGGCGAGCACAAGGCGCTCCGGGTGAGTCAAGTCAGACAAGAGAGGAGACCATGACGACCGTGCAGTAGCGACCGACCTGAGCGACAATCATGGGCTGATGCAGGTCCTCCTGCATGCGCTTCCCCTCCTGATCTGGCCTGCAGCGCATCGAGCAGGAGAAGGGCGACCTGGTCGCCTACATGCTCTGCCTCTGAGCCGCGCGGCCCCCGCGAACCGGCCAGCTCAGCGAGCCCCAAAGGCACACCTCCCTGAATTCCTGTAAATTCGGAGAGGTGACCCCCCTGAATTCACGTGAATTTGTGGAGATGGCCCCCTGAATTCACGATATTGACCGCATGATCCCGAGACTCCTCGAACAGCGTCTTCTCCGGGGGCTGCAGCAACCCGGCAAGGTCCTATGTCTCTTCGGCCCCCGGCAGGTCGGCAAGACCACCCTCATGCGCAAGCTCGCAGATCAGGTCCACGGTCCGAAGCTCTTTCTCAACGGCGACTTCGACGATGACCGACGGCTCCTCCGCCCCGAGCGATCCGCGCTCACTCCCCTGCTCGCGGGCCAGGATTTCCTGTTCCTCGACGAGGCGCAGATCATCCAGGGAGTCGGGAGGATCCTCAAGCTCATCCACGATGAGTTTCCCCAGGTCAGGGTGATGGCGACAGGCTCCTCTTCCTTCGATCTGCGGGCCCAGACGGGTGAGCCCCTTACCGGGAGGCAGAAGACGGAGGTGCTCTACCCTCTGGCCTACAGCGAACTCGATCCAGGTCCTGTGCGACGAAGGACCCAGATGGAGGAGGTCATGCTCTACGGTGGCTATCCCGAACTCGTCACCCTGAAGTCCATTCCTTCCAAGCGTGAGTATCTGCGCCAGTTGGTGGCGGACTATCTCTTGCGCGACATCCATGCTCAGGTCGAGGTCAACCGCAGCAAGCTCCGGGACATGCTGCGCCTGATCGCCTTCCAGATCGGCTCGGAGGTGTCGCTGAGTGAGATTGCGCGACAGGTTGGGATCGACGTCAAGACCGTCAGCCGCTACATCGATCTCCTGGAGCAAGCATTCGTCGTCGTTCGTCTCGGAGGATTCAGTCGCAATTTGCGCAAAGAGGTCTCCAAGTCGCAGAAGATCTACTTCGTCGACCTGGGCATCCGCAATGCCATCCTCCAGGCCTATGCGCCATTGTCCACGAGAGCTGATGTCGGCCAGCTCTGGGAGAACTACCTGGTCATCGAGCGGATCAAACGCAATGCCTACATGGGACGCCACCCCAGCTACTACTTCTGGCGCACCTACGACCGACAGGAGATCGACTTCATCGAGGAGAGTGGTGAGTCCCTATCCGCCTTCGAGTTCAAGTTCAAAGAAGACCTGCGCAAAAGGCGTCTGCCTGCCCTCTGGAGCAAGACCTATCCCAGAAGCAGCACCGCCACGATTGATCCTGGCAACGCAGATGCCTTCCTTGCTGTTGGGGCGAACTAGTTCCTGCGCGCTGCGCTACCCCTGCGTCCAGGCTGCCCAGGCATGCTCCACGAGTGAGGAACTCGAGAAGCTGAGATGGCTTGAGAAGCTGGGCACTCACAGGATCAGGAGCTGCAGGAAGGAGCTGTTCTGCTCTTCCCGGTTCTTGGCAGAAGATGGTCGGCATCGCCGACATGACTACTTGATCCCGATCACCATCGAGTCAGGTCCGACGAGGTGCTCGACCCTCGTGCGGGAGAAGCCCGCCTCCTTCATCCAGCCCGAGCAGTCCGCACCGCTGTAGTCGAAGCCCCCAGGCGTCTCGATGAGCCTATTGAGACTCATCAGCAGGCCGAAAGCATTCTCCGACCGGTCATCGTCGAGGATCGACTCGTAGACCACGAGGGCCCGCCCTCGAGAATGGCACCGAAAGCCTTCTGGATGAGCATTCTCTTCGTCGACAGATCCGGTCATTCCTGGGTATAGGGTGGCTTCGTGGGCGCGAGTCAGGAGCCAGGTTTGGGCCGAGGGCTCAGGTGCCCTGGACCTCGCTCGCGTAGAGCTCCCTGCAGGCACGCACCCCTGTGAAACCACTTGCGCCCCACGGCGGCAGCCGCCTGGGCCATGTCCTCGGTGCGCGCGACCAGGCGGTAGAAGAGGCTGCCGTACTTCTCCACGGTCCTCACCCAGCGCTTCGTGTGGATGTCCAGATCCTGGAGGATGGGAAGGATGTGGTCGGGGATCTTGCCGCGCTTGCCGGCGCGGATCTGTCGGCCGGTCCAGTCGGCGAGCTCGAGATAGGAGGATGCGGTGATGCCTCACAGAGGTGAGTCCGCGCCGTCCAGGGCAAGGAGCCAGTCGGCAAGCTTCGTTCGCCGTCGCGCCGCGGCCAGCAGGGCCTCCTGACGCTCGCTCAGGATCTCTCCTGCCCTGCGGGCCCTCCTGTATTCGGCCACTCGCTCTTTGGCCAGCTCGGCCACGTAGCGATCCTGTGCGCTCGTGTACTCCGACTCGGGGAGGCTCTCGCCCATCTTTGCGCGCACGGGGTTGAGGTCGATGTAGGCCATGCAGGCCAGAATGGCGGCGGCATCGTCGAGGCGTGTGCTCTTGAAGCGACCTTCCCAGAATCTGCCCGGGACCCCGTCCTCCTTGTTGGCCTTGCGGGAGATGAACTCGTTGAGCTTGGCCATGTAGCAGCTGATGCTGGAGAGGCGCCTGCGCAGAACCTCGACCCTTCTGGGGTTGTGGGTGATGGTCTCGATGTCCTCCTCTGTCGGGGACCTGGGACTTCCGTCCGGTCTCTCGTGGGTGGAGACGACGCGGAGCCAGCGCACAGCGACCTCACGGGCCGACCAGCGCCTGGCAAGGTCCGGGCGATTGCGCACCTCCTGGTGCATGTGATGGCTCATGATGGCGTAGGCGAGCATATCGATGGCGAAGTTCTCGAGGAGGAAGCGGATCCGCTCGACGATCCAGCCGCGTCGATGCTCATAGTCCTTCCTCGAGTAGCTGTCAAAGCCACAGAGGAAGGCCCGCTGCCAATACCTGTCACCTACCCCCAGTCCGACATCGACATCCGCACCCACCCCTCCACCTACCTCTACGGCACCCTCATCATCCTCGCCACCACCACCCTCAACATCCTCTTCTGGTAACCAGAACCATGCGACCTGCCCATTCCCCTGCCCGACCCTTGCGATAGAATGTCGACATGCTGCATCTAGTCGAAAAGCAACTGATGGCCTTGCAAGACCTCTGCCGCCTGCATCAGGTACGGACCCTGGATCTCTTTGGCTCGGCTACTGGCGATGACTTCGACCCTCAGCAGAGCGACTTGGATTTTCTCGTTGGATTCAAAGACTTGGCCCCGCAAGACGCTGCCGATGCCTACTTCGGCTTGCTCGAGGGACTGGAAGACCTCTTCGAGCAAAACATCGACCTCGTCACCGAGTCCTCGCTCACCAACCCCTTCTTCCGTGAAAGCGTAGAGAAGACTCGCACACAGCTCTATGCAGCCTGAGTCCAAGAAATACCTCTACGACATCATGGTAGCGTGCTCCAGCATCGCCTCGTTCACGGCGGGAAAGGCCTTCCCTGACTACCAGGGCGATCCGATGCTTCGATCCGCCGTCGAGAGACAAATGGAGATTGCCGGTGAAGCCCTGAAGAGACTGCAACAGAAGGACCCGAATACCGCAGAGAGGATCTCGGACCGTCGCAGGATCATCGCCTTCCGGAACATCCTTGCGCACGCCTACGCTCACATCGATGACCGGATCGTGTGGGGCGTGGTCACCAACCATCTGCAAACACTACAAGCCGAAGTGGACGCCCTTCTTCAAGAAGCGAACAGACCCTGATCAGGCACACAAGGCCAAGCCCGTCCTATCCGAACACTCGATCGGCTTGTCACTACACGACTTGCAGCGTCTGCGTGAGCTGGCAGGATGAGAGCATGCCACCCGATTCCATGCCGTCCTATCCGAAAACTCGATCGACCCGAGTTGGCCGTGGAATCACCGATGGATGCGGACGCTGTCGCTCTTGTTCATGCCACTACGAACGGGTCCTGGGAGTGTGAGCAGAACGGGGGCGTCGAAACCGTGCACTGACACCTTGCAGGGTCCTGATTTCAGGCTGCCCGACTGTAGAACTTCAGGAGACCGCCGAGCCGTTCGGTGACTTCGATCTTTCCTTGACTGCTGGCCGGCGCTCCTTGAATGTGATCGCTTCCAAGGCCCTGGTGCGGTCTCTCGTTCAAGTAGTGCTCGGTGTAATCACGTTGTGCCCGTTCGAGGGAGCCGGGACCAAAGAGGATCATCTTGTCGAGACACTCGTGCTTGATGGACTGTACGAACCTCTCTGCAATGGCATTCGCGTTGGGAGCCTGAAAGGGAGCAAGGATGATCTTCACTCCGGCATCCTCAAGGATCCCCTTGAACTTCTTCGTGAACT
>JAJRTL010000089.1 GCA_024278315.1 Planctomycetota bacterium | reverse complement strand
TTCGCTACCCTGCTCTCGGTTGGCTGCCGCAAGGTGCTCGGACGCGAGGATTTCCACGTGCGCCCCGAGGCGAGACCAGCCTGGGATAGTCAGCAGATCCTCGAGAAGGCCGAACAGCTCCTGGTCTATCATCCCGATCTCATCCTCGTCGTGCTCGGAACGAACGAGTACGTCAACCGCATTGTGCATGGCAAGGCCTTGCTGCCCGAAGGGCTGCGAGCCCGCTGGGAGGAGGCCGCGACGCACAGCCGGTTCCTGGTCGAAGCCTTCAGCACGCAGGTGCTGGATACTGCGTCCGTATCGCCGGGCGGCGGGGATTTCGCCAGGCTCGTGCGCCAAACGCAGCCGGGGCAGCCCGCAATGGGAGGGCTCCCCATCGGCCCCCGAGACCGGGCTCTGATCCTGGACCGCATGCAGCAGGGCGTACGTCGGCTCCACATCCGCTGCAAGGAGGCGGGCACGCGCCTCGTGCTCGTGCAGTCCTTGCAAGACCTCAAGACCTTTCCTCCCTGGTGCAACGAGATCGAGCGGACGACACCCGAGATCGATGCACTCTTCGTGCAGGTCTGGAACCATCCCCGTCAAGCCTTGCTGCCTCGGCTGGATGCGCTTCTCCTGCGGTATCCGGACCGGCCCGATCTGCACCATGCGCGCGGGCGTGTTCTCCTGGCCATGGATCGACCGAAGGAGGCGCGGCAGGAGTTCCTTCGAGCCCTGGATCTGGATCTGGCCCCCTTGCATCACACGACCGAGGTCACGGATGCCATGGCCACGGTCTGCCGTGAGGAGGGGATACGTTTACTCGATCTGAACGATGCCCTGGCCGATGAGCACGGGATCACGGGCGGTGCGCGCTTCCTGGACGCAGCCCACGTCGACCTGGAAGGTCATGAAGAGTTGGCGCTGTTCCTGGCGAGGGAGCTGTCGGGCAAGGAGATGCCAGCCCTGCCAGCCGGCTATGAGAAGGTGTTCCGGTCGGCCATTCGCCAACATCTCGCCAGCGAGGTCTCGGAAGAGACGCAGGAGACCGGTCGCGGGCGCATCGCCTTCAACGACGCCAAGTACTTCCTCTTCTTCGGCAACTTCCGGGATGCGGTTCCGTATTTCGAACGTGCCTTGATCGACTTGCCCGAGGGCGAGACCCGAAGCCTCTACGAGCACACCTTGCGCAAGCTCGGCGTGCCTGGAGCGGGAGGGCGCAAGCGATGAGCTCCGAGATGCGTCGCACCCTCCTGGGGCTGGTCTCAGGCTTCTTGAGCCTGGCCCTGATCTTCGCCTGGATCTACAGCCCCGTGGACGAACTGCCATCCGTCGCGACGCCCCCGACCCTGCCTCCGCGCCTGGTTGACGTCACCGGCAGGCCTGGGCCCGAGGATGCCCGCATCATCGTTCTCGGCGCCAGTCTCACGGCTGGCTATCCCTATGCACCCGAGTTGGATGGAAGCTACGCCCGCTTGCTCGGGGTAGGGCTTCGGAGCCTCCACTCTGACAAGTCGATCCTGGTAGAGGCCTGGGCCAAGCCTGCCCTCGACAGCGTGCGTCTGGTCGAGATGGCCGAGCGGGCCCTCGAACTCGAGCCGACCCTGCTCGTCGTGACCCTGGGGTCCAACGAGTTCGCCAATCGCGTTTTCTCGGGGCAGATCCTCGTGCCCGCAAATCCCTTCCATCGCATGGCCGAGAAGCTCTCGCGTTCGCGGGTCTTTCTCGATGACCTGGCACGACGCCTCGAGCGCGACTCGGGAGGGAGCAGGGCCAGGGAGCAGCAAGCCCTCGAGAAGGGGATCCTCGAGAAGATCGTGGAGACCGCACCAGGGAAGCCCGGCCTCACGGGCCTGCCCATCTCCCACGACGACCAGGACCTTCTTCTCGGAAGGTTGCGCGAATCCATGATCAGGATTGATGAACTCTGCAAGGAGAAGGGGACGCCCCTGGTCTTCTGTGTGGCCAACTACTGCCGGGGGGGCTTCTGGCCATGGGGGATCAGCGAGGGTGGACGGGATCCGGTCGTCGACGCACTCGTGGTTGGTTACCGACAGGGGCATCGGGAGGGACTGTTGGATCGCGTCGAGAAGGCCCTGCGGACGCGTCCGCGCCGGGCCGACCTCCATTTTCTCGAGGGACGTCTGTTGCAGGAAGCGGGACACCATGCCAAGGCTCGCGTCGCGTTCGATGCCGCGAGGGACCTGGATGGCGTGCCGATGCATCTCACTGGCGAGGTCCAGAGGACCCTCTTGGCGACCGCCCAGGAACTGTCGCGCGAGATCCTGATCCTGGACACGCCGCTGGAGGCCTTGGGTGAGGGGGGAATCCCTTCGCGTTCCTACTACCTGGACTACGGGCATCTGGAGGAGAGTGGGCATGCCGTTGTGGCCCTCTGGCTGGCCCAGAAACTGCGAGAAGGCGGATACCTTCCCTCGTGGGAAGCCCGCCAGACCGGCTCCTGGAAGGAGACTTTTCAGAAGGCGGTGCGGCGCTATCAGGTGACCCAGGTCGAGGCTCAGAGTCGCCGGCAGGCGAGGGCACGCATGGCATCGGCCAACGGAGCCTTCTCGATGCTCTTCGGCAACTACCGGGATGCCTTGCCCTACCTCGTGAGCGCCTTCGAGGGCTGTCTACCGGCGGCCGAGGTGGAGATCGCGATTCGGCTGTCCCTGTGCATCCTCCGCCTGAGCGGTCGCGACAAGGAGCTAAAAGGCCGGCCACCAGCCGAGGGTGAGCAGGAGTTCATCCGCCTCTACCAGGCCTACCAGAAGGCCCGGAAGGAAGGGAATTTGCGGGAGCTTGTCGAGCGGCTGCGACAAGGCGCTAAGCTCGGTGCCACAACAAATCACTGAGCCGAGTCCGACCATGAACAGCCTGATCCTTCCGCTTCCAGCCCTCCTTGTGTTTGCACTCCAGGGAGGCCCTGCGACCAAGCCTGCTCCGCAGCCAACGCCGCAGCCAACGCCGCAGTCAACCCCGCAGTCAAACCCGACTCCGCAAGGACAGCCCATGAGCCAGCCATCGCCCGAGGAATCTCAACATGGGGATCACAAGGGCAAGAAGCCCAACCATCTGAAGGGGCAGACCTCGCCCTACCTCCTGCAGCATCTCTACAACCCGGTGGACTGGCATCCCTGGGGCAAGGAGGCCTTGGCCAAGGCCAAGAAGGAGAACAAGCCGATCTTCCTCTCGGTGGGATACTCGGCCTGTCACTGGTGCCACGTCATGGAGCGCGAGAGTTTCGAGGACGAGGCCATCGCCAGGCTGCTCAACGAGAACTTCATCTGCATCAAGGTCGATCGCGAGGAGCGCCCCGACATCGACGCGCTCTACATGGCCTACGTCCAGGGAGCCACAGGGAGTGGTGGTTGGCCCATGAGCGTGGTCATGACGCCCGAAGGCAAGCCCTTCTGGGGAGGCACCTACTTCCCCCCGCGGGAGCGGGCGGGCATGCCGGGCTTCGAGGGCATCATGGGCCAGCTGGCCAAGGTCTGGAAGGAGAAGGAAGCGGACATCCGCAAGAGCGCCGAGAAGGCCGTCGACTACCTGGAGAAGGTCAATGCCGTCAAGCCTGGTCCGGGCGCGGCCAAGCTCGGCGAGCTGCTCGGTCTGGCCGTGACCATGGGCAAGCAACGCTTCGATGCGGAGCACGGGGGTTTTGGGAGTCCCCCCCGGTTTGCGCCCAAGTTTCCGCATTGCACCGAACTCACGGTCTACCTTCGTTACGGCACGCGCATCGGCGACGCCTCCGTGCTGAAACTCGCGACCAAGACCCTCGACGAGATGGCGCGCGGCGGCATCTACGATCAGCTGGGTGGCGGATTCCATCGTTACTCGGTGGATCAGCTCTGGGACGTGCCGCACTTCGAGAAGATGCTCTACGACAACAGTCAGCTCGCCATGCTCTACATGGAGGGTTGGCAGGCCACGGGCAAGAGCTTCTATCGGCAGATCAGCGAAGAGACGCTGCGCTACGTGCAGAAGGAGATGACCAGTCCCGAGGGTGGGTTCTACTCGACGACCGATGCGGACAGTGAGGGCGAGGAAGGGGGCTTCTTCGCCTGGACACCTCAGCAGATCGAGGCGGTGCTCGGCAAGGGTGTCCGCACGCGCATGGCGCTGGCCTGGTACGGCGTCAGCGAGAGCGGCAATTTCGAGGGCAAGAACACGCTCACCAACCGCTATGGGATGGAGCGCATGGTCAAGGACTTCGGCAAGAGTGCTGCCGAGATCGCAAAGGAACTCGCTGGCATCCGCGCCGACCTCTACGCGGCTCGCGAGAAGCGTGTCCATCCACATCTGGATGACAAGGTACTGGCCTCCTGGAACGGACTCATGCTCTCGGCCTTTGCCCGTGCCGGTCTGGTCTACGACAACCCCGATTACCTGACCACGGCGAGGCGCAACGCCGAGTTCCTGCTGGCCAAGATGACTCGCGAGGATGGTCGTCTCTTCCGCACGCGCCGCGATGGGCACTCGCATCTGGATGCCTACCTGGAGGACTATGCCTTCGTGGCACAGGGCCTGCTGGATCTCTTCGAGGCCACGGGTGAGCCCCATTGGCTGAGCGAGGCCAAGAGGCTCCAACTCCTGATCCGCAAGCACTTCGCCAGGCCACAGGGCAGCTGGTTCTCCACCGCCGACGATCATGAGAAGCTCTTGATCCGCGACTCCAACATCCAGGAGAGCAGCCTCCCCTCGGCACAGGGTGTCGCGGCGATGAATGCCGCGCGCCTGGGCTCCATGGATGCCGATTTCCGTTGGCTGGGCGAAGGACGCAATGCCATCGAGATCCATGGTGGACTCCTGGGGCACTATCCGCTGGCATCCAGCCAGATGCTCCTGGTCGCCGACTACTTCGAGAGCAAGCCTGCCGAGGTGTTCCTCTTCGGCAAGAAAGGCGATGAGTCCTACGACAGGATGTTCCGCACCCTGGCCGATCTCTACCCTCCCTACCGCGTGATGATGCCGGTGGCACCCGATCAGGCGGAAGCCATCGAGACCCTACTGCCCAGCATGAAGGGCAAGTCGGCCCTCGAGGGCAAGGCCACGGCCTGGGTCTGCTATCACGGCACCTGCAAGGCACCCATGACCGATCCAGCCGAACTCGTGAAGGAGTTCACCCAGCGGGAACCGGCTGCACCTGCGTCCCGACCTGCAGAGGGGAGCCAGGGCAAGGAGTGAATACCTACGAACTCCTGATCTGGGACTTCGACGGCACGATCGCCGACAGCGAAGCCGTCATTCTCGATACGATGAGAGAAGCCTTCGAGGCGGGGGGGATCGCCCCTCCTCCCGATGGGGCCATTCGCTCACGTATCGGTTTGGATCTGCACGAGATGGTCCGTGTTCTGTTGGAGGAGCAAGGCGCGGAGTCGGGGAGCCAGAAAGTCGATGCCGTCGCCGGTCACTACCGGGACCAGTGGATCGGAGAGGCCCATGAGCGCATCACGCTCTTCGAGGGCATCGTGGATCTTCTCGAAGCCTGCCGCTCCCGCGGACAAGAACTCTGCATTGCGACCGGCAAGAGCCGGGTCGGGCTCGAGCGCTCACTCCTCGCCCATGACCTCGAACGCTTCTTCACGGCCTGGGCCACGCCGGACCAGGTCGAGCGGGGAAAGCCCGCTCCAGACATGATCGAGATGCTCCTCTCCACGCGCGCCTATGATCCCGCGCGCGTCCTGGTCATCGGCGATTCGACCTTGGATCTCGACATGGGGCATGCGGCGGGTGTGGATACCTGCGCCGTAACCTGGGGCACGCATGACGAGGCATCGCTGCGCTCGTCCGAGCCGCGCTGGTTGGTTCGGAGCTTGCCTGACCTCGCGTCCCTGCTCAGCGGGTGATGCGCATGATGGCGCCGTACTAGTAGCTGCTCTGGTTGGCCTGGCCTCGATGGTCCACGGCGTAGGACCAGAGGCTCTGGACCATGAACTCGCGGGTGCCGGCAGTGCCGATCGTGATCTCGACGCCCTCGGAGGTCGTAAGACCGACCGTATTGGCCTTGCTGTCCATCTGGAACCACTGCGTGTTGATCTTGGCCCCGGTGAGCCCCTTGTTGTTGGGGAGAGGCCAGTAGGCGATGCCGCGCATGCCGTTCGCGTTCTTTTCGCCCAGCTTGACGAGCTGGATCAGGTCGAGGCTCGTGTAGAGCTTGCAGCCGGGCATGCCGAGAGCCGTGAGGTTGACGGGGAAAGGGGTGCTGTTGGTGAAGCCCAGGAAGTTGAAGGCGAAGGTGTTGGTCGGCAGCGCTCGCTTCATGAAGATCGGCATGGTCTTGCCCGGAACAGCCAGACTCTTGTTGTAGGGCCAGGTGCTCATCACGAAGCCCACGCTGTCCTTGCAACCCAGACCGAGGCTACGCTCCTTGCCGGGCGTCGAGTCGTAGGGGACGAATCGCGCGTCCCGCTCCCAGAGGAAGTTGGTGGTTGCGGTCGTGCGACTCTCGATGTCCACGACGAAGTGGCCCATGGGCGCCGCCCAGAGGTAGGGCTTCTGCAGCTTGAAGACCGCGAGCCAAGGCGTGAGCTTGTTGGTGCTCTTGAAGAAGTTGGGCAGGTTCATCTTGCCTGTGTACACCGTGACGAGGGGCTTCTCGGGAACCTTGTCGAAGTGGAAGGGCAGGTTGCCTGGAGAGTGCTTGGTCGTGCCCATGCGGATCGTGAAGCTTCGGCGATGGAAGTAGGCCGAGCTGTCATGCCAGGGCCGGAAGGCGATTTCCTTGATCTTGCCTCCGACGAAACCCATCGCATTCTTGTGGATCACCTCCATGTTGCGTGAGTAGAGATCCGAGAGGCCGCTGGTCATGCTCTGCTGGCCGCTGACCTTGGTATAGTCCCTTCCCTTGACCTGCGGAACGACGGTGTACGTCTGCGCCTGGATTCCCGAGGGGAGGGCCAGGGTGGTCAGCAAGGCCAATGGGAGGAGTGCGGGGAGGCGTGCGGGGAGGCGTGCGGGGAGGAGGGGGATATTCTGCATGGACATCTCTCCGGGAGGATAGGAGGCCGGGATGGAGAACAGCGGAGACGGCTCCCGTCTCCTCACCCATAGGACTCGCAGATGGGATCGACTGGTTTCGCCCGGATCTCCAAAAAAAGAAGAGAAACTGCCGATGGGAAAGCCCGGAGAATACGGGATCCGGCCTTATCTGGGAAGCGGGGCCAAGGGGAAGACCTCGACCCGCCCGGAGGCGGAGCTGAGACGGACCTCACTCCCGCCAATTCCCACCTGCCCCCGGAGGCTCGTCGAGTCCCTCGAGAGGATCTTGCGCAGGGGGATCTTGTTCTCCAGATCGCCTGTGTTCGAGGAGAGGACGAGGACACAGGGAAACTCCTGTCGCAGGCCCAGGGAGATTTCCCCGAATCGGGAGGTGAAGCGCCAAGGGCGATCGGCCTGGCTTCCGGCCTCGGCACGAGCCCGAATACGCCCGGACTTGGTGCTGCAGCGCAACTGGCGGAAACGTCCCGCCACCCGGATCTCCCCACTCAGGCTCTCCAGATCGGCCTCGCCGCGGAAGTCGTCGATGCGGATGGCCGCCGAGGTCGTGTGCGCCTCCAGCTCGCCGGTCGCGCCCTGGACCCGGATCTCACCGAAGGTCGTGCTGAGTTCGTGATGGCCGTCGGTGAGGCCGATGATGTCGATCGCACCGTTCTTGTTCTGCGCGACGAGGTCGCCCCGCAGGCCGGCGAGTTCCATCTCGCCATAGGAACTCCGGGTCAGCGTCTTCTGTGCCTGGATTCCCTCCATGCGTATGTCGCCATCGCGGGTGCGAACGGTCAGGTGGCGCGCTTCGATCTGGGTCAGGTCCACCTTGCCGCTCCAGGTGTCGATCTCGATCTCCTCACCCGCGATATGGCGCAGCGTCACCTTGCCGTATCGCGTCGAGAGGCTCATGTTGCCTTCGGCATCCTTGATGAAGATGTCGCCGTGGCGAGAAGTCAGGTAGAGGCCGCGGAAAGGCCCGTGGATCTCGTGGATGCCGTCGATGTTGCGCATGCGGACCGAGGTGCCTGCCGGGACATAGGCCGTGTAGCTGATGACCAGGACATGACGAGGGTTCCAGGAGACGTCGGTATTCTTGCTGAGCTTGGGCTGGTGCGTCTGCCCACGTTTGAGAATACTGATGCTGACCTGCTCGGCGACAGCGCGCGCCTCCACCTCGTTCCTCGCGAAGGCCGTGATTTCGGCTTCGATGCGGGGACCCTTGCCGTCCAGCGGAAAGACGCGCAGAGCACCTGTGCTGGTTTCCATCTCCAGTTCGTCGTCGACCTGGAAGTCCAGTGCATAGGTCTTGTGGATCTCGAACTTCGCATCCAGACCCCTTGCCTCATCCGGGCTCGTATCGCCCTGGTTCATGCACCCGGTCAGCAGCCAGGCGGGGAGAAGGACCGTCAGGGCGATGGGAATCAGCGTGCTCGACCTATGCATGTCAGGACCTCACTTCCTTGGATGGCTGGCCTCGGGGACGGGATCGTCGCCTACGCCTCCCCAGGGGTGGCAGCGGCAGATGCGCTTGAGCCCGAGCCAGGAGCCGCGAAGGGCACCGTGCTTCTCCAGGGCCTGGAGCATGTATTGGCTGCAGGTGGGAGTGTAGCGGCATGAGGGGGCTTTGAGTGGAGAAACGAAGCGACGATAGAAACGCACCGGCAGGCTCAAGGTCCACGCCATGGGCTTCATGAGGGCTTGGACCCCCCTGAGGCCCTTTTCTTTCCCGCATTTTTCCGCGGCCTGGTGCGGGAGCCACGTCCCTTGCTCTTGCCGATCCGCTCGGCGGCTCGCCCGATGACCTCAGGCAGCTCCACGAGCAGGTCGGCCAGGGGATACTTGCCCTCCGGGAGGTTGGGAATGACCACGATGTCGACCGTCCCGGCGCGTGCCTCGATCTCCCATCGGGTCAGCCGATAGGCCTCCCGGACCATGCGCTTGATGCGGTTGCGCCGCACGGCCTTGCCGAGCTTCTTGCTGACGCTGAGCCCCAGTCGGCTATGTCCGAGCCGGTTGCGGAAGACCACCACACTCAGGTACTTCCCCTTGGCCCGCGCGCCGCGCCGGTAGATGCGGCGAAACTCCCGGTCCTTGCGCACATGGTGTTCGCGCAGGAAGCGGAAGCCCTGTGCGGGCTCTCTGGGTTCGGGGTTGCGATGGGGGGACGTCTCGTTCATGGCTGCAGGGATTGTCCCACGCAGGAGCCCGGGTTCAAAGCCTCGGAAAGGAAGCAGCGGCGAGGAGGGCCTGGACCGCTACACTTGGGGCTCTGCATTTCCCCATATCAGCGCGCTTTCGGGCTGTGCGGGGTCAAGAAGGGCTCCTCTGCACGACGAAATACGAGTATGGAAACGCGCTATCAGACACCCCATCTCAAGACCGAGATTCCTGGCCCCAAGGCCAAGGCCATCCTCGAGAAGGACAGCCTTTTCGTGTCGCCCTCCTACACGCGTGATTTTCCGCTCGTCGTGGAGCAGGGGCGGGGTTGCTGGGTGGAAGATGTCGATGGCAACACCTTCCTCGACATGGCCTCGGGGATCGCGGTTTGTGCCACGGGGCACTGCCACCCCGCCATCCTGTCCGCCATCAAGGAGCAGAGCGAGAAGCTCATCCACATGTCGGGCACGGACTTCTACTACCCGGCCCAGAGTCAGCTGGCGGAGCGTCTGTCCCAGAGGCTTCCGGGAGCGGGTGGGGGCAAGGTCTTCTTCTCCAACTCCGGTGCCGAGTCGGTCGAGTGCGCGCTCAAGCTGGCGCGTCACCGGACGAAGCGGTCCTCGCTGATCTCCTTCTTCGGGGCCTTCCATGGCCGGACGATGGGGGCTCTCTCCCTCACGGCCAGCAAGACCGTGCAGAAGGAGGGCTTCGGGCCGCTGGTACCCGGTATCCATCACGCGACCTATGGGAATCTGGATTCGGTGGAGAAGCTGCTGAAGCATGTCCTCCCCGAAAACGAACTGGCGGCCATCCTGGTCGAGGCCATCCAGGGCGAGGGGGGCTATCGTCCCGCCCCCGAGGGCTTCCTCCAGGGCTTGCGCGAGATCTGCGATCGGTCGGGTGCCCTGCTGATCCTGGATGAAATCCAGTCGGGCATGGGGCGCACCGGTAGGTTCTTTGCGTTCGAAGAGGACGGCGTGATTCCCGACATCGTCACCATGGCCAAGGGCATCGCCTCCGGGCTCCCGCTCGGTGCTTGCATCGCACAGCCGGGCATCATGGAGTGGCCTCCCGGCTCACACGCCTCGACCTTCGGCGGCAACCCGGTGGCCTGTGCCGCCTCCCTGGCGACACTCGACCTCCTCGATGCGGGACTCATGCAGAACGCCGTCGACATGGGCGACCGTCTGCGCAGCCAGCTGGAGGAGGCATGCCTGGACCAGAAGGCCGTTGTCGAGGTCCGCGGCCGCGGTCTCATGCAGGCCGTCGAGATGGATACCGCAGAGCAGCGCAACGACGTCGTCATGCGCTGCTTCGACAAGGGCCTCGTGATCCTCGGCTGTGGCCCCAAGAGCCTGCGCTTCTGCCCGGCTCTCGTCGTGGATCCCGTCGAGATCGACTGCGCCGTGCGGATCTTCGCCGAGGCCCTGACCGAGACCCTCCGTTAGCCATCTCCCGCCCGAGCCGCTGGATCAGGTGTCCAGAGGGTCCAGCTTTTCGGGATCGATGCCGAGGTCTGCGATGGCTTTGCCCACGAAGGAGGCCTCGAGCTGGCCCTCCGCGCGCAGCGCATCCAATGCGGCCACGACGATGTAACGTCGGCAGACCTCGAAGTGTCGTCGAAGCTCCGCGCGTGTGTCGCTCATCCCGAAACCATCGGTGCCCATGGGCGTGAAGCTCCCCGGGATCCAGCGTGCGACCATGTCGGGAACGAGCTTCATGTAGTCGGTGGCGGCGATGTAGGGACCCTTGGTTCCGGCGAGCTTCTGCTCGATGAAGGGTACGCGGCGCTCTGACTCGGGATGCAGGCGGTTCCAGCGCTCAGAGCGCAGCGCGTCGTCGCGCAGTTGCTGATAGCTGGTGGCACTCCACACGTCGGAGCTCACGCCGAAGTCCTTCTCGAGGATCTTCTGCGCTTCGAGCACCTCTCCCAGGATGGCACCCGAACCCAGGAGCTCGACGTGGAGCTTCTTGTGCTTCTTGGCCGGTCGGTAGAGGTAGAGACCGCGCAGCAGATCCTCTTCGATACCCGGTTGCATCTCGGGCATCGGGTGGTTCTCGTTCTGGAGCGTGATGTAGTAGTAGATGTCCTCGTTCTCCCCGACCATGCGGCGCAGGCCATCGCGGACGATGAGTGCGGTCTCATAGGCGAAGGCTGGATCGTAGGCCTTGACGTTGGGGAAGACGCTGGCCAGGACGTGGCTGTGGCCATCCTCGTGTTGGAGTCCCTCGCCGTTGAGCGTCGTGCGTCCGGCGGTCGCTCCCATGAAGAAGCCGCGACCCCGCATGTCGCTGAACTGCCACATGAGATCCCCGACGCGCTGGTACCCGAACATCGAGTAGAAGATGTAGAAGGGGACCATGGGCAGGCCATGCGTCGAGTAGGACGTGCCTGCGGCGATGAAGGAGGCTGTTGCGCCAGCTTCGGTGATGCCTTCCTCGAGGACCTGGCCGTTCTCGGCTTCGCGGTAGTAGAGCAGGAGTCCCTTGTCGATGGGTTCGTAGAGCTGGCCCTTGTGCGCCCAGATGCCGACCATGCGGAAGAGCGGATCCATGCCGAAGGTGCGCGCCTCATCGGGAATGATGGGGACGATCTGCTTGCCGAACTCCTTGTCCTTGAGCAGCTTGGTCAGGAGCCTCACGAAGGCCATGGTCGTCGAAACGCCATCCTTGGTCTTGGTGCCCTTGGTGAATTCCTCGTAGAGATCCCAGCCCGGCAGCTGGACGGGTGAGGGGGGGGTGTTGCGGCGCTTGGGAAGTGAGCCACCGAGAGCTCTGCGGCGCTCCAGGAGGTAGCGCACCTCCGGGCTGTCGGGGCCGGGGTGGTAGTAGGGCGCCTCATCGATCTTGTCGTCGGGAATGGGCAGATCCAGCCGGTCCCGGTACTGCTTGAGCTGGTCCAGCTCGAACTTCTTCATGGAGTGCGTGATGTTCTTGGCCTCGAAGCCCTCGCCCAGCCACCAACCCTTGACCGTCTGCACCAGGACCACCGAGGGACGTCCCTGCGTCTCGACGGCGGCCTTGTATCCCGCATAGACCTTGCGTCGATCATGGCCGCCACGGCGCAGGTTCTCGATCTGGTGGGCGGTGAGGTCGCTGACGAGCTCCAGGACATCCGGGTCCTTGGCAAACCAGCCGCTGCGGATGACCGATCCATCGGCGGCCGAGTACTTCTGGAACTGTCCATCCACCGTGCGTGTCAGCATGGCCTGGAGCTTGCCGTGTTCATCTCTGGCGAACAAAGGATCCCAGTCCGAGCTCCAGAGCACCTTGATGACGTTCCATCCTGCTCCGCGGAAGGTGGCTTCGAGTTCTTGCACGATCTGCCCGTTGCCGCGCACGGGACCGTCCAGTCGTTGCAGGTTGCAGTTGACGACGAAGGTCAGGTTGTCCAGGTGCTCACGTGCGGCGACCGAGAGTGCTCCGAGGCTCTCGGGCTCGTCGCACTCGCCATCGCCCAGGAAGGCCCAGACACGGCTCTTGCTGGTGTCCACCAGACCGCGCATGTGCAAGTAGCGATTGAAGCGCGCCTGGTAGATGGCCCCGATGGGGCCCAGGCCCATGCTGACCGTGGGGAACTCCCAGTAGTCGGGCATGAGGCGCGGATGGGGGTAGGACGACAGTCCCTCTCCCCGTTTCCGCTCCCGCCGGAAGCGGTCGAGCCTGGCCTCATCCATGCGTCCTTCGAGGTAGGAGCGTGCATAGAGTCCCGGTGAGATATGTCCCTGGTAGTAGATCTGGTCTCCGCTTCCCTCCGCGTCCTTGCCGCGGAAGAAGTGCTGGAAGCCCACCTCGTAGAGCGTGGCGGCCGATGCGTAAGAGGAGAGGTGCCCGCCGATGCCGCTGTAGTTCATGTTGGCCCGGTGGACCATCGCGGCAGCGTTCCAGCGGATGATCCCTTGGATACGCTTCTCGAGCTCGTGATCGCCCGGGTAGTCGGGTTCTTCCTCCACCGGGATGGTGTTGACGTAGTCCGTGACGAGGGGGCCATCGGGCAGGAAGCCCTGGCCCGAGGCTCGTCTCAGCAGGGCCTGCAGCAGGAAGCGCGCACGCTCCGTGCCATGGATCTTTCGGACGACATCGATGCTCTCGATCCAGTCGCGGGTTTCCTGGGGGTCGTGATCGGTGAGTGGCTGGGGGATGAGATGGCTCAAGTCTTCTCCTGTTCGGGCGGAGGAGGATAGGGGTTCTGGCCAGAATCGGAATGATAGAGGGCAGTTCGAAGGCCCAATTTTCGATAGAAGGGGTATGCGAGAGCGGACCTCGACCAGAACAGCCACCGACGGAATCTGCCGTGGATGCAGCAAGGAGCTCGTCCCCGGGCAGACCGAAGCCGTGGCCGGCATCCCCTACTGCGCGTTCTGTGCGCCTGTGGCGAGGTCCCAGTACGAGCGCATCCAGGCAGGTCAGCAGCAGGCCCGAGAACTCGAGGACCACGAACGCGGTCTCCAGAAGGAGCACCTGCGACACTCGGAGCTCACGAACTTGCACGAAGGCATCCTCAAGTCGGAGGCCTTCGGACGGCAAAGCCTCAGCTACCTGGAAGGGGGGTTCGTCTTCCTTCTCTGGGGGATGTCCGACAAGTCCCCGATGATCCTGGGAGCCTTCCTGGGCTTCCTCTTTGCGGATGCGACGGTCTGGGTCATGAAGGCCTTCTTCGAGATTCCTCGCAAGCGGGTCAAGCCCTACGTGGAGCTGGCCATCTACATGCTGCTCTTCCAGCTCTGGCATTCGGGCGGAGGGGCCATGCCTGTGGATCCCAGCGCGAGGGCCATGATCTGGCTCTGCTACGGCCCGGTCTTCCTGACCAAGATGATTCCCTACGTCGTTGGCAAGATGAGTGACTCGGGGTTCTGGGGTGAAAATCCCCATGCGCCTCGGGATGAAGACGACTGAACGGGGCCAATTGCACAAGGGCCCTCAAGACCCGGGGCATCCTTGGTCGAAAGCTCGACCGGACCCCCCTGGGGTCTGGATCAAGTCCATCATAGGAAGCGTAGTTTCCCCCGTCGGTTCCCCCGGCCTGTTGTCCTTCCTCGCGGTACCGGACCTGCATCCTCCCATCTCATTCATGCCGTGAGGAACGTGACCGGTGAGCCGGAGAATCCACAAAGACAGAGGGAAGCGCTTCTTCCTGAGCCTCGTCGCGGGCCTGGGGCTGTTGGCAGCGCTCTGGTTCGGCAGCCATCGGGTCTGGCCGAGCTC
Organism: Planctomycetota bacterium; assembly: GCA_024278315.1. Classification (GTDB taxonomy): domain Bacteria; phylum Planctomycetota; class UBA1135; order UBA1135; genus JAJRTL01. Next base: position 5,489 of record JAJRTL010000089.1, on the reverse strand, counting down.
GGAGGTGCGCCCCTCGATCGAAGACATCGTCACGGTGGACGCCAAGGGGCGACTCATCGTCAGGCAGGAGTCGGATCTACGTTGGTTCCTGGGCGAGACCCGGAGTCGGCCCATCCTCGAGAGAGGGCGTCAGCGATTCGCGCGCATGCGAGTGATCGAGCAGCAGGCCACGGCCCTGCTGGGAGATTTCGAGACGCGGAGTCTCGGTTCGGATCCTGCCGGTGCGCGTGCGCTGAGGCTCCAGCTCCAGGCAGGTGATTATCAGGGCGCACACGCCGCCTGGCTCGGTATGCTGTCCAGATTATCTGAACATACGCGGACGGATCTCGTGGGGGGCAAGCTCGTCTTCGATCTCAAGCTTGCGACGAGGAGCCTTGCGGACCTCAAGCGTGAACAGCACGAAGAAGTCGTGCGCCTCGCATCCCTCTTCCCGACGCTGCCATTCTGGATCGATCCGGCATTCGCCCTGCTGGAGATCCTGTTCTGGGCCTTGGCCGGAGTGTTGGCCAACCTGCTGCGCAACAGTGTCGAATATCTGCGCAGGGATCTCTACGAGCCCGTCGAAGCATGGGTCGCCTTCTCCAAGCTGGCCTACGGGCCAGTCCTGTCGATGATCCTCGTCTACGGTCTGACGCTGCTCCTCGTGGACTACATCCCGGTCGATCTGCGTGCCTATGGGACGGTCCTGCTGGCCTTCTTCGTGGGCTACAACAGCCGCAAGATCCTGCGCATCCTGGATCTCTCCGGGGGTGCCATGCTGGGCGAAGCCGAGCGTGCGGTGCGTCCTTCAGAGGCGAGCGCCGAGGCGCGACAACGACAGCTCTACGAGATGATGCGCGCGTCGTCCGAAACACCGGAGCTCCGACGTGCCGTGAACCGGCCGGAACCACCGGTGATCGAGGAAGCAGAGGACGTGTTCGAGGATCAGGTGGTCCCCGTGCCTCGGGAGCCTCTGGAACGTTCCGAGACCCAATCTCGGGAGCGCATCCCGCAGTCTCGGCGCCAGGTGCCCTCCAAGCAGCCCGTCGATTTCGTTCCCGGGCCCTTCACCTTCGAAGGCGCGCCGGGCGTCCGTCAACCGGAGAGCTTCCGGGAACTCAAGGAACAGGCCATGGACATCGCCGACTTCCTCGTCGATGAAGAGGTCTGGGGCAAGGAGCCACAATCATGAAGCATCGCTTGGACCATCCACGGAATCGTCTCGGCAGAGGCCTCTCTGCCCTCGTGATCCTTCTTGCGCTGGCCGCCTGCAAGAGCCGGGGCGCACCGCCGCAGGTGCAGCCCGACGAGGATCCTGTGGCCAGGGCCGAGATCCTGGGCCGGCAGCAGTATCGGAGCCTCCAGTTCTTCGAACGCTTCCTGGGGCACGCCGAGCGGGAGGGAAATATCCTCGCTGCACGACTTGGTCGGAGCCAGGCCCGCATGGTGGGACTGGCCGCGCAGGATCTCTCGGATCGTCTGGCCAAGGTCGAGGTGGAGCTGACGTCGCGCTTCGATACGAAGGCCTGGGACCTGCTGGGGCGTGACTTCGAGCAGGCTCTGGAGAACAAGTATCGCATCCTCGTCGAAGAGGAGATGCGCAAGGCACGCGAACTCGAGCGCGACTTCAGGGGTGCTGCGGATCGCGCGCCAAGGGATGTGCCGGCGCGCCTGCGTTATCAGGAGCAGAAGCTCGTCGTGCAGGAGCTGGAGCGTCAGGCCGTGCAGGCCGAGGCGGATCTCCGCAAGAACTACGTGCAGATGATCCGCAGAGCGAGGCAGGAGATCGGCAAGCGGATCGAGGGCAAGGTCGAAGGCTTGCAGGTGCGCGTCGAGGTCAAGATGGGTGTGGACCTCGAGCCTGGCGAAGTGGCACGCATGGTCGAGGAGAATACCGAAGGCCTGTCGCCCAAGCAGATCGTGAGCTTCGGCGATCTGGAGCGCGAGATCGGGTTGTGGAAGGACCGGCTCATGGCCGCCCATGAGGCCCATCAGAAGAACCTGGCAGAGAGTCGATTGCCGAGGGACCAGCGAACGCTCCATGAGTCGCCGACGGAGGAGAGCCTGGAGGTCCGGCTGGAGATCCCCAAGACGCAGACGCTTCGCCTGCTGGAGGAGCCGCAGACGCTCGAGAAGATGGCGCTCCTCGAGAGGCAGATCCAGGAGCTCGAGAGCCATCTCGAAGTGGCTGTGGATCAGGAGATCGTCAGGCTCCAGGGTGTCCTGCAGGACTACTTCAACCGCAAGTTGGTGGAGTTCGGCAATCCTGCTGCAGCACCGGGGCGCTGATCCATCATGGAGAAGCTCCTCCAGCCAGGGCGACGCAGGGCAGAGCACGCGACCGAGTCAGAGCGGAAGCTGGCTTCGGTCACGCGCGAGCTGAAGGCATGGCTGGACCAGAACCTGGATCACGTTCTGGGTACGACGATCGGTCGCATGGAGAAGGACTTTGCCCGTGTCGAAGAGGTCGTGACACTGGTCGAACGCGAGGACTACGACGCACGCGCGCGTCTCGTCGATCGGATCTCGCGCGTCGAAGAGGCCCTGCAGCGCATGGATGGGGCGAGCCTCGAGCGGAGCCGCGCCGAGCTTCGGTCAGTGCTCTACGACTTCGTTGGCGAACTCCAGGAAGATCTTCGCGAGAGGGATGAGCGTCTCAAGGATCTGGCAGACACCTTCGCGTCCTTCTCGCGCAGAGCCTTGGATCGACTGCGCACGAGCTGAATCCGGTCGCGCTCGCGTGGGAAGGGGTTAGGATCCCCGGGGGTGAGAGACGAGCGTGCATCCATCAGTCTGAGGCTTGGGGTCTACCTGGCTGCCTACTTCCTGCTGCTCGGATTGTTCGTTCCGTTCTATCCGGTCTGGATGCGGGGGCGTGGACTGGATGAAAAGGAAATCGGTTGGGTCCTGGCGGCTCTGACCATCGTCCGTGTGCCTGTCATTCCCTACTTCGCCCAATGGGCGGATCGACTGGGGCGCCGGGTCCTCCTCTTGCGATGGTTGAGCGCAGGGAGCCTCGTGGCTTTCGGACTGCTCTACTTCGGTCATGGATTCTGGCCGATCTTCACGGTCAGCATCCTCTCGGCAGCCTTCTCCGGGCCCTTGCTGCCCCTGATCGAGAACCTGATCCTGGTGCACAACTGGAAGAACGGGGTGGACTTCGGTCGTGTGCGTGTCTTCGGTTCCCTGGCCTTCCTGATCTCCAACATCGCGACTGGTTGGGTCCTGCATCGTCTGGAGGCCGAGTGGGTCTGGTATCTGGGCATGGGCTGGTGGATCCTCATCTGTGGAGCCAGCCTTGATCTGCCCGAGGCCGTGATGCCGCGAGGGAGTGTCATGGGCTCCCGGATCTGGACGCTGCTCAAGAGGCGGGACTTCCTGCTGGCCGTGCTGATCGCTGGCCTCATCACGGGCAGTCATGCGATCTACTACGGTCATTCCGCGAACCTCTGGAAGGACCTGGGCATCAGCAGCTCGGTCGTTGGCCTGCTCTGGGCCGTGGGCGTACTGGCCGAGATCGTCCTCTTTCGATATCAACGCGCCTGGACGGGGCGTCTTCTGCCATCGCAGTTGATGATCCTGGGTGCGATGGGGGGAGTCCTGCGCTGGTGGGTCCTCTCGCAGACCACGGAACTCTGGTTGCTGTTTCCGGCCCAGTGCCTGCATGCCCTGAGCTTCGCTGCCACGCATCTCGGCATGTTGCGCTACCTGCATCGCTATCTGCCCAAGGATCAGTTCGCGACTGGACAGGGACTCTATTCGGCCATCGCCAGCGGGGTGTTCCTGGGTTCGGCCTTCCTCTTCACGGGCCCCCTGGTTGCTGACTACGCACTCGGAGCCTATCTCCTCTCCATGGTCTATTGCTTGTTGGCCCTGGCTCTGGGACTCTGGTTGCGTTCACGCAAGAAGAGGAGCCAGCCCGCATGACCTACGCCGAGACGGTCCTGATCACGTTGATCGTCTACAAGCTGGTCCTGATCGCGATCGGATTCCTGGCCAGTCGATGGACGAAGGACGAAGGGGATTTCCTCCTGGGCGGCCGTGCTCTTGGGCCTTGGGTGGCTTCGCTCTCGGCTGCGGCCAGCTCCTCCTCGGCTTGGAGTCTCATCGGTGTGGCCTATGCGGCCTACAAGACGGGCTTGGGTGCTCTCTGGATCTTCCCAGCCACGGTGGGAGGCTTTGCTTTCAACTGGTTCGTTCTGGCGGGGCCCTTGCGCCGACTGAGTCGCGAGCAAGGCAGCCTCACGGCGACCGAGCTCTTGGCCATGGACGCGCAGGGACAGCGTCGGCGCAGCGTTTGCTGGTTGGCGACAGCCTTCATCCTCGTCGCATTCATGGTCTACGTTTCGGCGCAGTACCAGGCCGCTGGCCTGGCCTTCCAAAGCAACTTCGGCACGAGTCCGGTCACCAGCATCCTGCTGGGTGCAGGCATCATCCTCATCTACACCTTGCTCGGGGGCTTCTGGGCGGTGAGTCTCACCGACACGCTGCAAGGGATCCTGATGGCAATGGTGGCGATCCTCCTGCCGAGTGTGGCGCTGGTCGAGATCGGTGGGCCGGCTGCGTTGCTGCAGGGGCTCGAAGCCCTCCCGGACGGGGTCAGCTATCTCAGCCTGACGGCGGACAAGGGCCTGCCCATCGGCATCGGCTTGATCCTGGGATACCTCGGCATCGGTCTGGGTTATCCGGGCCAGCCCCACGTCGTGAATCGCTTCATGGCCATGGGGGACGAACGTACCGTGCAGGTCGGACGGCGCATCAGCATGGTCTGGGCGATCCTCCTCTACGGGGGCATGCTGCTCATGGGCTGGGCCGGTCGCGTTCTCTATCCCGACATCACCAACGCCGAGATGCTGCTCTTCCACTCGGCACAGAGCCTCTTGAGTCCGGTGCTGAGTGGCATCGTGGTTGCCGCTCTCCTCTCAGCAGTCATGTCCACGGCCGACAGCCAGCTTCTCGTCGCAGCCTCCTCGATCAGCCATGACATGGGCAAGGGGTCGGGCAGGGTTTCAACCATCCTGAAGACACGCCTCGTCATCGTCGCCATCAGCCTCCTGGCAGTCGTCTTCGCTCTGACCTGGCCAGCGACGATCTTCCATAAGGTCCTCTCGGCGTGGAGCGCCCTGGGAGCCGCCTTCGGCCCCCTCTTGATCGTTCGCGCGCTCAGGGGGCCCATCAGCGAGAAGGGCACGCTCCTCGCGATGGGGGTTGGCTTCTCGACTTCGCTGATCCTGTACTTCCTGCGGCAGAGTGACTTGGGTCAAGCGAGCGTCTTCCTGAAGGGGTACGGGATGGCGCTGGAATACGGCGTCTCGTTTGGTCTGGCGCTGACGATCGCACTGCGGTCCGCGGAGGTCCGAACCAGGCGTTAGCCCGAACGATTCATGACCTCGATGCGTCTGACGGCGTCTTTCGGTCCAGGACCGCGAACCTATCGGTTCGCTCGGCATTGCTTCGATTCGACGACCCTCTTGGGTCGCCTCATATCTCGCGCAGCCGTCCTGAACTCG
>JAJRTL010000088.1 GCA_024278315.1 Planctomycetota bacterium | reverse complement strand
TCGGGCCGAAGCTCACGCAGCCGCTTGCGCCGCCTGGGACTCGAGGTGCCGAGCTTGCTGCCGGCCGCGAGGTGGATGCCCGCAGCACCCGCGGTGTCGTAGCGGCCGCTCTGCACCAGGAGGCGCTCCTTGGGGTTGGCGCGTTCGGGGACGCAGGCCAGCGTGAGCCCCTCGGGCTGTTCGACCGCCAGGTCCTTGAGGCTGTGGACGGCGAGGTCCACGCGCTTCTCGAGCAGGGCCTCTTCGATCTCCTTGGTGAAGAAGGAGCGACCCAGGTCGGCCGTCAGCGGAACGTCCTGGATGAGGTCGCCGCTGGTCTTGATGATGATGAGTTCGCTTTCCTGCCCGAGGCTCTCGAGGAGGTCACGCGTGCGATGAGCTTGCCAGAGGGCGAGATCGCTCCCCCGGGTTCCGATGCGGATGGACATGTGAGGGGCTGATAAGGGCTGCTGGAGTGAGGGGCCTGCTGTCGTGCGGAGGCTGTCTGCCGGGAAACGCTTACCTGGCCACCCCGACCAGCTGATTGCGCAGATCCTTCAGGTGGATGTGCGCGTGGGACTTGGCCAGGGAACGAACCAGACGACGGATCTTATCCTGATCGGCGACCTCCAGGTGAGCGAAGTCTTTGCGGATCATGGCTTCGATCTGCTGTTCGGCCAGATTCAGGTGGTTCGTCCGGACCGAACCCAGGTCCAGGCGCTTCTCCTGGACGCGCTTGGACAGAAGCTCGCTGTGGCGCCTGGCGATGGGCTCGGCCATCCGGGCGGCTACGCGCCGTTCGCCCTCGTTGGCTTCGCTCTGTGCCTTCAGGTGATCCATATCGAGGATCTCAAGGCCTGCTACGGGGCTGGCCGAGACCATCCCGGGCACCGAGAGGTCCACGATGGAGAGGGGGGCGTCGGTCCGCGAGCGGATCTGATCGACGATCTCCTGGTCGAGGAGGGCGAACTCGCAGCGCACGGCGATGACGATGGCGTCCAGATCGGCGCCCTGGGCCAGGAAGCGGCGCAGGGGCATGGTGCTGCCGCCGTACTGATCGGCCAAGGCCGTGGCCTTGTTGGGGTCGCGGTTGATGAAGACGAGCTCGGGCTTGAGCGCCTCCACCAGGGCTGGCGCCGACTTGCGGATCATCTCGCCAGCGCCGATCAGGGCGATGCGGGCGCCCTTCTCCAAGCCACGATTCCTCAGATGCTCGGTGAGCTCGCGGACGCCGATGGAGGCCACGGATACCGGCAGGGTGCCGAGTCCGGTGCAGTTGCGGATCTCCTTGGCGCCCTGCAGGGCCTGGCGGAAGGCCTCATCCAGCATCGTCGTCGTGAGCCGGGTGTTCTGGGCACGCTGCCAGGCCTGCTTGACCTGGGCCAGGATCTGGTTCTCGCCGAGGACCATGGATTCGAGGGAGCCGGCGACGCGGATCAGATGGCGGGCGGCCTCCATGCCCTGGAGGTGGAAACTCTCGATTTCTTCGAGGCCTTGGCGGATTTCAGGAGGCAGATAGGGGAGGAGCGTGTCCTGATCGGCCGGGGCTTCGAGATAGAGCTCGAAGCGGTTGCAGGTCGAGAGCAGGACCGAGCCCGCGATGAGGCCTTCGGCCTTCAGGTTCGCCAGTTCCTTCTCCAGTTCGGCTGCTGGGGGCAGGAGCCCCAACTCCTTGGGGGATACGATCTTGTGATTGGTTCCGAAGAGGTGAAGTCGGTTCATGGTTCTGTTGCCCTGACGACGCTGTTTCCGCACCCAATTGTCGTCTACCGAAGCCACCTCAGTGTCATCACAAGGTCATGGGCCCTCAAAAAGTTCGAGAGCCTTCTCAGGTGGCCTCGCCACCAGGGCCTGGTCGCCCCAGACCACGATCGGACGCTCCAAGAGTTCGGGATGCTCCTGCAGGGCCTGCAGGCGTCCGGCCCGGTCCAGCCCCTCGATTCCCAGCTCGGTGAAGGCCCTCTCCTTCCGCCGCATGATCTCGATGGGATCGCTCATGCCGAGCTGGTCCAGGAGGGTTTCGATCTCCTCCGGAGCGGGCGGTGCGTCCAGGTAGTACCTCGGTTCGAAGTCCCTTTGGTGCTCCTCCAGCAAGCCCTTCAGGGTGCGGCACTTGGAGCATGTGGAGTGGAACCAGACGGTGATCCTGTCGGTCATGAGTCGTCACTTCTTGGAAGAAGGCAGAAAAAGGCGGGAGGCAGAATTGGAGAGAGCCCCTTGCGGGGGCTCTCGATCCTAGCCGTGAGTGGCTGTCTCGCCTAGAAGACCAGGACGTAGGTGGCGCGGAGGAGGATATTGGTATCGCTCTGTCCACCCTGCGGGTCGATGTTCTGGCCCATGAGCTCCATGATGACCCGGTGGGTCGCCATGTTGTTGTACTCGTGGGCGACGAACACGCCGTATTCCATCGCGGTGCCCTCACCGGCGTAGGCATTGACGCCTACGGTGTTGGCGCGGATACCTCTGTTCGCGGCTGTGGATACATCGTTGTCGACCGAGGAGATCTGACCACCGAAGGTCCAACCGTTGTCCAGGCTGTAGTTGACGATGGCCGACCAGCCGGTGTCGTCCACGCTCTGGGAACCGGGAGCCTGCGACTCTTGGCTGCTGCCATAGAACTCGAAGAGGCCGCCAATCCCCTTGGTCTTGAAGGCGAAGTTGATGTTGTACTGCAACTGCTCCATGTCGACGCCACCTGCAGTCTCGTTGCCGAACCAGAGGCCGCCGCCGACACCCCAGAGGAAGGCCTCGGAGCGAGCCAGATCCAGGGTCGTGAAGCTGCTGTCACCCATGGAGCCTGCAGGATCGAAGCGGAAGTTGAGGGAGTAGCTGAGCTCGTTGTCGCCGTTGGGGAGGTCTTCGCCGGCGAAGCCGGAGCCGCCCGCTTGATCACGGTTCCAGAGGCCCACGTTGACACGCCACTTGTCGTCGTTGTCGACGATGGATGCGCTGATTCCGCGGGAGCGTTGTCCCGAGAAGCTACGGCCAGCCAGCGTGAACTCACCCATGGCCTTGCCGAACTCGGTGCCGTTGGTCTCACGACCATGCCCTGTCCTCATCTGGCCCAGGGCGACCATGATCTTCATGGACTCCAGCTGGTTGACGTCGCGCTCGACGTAGGCGTCCTTGACCGGGACCAGGTTGTTGGCCGGGAAATACACGTCGTTCGCGGCCTCGATCGAGAAGTTGTAGCGCGTCTTCTGGTCGAAGATGTGGCCGGTCATCATGATGCGTGCGCTGCGCACATCGAAGTTGTTGATCGGAGTCGTTGCGCCGAGGGTGTTGTCGTTGGCGATGTAGTCGTAGCGGAAGATGAGTCCACCGCTCAGGTTCAGCGAGAAGGAGTCTCCTCCGTCAAACGTGATCCCCGCGCCAGGCGTGACTTTGATGTTGACCATCTCCTCCTGTGCGGCGGAGAGATCCACATCCTTGTCTGTCTCGCCGCCGTTGGCGAGTGCGGTTGGAGCGAGCAGGCCAAGGGCCAATCCAGCCAGTCCGTATCGGTTCATTCTTCTAGTCCTCCCAGAATTGGTATCGAAAGCAATCGGATACATGTGTTCACAGAGCGGGACCTTACCGCTTCTGCGACCAAAAGCCTATGAAGGCTGGTGCCCGGTGCGATCCCCTCAGGGCAGATAGTCAAGGAAACTTGAAATTCGCATTCGGGTAATGTCAGGGAGGGTCCTGCCTTCGGGTCCCCAGCCTGCTCGGGGCTGCCCCTGATGCATTTTCGATGCTGGACGAGGCTCGGCTGGCTGTTCAAGCTGTCCTCCCATGAACCGGATCCTCCTCTCGGACAACCTGCCTGCTCTTCAGGAACTGCCTACGGGCTCGGCGGACCTGATCTATATCGATCCACCCTTCAATACAGGGAAGAAGCAGCAGCGCAGCCGCCTCAAGACGAGGCGCGTGGAATCCGGTGGGGACAGAATCGGTTTCCAAGGGCACTCCTACCGCACCGAGAAGGTCGGCAGTTCGAGCTTCGAGGACCGCTTCGAGGACTTTCCGGCCTTCCTGGAGCCCCGCCTGCGCGAGGCCTGGCGCCTCCTGTCACCGCGTGGCAGCCTCTTCGTCCATCTGGACCCTCGTGAGATCCACTACATCAAGGTCCTGCTCGATCGTATTTTTGGTCGCGACGGCTTCCAGAACGAGATCATCTGGGCCTACGACTATGGGGGGCGATCCAAGAAGCGCTGGTCGGCCAAGCACGATGGCATCCTCTGGTATGTCCGGGATCCCAAGGACTACGTCTTCCACTTCGAGGAGATGGACCGTATCCCCTACATGGCCCCTGGCCTTGTCGGCAAGGAGAAGGCCGCTCGTGGCAAGACACCGACGGATGTCTGGTGGCATACCATCGTAAGCCCGACCGGGCGTGAGAAGACGGGATACGCCACCCAGAAGCCCCTCGGGATCCTGGAGCGGATCGTCAAGGTCCATTCCAGTCCCGGTGATCTCTGTCTGGACTTCTTCGCAGGGAGTGGCAGCTTTGGAGAAGCGGCGGCCAGGAACGGGCGTCGCTTTCTCCTGATCGACGAGAGCCCCGAAGCGGTGGCGGTCATGGAGGAGCGGCTCCAATCCTGGTCTCCGGTTGTGGACAGGGGGCTGCAGAGGGGGCTGGACAGCAGGATGGACAGGGAAACGAGTGCCGAATCATGAGCCGGGAGATCCTGAGAACCACTTGTGCGCGTGACTGTCCGGATGCCTGTGGGATGCTTGTGGATGTCGAGGACGGGATGATCCTGTCCCTCAAGGGAGATCCTGACCATCCCATCACCCAGGGATATCTCTGTTATCGGACCAATCGATACCCGTCGAAGCTGCATTCGTCGGATAGAATTCTTCAGCCCAGACTTCGGAATGCCGGCGAGTTCAGGGAGATATCCTGGGATGAAGCCTTCCAGGTCCTGGCTGATCGCCTCCAGCAGACCCTGGAGGACCATGGGGCGCAGGCCATCGCGGAGATCCGAGGCGGGGGTTCGCTCGGCCTGCTGAAGCCGCTCACGACCCGTTTTTTCAGGTCTCTCGGCCCAGTGACGGAGTTCCGGGGGGATGTCTGCGCCGGTGCTGGCTATGACGCCCAGGTTCTGGACTTCGGCTGCTCGGACAGCCACGATTTCTTCGACATCCAGAATAGTCGTCGTATCTGGCTTTGGGGAAAGAACTTGGGTGCTTCCTGGATCCACATGCTGCCCCTGCTGCGACGGCTGGTGGACGAGGGCTTGCACCTGCGCTACCTGGATCCGATGCCGCCGGTGGCCGGGCTGCCGGCTCACGACGGGACGGCGCTCCGGCCTGGTGGGGACTGTGAGTTGGCGCTGGGGATTGGTCAGGTCCTGCTGGATCTCAGGCCGAAGGGCTTCGAGGCGGATCTACCCGTACCGGTGCAGGGGCTCGAGAGCTTCGCCGCGCTCTGCCGTAGCCGTAGTCTTGCCTCATGGGCTCGGGGAGCGGATGTGTCCGAGAGCCAGCTCTCGCGCATGGCGGAAGAGCTCCTCGATGGTCCGGTGGCCATGCACCTGGGTTGGGGGATGCAGCGCCGTCGCCGGGGGGGGCTCGCCGTGCGCTGTGTCGACGCCTTGGCTGCCATCAGTGGCAACCTCGGTGTGGCCGGAGGGGGCGCCTGCTACTACTACCAGCGGCGAGGCGCGGTCGACAAGGCGGTCTTCGGTCAGCCTTCGGAACAGGCACGTTCTCTCTGTGTGGGTCGCATGGGGCAGGAGATCCTCGACGCGGACCCGCCTCTGCGCTTTCTCTGGATCC
>JAJRTL010000087.1 GCA_024278315.1 Planctomycetota bacterium | reverse complement strand
GCCGAACCCTTCGCCTACGAATCGGGCTTTGCCGTCAAGTGGCTCATCGAACGCCAGATCCTTGGCGACAAGAGCCTCAATCCAGATTCCAAGGTCGGCAAGGTCAAGGCACCGTGGCTTTGCTGGGGCCCCTACCTCTGGGCGGACGGTCTCAGGAAGCGCCAAGATGGCCTGCGCTGGTGGTGTGACGAGTTTGCAGCCGACGGGACACACCCGAACGATGCAGGTAGGTGGAAGGTCGCAGATCTGCTCCTCCAGCATTTTCGTAGCCACCCCATCGCGAGGCCTTGGTACTTCGGTGGCACCAAGAATCCCCGAGCTAACGTCATCCTCTACGGCGACGCATGTCGCGGCAAGACCGGAGCCCCAAAGACCCTGGTCTTCGGTAGCCCCAAGGTCGGCAACCAGAAGTTCGCCATCGGCGAGAGCAACATTCCGGCCAACGCCATCGCAGTGGCGCTGGTAGGAAACGGCAGGGACTTCGGCATGCTCGGAGAGAAGTGCGACCTCTTGGTGGATCTCAACAAGATCGTCTTCTTCCACCCGATCGTGACCTCCAACAAGGGGACGGTGCACATGTTCATCCCGATACCCAATCATCCCTCGATGTTGGGTGCCGAACTCTTCTGCCAATGGTTCAATCTCGACAGTGGCGGAACCGCCATCTCCGTGGGCGGCGTTTCCCTGTCCCGGGGCATCCACCTGCTGGTGGGACAATAGACCCAAAGCTCTCCGACCTGCCGACCGAAAACCAGACGGTCAGCGCCCGTCTTCACCGGTAGGGATGCCGAGCCACGGGATTTTGTAGTCCTCCCCCGCATTCTCGAGGCGAGACATGGCACGCCGCCTCGGGGCCTCCAGGATCTCGGCCAGCTCCAAGACCTTCTCGACGTCCGGATCAGATTCGTGCCGATCCCGGTACCAGCCCTTGACCACCTCTCTTACCTCATCGGAGGGACATCCCATCCATTCGCGGAGCGCGTCGACGTCTCTGCGGCGCTCGCTGACGATCACGTAGCGTTTGCCGCTCAAAGCGGTCTCGGTGGCTGGAGAGTAGGAGGCAGGACCCAGGTCGGATCGAACGTGCGAGGCCTTGGACCGCGGTGGCCATCCAGTGCAGGCGGCGAGGAGGCAGACGGGCAGGAAGAAGCAGAAGGCAATTCTCATCCCAGTTCCTTGTCTTCGGAATACGGGGCTCAGCAGGCTCGTCCCAAGGAGAACTCCCGGAGGCTCTCGGAACGTTTGGGGCCGCCCAGATACAACTTGGCATGTTGGACGGCTCTCTTCGCTCCTGGCTTCCTTGCGCCTCCTCGACGAATCCCCTGGCTCGGAAACCAGGGGCGGGTCCATCTTGACCCAGATCGGACTCAGCGACCAGAGCCAGCGGCGCTAGACTCTCCGCATGACTGCCAAGGATGCCGATACGATGCGGGTCGAGCGCGAGGTCCTCGCCCGGTTCTTCTCCTCCGTGTAGCCCCGAGAACACGCCGACGTCTACGCGATCCGGCATCTTCCCCAGGAGATCCGGGCGACGCTCAATGGCCTCTACTCGCGGAGCCGGCTCTCGATGCGGGAAACCTTCCTGCGCAGACTCTCCCAAGGGTTGGAGAAGCAGGGCAAGACCCTGGCCGATCTCCCCCTGGGTCAGGGGAAATCGGATGAGGAGGTGCTCTCACAGATCCTGACCGACAAGGCCGGTAGTTTTCTACGCACCTACGCCATCGATCATGGTCACAACTCCCTGCGCGAGGGAGCCGTCCTGCATCTCGCCATCGAGAACGTGTCTCAGCTCGTCACGAGGTTCCTCCAGCGCGAACGACGAGCGAGCTTCGAGGAAAGTTCGACACGCTATATCTCCTTCAGCTCGGAGGGACAGTGGCGCGACCCTCAGGTCATGGCTGCCGGAGGCGAATGGGCCCAGGCCTATGAGGAAGCCATCGATGAGAGCTTTACCTTCTACGTGGAAGCCATCGAGCTGATCCGCAAACACCTGCTCGAGACACGACCTTGCCCAGAGGGGGAAGACGAGAAGGCCTGGGGCCGGGCAGCCAAGGCAGAGGCCTTCGACTCGGCGCGGTATCTGCTGACCCCGGCCTTGCAAACCAAGTTCGGGATCGTCGCGGACGCACGCACGATCAGCGATCTAGTGACACAGCTCTGCTCCCATCCTCTCGATGAGTTCCGGATCGTCGGTCAACGCATCAAGGAGGCCGCAGAGAGCGAGATCCCAACGCTCCTGACCTATGCGGGCGAGAACGAATTCCTGGTCCGCAATCGGGAGGCAGAGCGAGGACTCGCCTCCGAACTCTTCGACGACCTTGGATCTTCGCGCGGAGCGGGGGAGACGAAGCCCATTGCAGAGGGCCAAATGGAGGTCTGCCTCCTGCGAGCGCCCGAGCAGCTCGATGCCTGCATCCTGGCCTCGTATCTCTATGAGGAATCCGCCCGACCGTATCACGAGATCCTGGAGAAGATCCAGGGGTTGAACCCGGCCGAGATGGAAACACTCTTCGAGCGTGTACTCGGAAGTCGGGGGACCCGCGACGCCGTCCCCGAAGGGATGGAAGCCGGCGGCATCCTGGATTTCGAGGTCTGCCTCGACTTCGGCGCCTACAGGGACATCGGCCGTCATCGCAAGGGCTTCCAGCAGCAGCAGACGCTCACCACGCACCTGGGCTACGCGGTGCCCCCCCTGTTCGACGAAGCCGGACTCGGCGAGCGCTATCGCCACACGATGGAGTCGGTGGGCAGCAAGGCGCGCAAGATCGCCGAGCGGTTCCCCTTGGCCGCAGGGTACCTGATCCCGTTCGCCTACCTGCAACGCGTGCGTCTCCGCTTCGACCTGCGCCAGATGGCCTACTTCGTCGAGCTGCGCTCGGCACCCGAAGGTCACTTTTCCTACCGCCAGGTGGCCATCCTCATGGGCGATGCCCTGGCCGAGGTCGCGCCTCTCTATGCCCGTTACGTCAAGACCTGCCGCGAAGAGGTTCTTCTCGGCAGGGTCCAGAGCGAACGTAACAAGGATGATCGTCGGCGCCAACGCGAGGAACGCGCGCGCCAGCTCGGTTTCGAGACCTGAAAAGGGAACACTCGCGGGGGCATGCACCTTCGACATTCTTGGGCTGTGACTTGAGCCTATTGTCGAAAAAAGTGCCGGGCTGAAAGACCGATACGAGCGAGGCTTCCCGTCGGCCGCCCCGACTTTCCATCCGACGGCTCTCGCAGTACGCCGATATGCATCCCCGACAGAATCTCTTTCCATCAGGGGAGGCCCAGATACCCCTGAATTCGCAAAATTGGATCAGACTCTTGATCCCAATAGCCCGATAGCTAGCTACATGCAGGGACCGCAATTCATGAAAACACCCGAACACCGATCCGAAGAGACGGGCTCCGTCATGCTCGTCACGCTGATCTTGATGATTGCATTCGGCGGTCTGGCTACGGCCAGTCTCACCATGACGGTTTCAGAGAACCGGAAGCTCACCACCCGTCACTACGCGCGGCAGGTGCGACTCCAAGCCCAAGGCGAACTCGAGGTGGCCAAGAACCTGGTCAATGCCTCGAGATACGATACCGGCTTGCAGAACAAGGTACTGCTTCAGGCTCTCGCAGCCACCAACCAGGTCATTCCCAACACCAATGTACGTGTGGAACGCGTTGGCACGACCAAGTACTTCGTGCTCAGGGCACAGGCCACGGCTCACGGAATCACCAAATCGGCAGAGGCCATCGTTCGCCAGGTCTCACCGGCCTCCTCGAACAACCTCATGGTCATCGATCACCCCGTGGGTGTCAGCGGTTCGCCCCGTGGAGCAATCCACACGAACAAGTGGATCGACTTCTACTTCCCGGGCGGCAGCTACCGCGATCAGGTCACCGCCGCCGAAGGATTCAACTTCGTCGCAGGCGCCAACCTCGGCAATACATCCTTCACGGGTGCAGCCAATCCCAATGCCGCAGTCATCGACCCTCTCAAGGACGTCGATTTCTCGACGCTCTGGTCCGAAGCCGACAACCTAGCAGTCACAGACGATCTCATCGCCGAGATCAAGTTCGAAGGAAAGACGGCGGAGATCAAGCTCTATCGTCCGGCCTCGGAGAAGCTGGTCCCTGCCACACGCACCAAGACGGTTTTCAGCCACTACGAAACCGAGAGCTACGTGGTGAATCAACCGATCTACGAAACGTCGACCTACTACACGACCGAGCCCACGTACATCCAGGAGAACTACACCGTCGTCGAGCAAGAACCCGTCTATGCTTGGCGGGACAAGACACTGATCGTCCAGAAGTCCGTCTACGAGGATCAGATCGTCAGCTACACGGTCGACGTTCCCGTCTATTCCATGCGAACCGTCCAGGTCACCGAGTGGGTCAACGAGTGGGTTTCCTATAGCACGACGGATGGTCCATCCTCCAGCGGAGGCACGGTCGGATCCACGGGTGGCTTGAACGGCTACTGGAAGAAGGTCCAACTCACCAAGGACGTCGAGGAGCAGTACATCAGCGGTTTCAATCAAGAGACACGCACCCGGACCGATCGGGTCAAGGTCGGGACGGTCGATCTCACGGAGACCTACACCGAGAAGTACATCGATAGCTACATCGATGTCACCAAGAACAAGCAACGCTGGATCCAGGACGGCACGGTCCAAGTCAGCCACACCAAGAAGACCGTGATCGGATACAACCAGGTCACGAAAGAGCGACAGGTCAAGCGGTACAAGGACATCATCGAGAACTACTTCGTGAAAGTGAAGACCGCCGAGAAACTGGAGCGCACGGAGACCGTGGACAGCCGAGGCGTCATCTACCTCAAGGGCGACATCCGCAAGATCAGAGGCAAGATCAATGGCCGCGTCTCCTTGATCACTGCGGGAAAGGTGAAACTGACTGGAGACCTGCAGTATGTGGACGACACCGGTGAGACTCGCATGGCCAACGGCAAGGACTACAACGAGCCCTATGAGGACAACCCCGACTACAAGGGGGACTCGCTTCTGGCCATCATGGCCAAGGGAGACATCCTCTACTCCAAGGACGCACCGCTCGAACTCGAGATCAACGCATCTCTCATCAGCGCCGACGGATCGGTCAAGTTCGAAGGGATCGGTGTCTCCACGGATGGATCCAATGTGTGGACCGAGCACAAGAACTATGAAGTCCTTACGTCTCTCCGAAGGCTCGGTGGCATCGTGAGTAGGAAGCGTCCGATTGCGACCTACATCAACGAGAAGGGATTTATTGCTGCAGGATTCGAGTTCGGTGAGTCGATCATGGATCAGAACCTCATCCTGTCGAGTGGAACCAACGCTCCGCCACCGTTCATGTTCGAATCCGCTGTGCCCACGTGGATCATGAGTACAGCCGGTCTCCGCATGGGCGTTCAGTAAGGGAGAACGAGATGCACAGAGGGGACAAGTCCACGATGCTCGCACTTGTCCTGATCGTCAGCCTCATCGGTTGCACGGACAACGATGACAAGACGTCTGGCGATCCATCACCTGCCGCCTCGGCCCCCGAGGCGGCTACCTCTGTCGCGGACCCCGCTCTCTCTGTCGAGCCGGATCACTTCGTCCTCACGCAGACGAGCTGGGGCGCTGCGCCTCAGGATTCCGAGAGCAAGAAGCCCGAAGCACCTCCTATCGTGATCAGTTGGGATGAAGGCCAACGCCAGAAGTTCGAGCGTGAAGCCAAGAAACGCTGGAAGAACACGGAGATCTTCGTGAGGAGAGATCGATGAAGGCTCGTCACCCCCATGACCAC
Source organism: Planctomycetota bacterium (assembly GCA_024278315.1). Taxonomy (GTDB): domain Bacteria; phylum Planctomycetota; class UBA1135; order UBA1135; genus JAJRTL01. The sequence goes on along the minus strand of JAJRTL010000087.1, from coordinate 21,201 downwards.
GCAGACATCCCACAACGAAATGACGAGCTGGCTGGATTCTCGCTCGTCGAGCTCATGCTGTCCCTCTCCCTTGTCGTCGTCACATTGATCTTGCTGCAATCCACACTCTTCTCAGCCATCAAGAACCGGGTCGCGACCGCGGAACAGGATCAGAGGAATGCGATGGCCTATGACCTGATCCAGCGATTGACGGCCATCCCCTTTGGCAAGCAAGGTGATCCTGCAGCCACCGGAGCTCAACTCTCCGAATTGTTTGATGACGATCAGGACCTCGGGACCGTGAATCTCAAGAACCTGCAGACAGCCCCAGCTACTCCAGGCCACAGCTTCACGACCAACCTGGATGGTGTGACCACGGCGTGGCGCATCTCCGTCACGTCGGATCTCGACGGAGACGGCCTGACGACGAGTTTCCGTGAAGGACGTCCCGATCTTCTTCAGATCGAGATCTATGCACAGGGCCGCCTCATGTTCCGCACTGCGCGAGCCGCCGAGTACACGAATACGAGGAAGGACTGATGGCTGGGTCAACGGGTCGATCACGCACGAAGGGTGAAAGCGGATCCCAGAGTGGAACGACGGTCGTAGAGATGGTGATCGTCACCGTCCTGACGGCAATGATCCTGAGCATGTTCTATGGCAGCGCCACTTCGGTCAGCACGGTCACGATCCAGAACAACCGTGAGGTCAAGAACCGCGCCAAGCAATCCGACGTTCTCGAGAACATCCGGACGGAGCTGGAACAAAGTGGCAACGACGGTCGATTCACGATTCCTACCGGCGGAAAATCGATCATCTACACCAAGCTCATCGGTGCACGACGCGCGGGTGCCGAAGTCTCGGGGCTCTGGTCTCAGACCTATAGCATCGAGCGCACCCCAGAAGGTGAGGTGATGCGCAAGGAAGGCAACGGAATCGTGTCCTGGGGTGTGGGCGTCATCGACCTCACCTTCGTGCAGAACACCGAGGAGAAGTTCATCGCCGTCACCTGCGTCACCTTCCAGAAGGGCCGCAACATCGCGCGAACGATCCACGTCTATCCGAGGAACTGACACCGGCCGGAGGGCCTTCCCCTTGCCTGGATCCTGACCAACGACATGGATGTTGGTGCAAACCGTTGCAATCAAAGACCTTATAGCCACCTTGCAACTCCTGGTTGGAGCCGGCACGAGCATTCCTCCTGCCCTGCCCCCCCAGAGGACTGGGGGGAGCGATCCCTGTGCGACCTCCATCTCTGCAGGAAGCCCCCCCGCGAGAAGCCCCGCAGAGACGACCTCGTGATGAAAGCGGGACGAGCCTGTGACAAGTACCAGGCTTGCCTCCCCCCCCACGGTCTTCCTGTGACGTATGAATGGCCATGGTTGCGCTGACCCCACGGCTCCACGGGGGGGCAATAGGCGCAACCGGGAGAGATAGTGAATACCCCAATGGAGCAGCATCACTCGCGGGAAGACGAGTGATGCAATAAGCGGCCTTCACGGGAAAGGTCGCTTCTTTTTTGTCCTGCTCTTGTGAGGGGTTCTAGCCCCCATATCTCACCAGAGCAGGGCTGCAGCGAGGACCGAGTCACGTCTCGGCGGTCGCTCTCGGGGAGAATCGGGGAAAGTGTTTGACCCCGCCACCGGATCCAATCAGCCTCCCTCAAATGACCAAGCCCACAGTCATCACTGGCGCAGCCGGCTTCATCGGCTTCATGACCGCCCGACGTCTCCTGGCCGAAGGCAAGCCCGTTCTGGGCATCGACGTCGTCAACGACTACTACGACCCTGCCCTGAAGGAATCTCGCTTGGAGATTCTCCAGGGATTCGAGGGGTTTCGGTTCGAGCGATTCGACCTCGTGGAGGGTGAGCGGCTCATGGGCCTGATCCGGGAGATCCGCCCAGACCTGCTGATCCACCTGGCCGCCCAGGCAGGAGTGCGCTTCTCGCTCCAGCATCCCCACGCCTACTCCCACTCCAACCTCCAGGCCTTCGTCCACGTGCTGGAAGCCTGCAGGCAGGCCGAGACGGGACATCTTGTCTATGCCTCTTCGAGCTCGGTCTACGGCATGAACCGGTCCTATCCCTTCAGGGAAAGTGACGCCGTGGACCATCCCGTGAGCCTCTATGCCGCGAGCAAGAAGGCCAACGAGCTCATGGCGCACTCCTACAGCCACCTCTATGGCATCCCGACCACAGGCCTTCGCTTCTTCACGGTCTATGGGCCCTGGGGCAGGCCCGACATGGCTCTCTTCCTGTTCACCAAGAAAATCCTCGCCGGGGAGACCATCCAGGTCTTCAACCACGGCAACATGAAACGCGATTTCACCTTCGTGGACGACATCGTCGACGGCATCCTGCGCGTCGCGGCGAAGCCCGCCACGCCCAACACAGCCTGGGATGCAACCCACCCCGATCCAGCCAGCAGCAGTGCGCCCTATGCCATCTACAACATCGGCAACGGCAATCCCATCCAGCTCCTGGACATGATCCATGTCTTGGAGCAGGCGCTGGGCAAGGAGGCCAAGATGGAGATGCTGCCGATCCAGCCAGGGGATATCGAGACCACGTGCGCCGATGTAGGCCTCCTCCAGTCCGCTGTCGACTATCGTCCCAGCACGAGCCTCCAGACCGTAGTCCGGGAGTTCGTCAGGTGGTACCAGTCCTACTACCCCTCCCGGTAGATCCAGCCCAGAGCCGCTGCGCGAGATATGAGCCGACCCTGGAGGGTCGTCGAATCGAAGCAATGCCGAGCCAACCGCCAGGTTTGCGGTCCTGGACCGAAAGATCCCCGTCAGACGCATCGAGGTCATGAATCGTTCGGGCTGGCCCGGATGATTCATGAGATCGTTGCGAGCAGATGTGCCAATGGCGAAGCCAGTGGAACATCTGTGGTCTGACGAGGAGATTTCGAGTTCAGGACGGCTGCGCGAGATGAAGGCGACCCTGGAGGGTCGTCGAATCGAAGCAATGCCGAGCCAACCGCCAGGTTTGCGGTCCTGGACCGAAAGATCCCCGTCAGACGCATCGAGGTCATGAATCGTTCGGGTTAGGATGCTGCCATGGAATACCGCGTGGACCTGCCAGCCTTTTCGGGGCCCCTCGATCTCCTCCTCCACCTGGTCAAGCGACAGGAGGTGGATGTCCATGAGATCCAGATCTCCCAGATCCTGAAGGACTACCTCGTCTACCTGAAGGCCCTCGAGAGCCTGGATCTCAACAACATCGGCGAGTTCCTCGTCATGGCCTCGACCTTGATGGAGGTCAAGAGCAAGGAGCTGTTGCCCAAGGAGACGCTGGACCTCCAAGACGAGCTGGATCCGCGTGACGAACTCATCACGCAGCTGCTCGAGTACCGACGCTACCGCGAGCTGACACGGCGCCTCGAGGGCAAGGGCAAGGACCGTGAGCGCGTCTTCAGCCGCGGAAGCCAGGGCGCAGACCAGAAGGAACTCTCGAGCCTCGCCAAGGAGCGCTTCGAGAAGGAGGTCGAAGAGAGCCTGGACATGCAGGACCTGGATGCCTGGTTCCTGCTAAAGGCCTATGCGCAGCTTCTCGAAGAGACGGACTTCGGCAAGACCTACGAGGTAGAGAAAGACAGCAAGCCCATGCGGGCCTACCTCGACGAACTCCGGGCGCGACTCTCCGAGCATAAGCAGCTCCCCTTCCGACAGGCCTTCAACATCGAAGAAGGCAAGATGGGCATGATCGGGACCTTCATGGCCATGCTCGAACTCATGAAGCAGGGGGAGATGGCCGCCACCCAGGAAGAACCTTTCTCCGACATCCTCCTGATCTGGATTCCCCCCGAAGAACGTCGTCCCATCTTCGATGAGGAGCCCGCCAGAGAAGTGGAGCCCATCCTGGCTTCGGAGGGACCGATGGGAGACGAACCCGAGGCCGGAGATTCCACTGTGGACCCGGAGGACCAGACCCGATCTCCGAACGGCTAACCCGGACGATCCGGGTCAGGGCGCAACAGCGGGACTGGCCACGGTGTGGCGTCGGAAGAGAAGCAGCGCCAAGACGACGATCAGGGCCGAGCCGAGCATGACGCCCCTGACACCGATGAACGGATACACCAATCCACCTACCGTGCCCCCCACGGCGACCGCAAGTGTCCGTGCGCTGAACACGAGACCAAAGGCGCCTCCGCGGCGATCCACACTCGCTTCACCGGCAGCCAGCCCGAATGCCAAGGGGCCGACCCCCGCCATGCCCACCCCCATGACCAACCGCCCCAGGAGCAAGACGACATAGACCGCCGCTGCCCACTGGAGAAGCAGAGCCAGGATGCCAACGATGGCACACTGGACGAGGGCGCGCTGATGGCCCACGCGGTCTCCATAGCGCCCCCATGGTGAGAGAGAGACGAGATTGGCAATCGCGATCGCACCAAAGAGGAGACTCGTAGCCAAGGTCTCCACTCGGCCACGCAGGGCCTCCCCGTCGAACCCCGCATGGAACATGGAGGCCAGCTGGGCCAACCAGGAACCCTCCAACTCGACGCCATGGAAGAGTTCGCGAACATAGAGCTCCAAGAGGGGGTTGATGGCGCCCAGCCCTATCTGGAGAGCAAAAACGAGGAGGACGGTGCTCCGCATGGCCGGGCTCTTCAAGACCTGTTGCAGATCCGCGAGGGTCCTCACCAGCATGCCCTTAGCACCCACGGACTCCTCGCTCTCGCGGCGCATGCCGGGTGCTTCTTCGGCTGCGAACCACACCAGGAGAGCACCCAAGAGGGCCAGCCCGCCCACCAGGAAGAAGACGCCTTGGTGGGATCCCAGGAGGGTCGCTGCGAGGCCTCCCATCATCGGGCCCAAGAGGCCACCTACAGCGAGTGCCGTCGTGAGGTTGCCAGCAATGCGGCCCTGCCGATCCGCTGGCGCCTGCACGCTCACGAGCGTGATGCTAGGGGGAATGAACCCGGAGAACGCGCCCTGCAAGACGCGCAGAAGCAGCAACTGCCAGGCCGAGGTCACCCAGCCCATGCAGCCCACGAAGATCGCGATCGCCAGCATGGCCCGACAAACCATGATCTTGCGGCCATAACGATCCCCGAGTGCCCCCCAGAGTGGGGCCGAGAAGGTCGCCGAGAGCGGGGCCGCTGCAAAGCAGATCCCTGCCCATGCAGCTACGGCATCCCGCCCCTCGACTCCCAGCTCCTCCAGGAGGCTCGGGAAGAAGGGGAGGAAACTCATCATCCCGATCGAGGTGATGAGATTGGCTATCCAGACGACCCAATATGTGCGCTTCCAGTTCGACACGAGGCCAAGCACCATAGCGCCCGGTGGTCAGATCCCAGCGAAGCCTATTGCGGAGTCGTCAGACGGAGGATTGGAATCTCGGCTGCGGCGCCCACTCGAATGGGAAGAAGCGTCACCCCCACTCCACGCCCCACGTAGAGACAGGATCCTTCGATCTCATGCATGCCTTCCAACCAACCAAAGCGGCTGTGGTTGATGGGCACCCAGGGTCCCAATCGCACCTGTCCTCCATGGGTATGGCCGCTCAAGGTCAGGTCCACGTCGACAGCGGCGGCCTCGAAGAAGAAGTCGGGGTGGTGTGCCAGGAGGACCGTGGGCTCATCCTCCCGGGCACCGTCAAGAGCCCGCGCAAGATCGGGCTTGCCCTCGGTCAGATCATCGACGCCAGCGAGCCAAAACCCGTCGCCGCCATGCAGCAGACGCATGCCCCGGTTGATGAGCAGCTGCACCCCCATGTCCTCCAGACGCGAACTCCAGAAGGTGAGGTCCAAGCCGAAGAAGTGGTCGTGGTTCCCCGGGACCGCAAAGACCCCGAGCGGGGGATCGATCTGGGCCAAGGCCTTCTCGAAGAGGAGGATCTCCCTCTCTCGCGTGTTGATGAGATCACCCCCCAGGCACACGAGGTCAGGCTTGCGCAGGGCCAGATCACTGAAGATCCGCGTCAGATCGCCGGCATCCAGATAGCAGCCTGCGTGGAGATCCGACAGAAATGCGATGCGTAGCCCATCCAGGCCAGGGCCGCCGCGCGATAGCTCAATGTCCATCTCCGTCCACTCGAGCCCGCGCCGGACGACCCGGTGCATCCACCTGCCAGGAGGCAGGATATCGAGCCCACGATTGACCCAAGCCACGCCTTGAGCCAGCTGACGGCGCAACCAGGTCCTTCTGCCCGAGAGGAAGCCACGGGGAGGCTCCACCAGTGGCCGGGAGTCGGACAGACCCCCGCGCTGATTCGCACCGCGGACGCGAGCCCCCGACTCACTGGATGGGGAACTGTGTGCGGACTCGATCAATCCCTGACCTGGAAGGGCGTCTTGCCCTTCTGCACAGGAGCAGCCAAAGCACCGGCAAGAATCTTGGCCTCCTCTCCCTGGAGGCTGCCGTAGGTGAGCACACACAGCTTGCCCTCAGTGGCGACGCCATAGTCGCGCCCCTTCCCACCGGCCAACTTGTAGGCCTTCAGGAACTCGGCCACGTCCTTCTTTTCGTCCCACCAGATCATCCAGACCATCCCCTCAGGCTTCTTCTTGTCCGGCCCGACGATGAAGACGCGATCCCCACCCCATCCTCGACCGGACTTGTGGATCCAGTACTTGGGCTGGGCCATGAGCTGCACCTTGGCCGCGAGGAACTTCTTGTCCTTGGTCCGGCGTTTGGGCTTGCCCAGGATCCCGCAGAGCAGCTCCCCCAGCGTGTCATGCCCGATGACTTTCAGACCCTGGGACTCCTCGAAGGACTTTTCATCCACGAGTCGCACCGGAAGGTCCTCAGCCTCTTCGTCCCAGTACTTGTAAGGATGGAGGATCTGTTCCGAACTCTGGGGCATGTGCTTGAAGGCGTGGGCGATATTAGGACGGAGTCCCTCCTTGCCCGCCTGCATCACGCTCAGAAGGCCTTCCCCCTTTGCCAGGAAGTTGAGGCCGATGTAGTACTTGGCCACGAGCGTCTGAAAATACTCAGGATAGGTGAAGAACTCCATGGACTTCTCCATCTCGTCTTTCTGGCTCTCCAACATCTCCTTCTGATCGAACTTGTTCCGGTTCTTCATGGTCCATCGGAGCATGAGAGCGGTGGCCGACCCTTCGATCACGGATCCACTCGCAAAACCTTCGTCCTCTGACATGTTCTTGTCGCCAGTGAAACGCTTGAGGTCGAAGAGTTGATCGTCCAGGGCATGGGTCAGCTCGTGGGCCATGACGGTCCGGTTGGCCATCTCACCCATCTTGGCGGACTTCAACATCATGAAGAACTTTCCACGGTCGGGATCATAGAAACCTCCGACCTGGCTCACGAGCAGTTTGATGAACTCCTTCGCAAGATCCATGTCCTCGGGGATGAGGCCGACCCTGCGCAGAAGATACTGCGTTCGCTCCAATCGCCCCTCCGACATTTCCTCCTCGAAGATCTTCTTCTTCAAGAACTCGGTCAGCTCCTTCTCGTCATGGACCCGGCTATCGACCTTCTTCTTGAAGCGCGCGCCTGCAAGCGCTTCAACCTCGAGACTCACCTCGTCCACCGCCTTCAACAGTCGCTCTGCCTTCTCCTTGAGCCCTTCGTCCTGTGCGGCGGGCCGAGAGACCGGCTCGGCCCTGGCCTCCTGGCAGGGGGCGGGCGTCACCAGGAACAAGAGAAGCAGGCTCAGGGAGAGAGACAGCGGGGATCTCGGGATCATGGACATAGGCTTCTTTGTAGAGGGAGGCTCAGGTTTCTTTTTCGGCAGAGAGGAATTCTCGCCTCGCACCGGACCAATTGGCAAGGATCAGGGCGAGGAAGAAGAACCAGGCCAGCATGATCCGGGCAGAACTGGCGGGAGGGACCTCGACTGTTCCCTTCTTGAGATCGAATCTTGAGAGCATGGACTTGAGAGAGGATCCCTCGGCACTGAACTGGTACATCAGGGTGCGCATGGAGTCCGAAATGGTCAGCGTGCGAGCGCCTGAGCCAGAGGGCGTGACGCTCACGAACTCCTCCCAGATCAAGATGAAGGCCAACGCCCAGACCATCGACCAGCGAAAGCGAAGTCCGAAGAACAGCCCGATCGCCGGATAGACGAGCGGCCCATAGATCAAGACCTGGAGGAAGGGCCACTGGCTGCGCAGCAGGAACGCGCGGCCGAAACCGGCCTGGGGAGCCAGGGCCTGGGCCACGACCAGAGCCAAACCGAAGGGGATCGAGATCAGGATCAGGCTCACGAGCCAGGCGGACAGATACTTGCCCAGCCAGATCGCGCTCCGGGGTACCGGACGCACGAGAAGATGCAGGATCGTCCCTTGCGAGATCTCATCACGCACGGAGGCCACCCCGATGTAGGTCGTCAACAGAGGGACAACGATCGTGATGAAGACGGCCAGGGTCACCTGAGCGAAGAGCCGATTCTGATCCATGCGGTCTCCGACCTTGGCCATGGAGATCGCCACGACCAACACATAGAGAAGACCAAAGGCAAAGACGAGCCAGGTCGACTTGGCACGGAGAAGGCTCCAGAAACCCTGACGAAAGACCAGGTAGGTGTCGCGCAACCAGCTCATGCGCCCCCCACCAGATAGTCGAAGACAGCCTCCAAATCGCTGTCCATCGATAGTATGGCGGCGATCTGAATCCTCGTCCCGAGTTCGGTCAGCGTGCTGAAGAACCGTTCTCCATCACGGAACTGCACGCGGAGCTAGTTCTCACCCAGCTGGATCCCGTCGATGCCAGCCTGGTGCAGCAGCTCCTCGGCAAGCTCCTGGGCCTGTTCACAGTGGATCAGGACCTGCCGCGGTTGGTCGTCCATCTGATCCCGGATCTGCTCCACGCTCCCTTCGGCCATGAGCCGTCCCTGGTGGATGAGAAAGAGTTGGTCGGTCATCATCTCGACCTCGGACAGGACATGGGAAGAGACCAGCACGCCACGGCCCGCCTCACCAAGCTCTTGGATCAGCTCCACCATCTCGTAGCGACCAACGGGATCGAGGCCCGTAAGAGGCTCATCCAGGAGGAGGATCGCGGGATCATGGACCAGTGCCGCCGCCAGCTTGATGCGTTGCCGCATGCCCTTGCTGTAGCTGCTGATGCGCTTCTTCCTCTTCTCGCTCATTCCCACGAGTTCGATCATCTTCTCGCTGGCTGCACGAGCCTCGGCACCACCCAGGCCTGAGAACTGCGCCATGAGCTTGACCCAGTTGAAGCCAGTCATGGACTCGTAGAAGTGATCCAGCTCGAGACAGACACCGATCTGGGCGCGGATGCCAGTGGAGTGCCTCGGCTCCTCACCCATGACGCGCACAGTTCCCAGATCAGGCTCGCACAGACCCGAAGCAAGGCGAATGAAGGTCGTCTTGCCCGCTCCGTTCCGGCCCAGGAGCCCCACGACTCCACCGGTGAACTCCAGACTGAAATCCGAGAGGCCCAGCACCGGACCATAGAACTTGTTGACGTGATCGAAGGAGAGCAGGGACTGGTTCATGCAACCACCCGTCCCGGTTGGAGGTTGTGCCGCGCCCACAAGAGGGCGGCAACGCAGAGCAGGAACCAGACGGGGAAGAGGTAGATCTCCTGGATCTGATAGCGCGTAGGCTCGTCCACGATCCAGAAGCCGGCCTCCTTGACGATGTTCCAGGGCGACACGAGCATGGCGTGTGAATCCCGGAAGATCCGTTTGTAGAAGATCAGCGCAATCACGCGAAACACGAAGAAGACACCCAGCCATCGCATGGCCGCAAAACGTGGCGAGGACGTGGACGAGGACAAGGAGGTCGTCCAAAGCGCCAATGTCCCGGCGATGAAGAGTTGCCCGTACATCAGCCGTGGGAGATAGCCCACTGTCTTTTCGAAGAGCGTCCAATCTGGTGCCAGGAAGACCGCCGAGATCCAGACGACCAGGAAAGGGAAGAGGAGTTGGCACAAGAGCAGGAAGGTGACCGCCAACCACTTGGACAGGTAGTAGTGCATGGGCTGGATCCCACGTGTGAAGTAGATCTCGAGTGCGTTCTCGGCACGGTCACGGGCCAGGCTGCCAGCCCCGACAACCGCCGAATAGAGCCAGACCAGCATGGGGCCCGTCTCCAGCATGGGACCGAAGTAGAAGACGAAGCTCGAGATTCCGCTCTGGAATGGACCCGGTCGATGCATGCGCACGGCACCTCCGGGGACATCCATGCCCAGGATCTTGCCCGATCCCTCGAAGACGACGAACTCCAGGAAGACCAGGACGAACTGCATCAATGCAGGAAGGATGCAGAAGATGAAGAAGAGCAGGAACTTCTTGCTACGGAAGAAACGTCCTACCTCCAGCCTTGCGAGATGGAGGATCCTCGACAGGACAGAGGTCCTGCCTCCTTCGTAGACGCGGAAGCCGAAGTCCTGGACCCCCATCTCAGCCCTGACCTCCTTCGGTAGACGGATGTTTGCCGACCGTGCTCAGGAAGACATCCGTGAGGCTGCGGCGATCCTTCTCCAAGAAGCGGATCTGGACGCCACAGGACATAGCAACCCCGAACAGGGACCCCGGCTCCCCATCATCCCGCACGAGGAACTGCCCCTTGCCCAGGTCCTTCTCGAGCAGGTCCAACTCCGTGAGCCTGGCTTGGAAGCGCAGCAGATCTCCATGAACCCCTACACGAAGGGCAGAGCCAGCGGTCGCCGTGAACGTAGACAAGGGTTCCTGGGCCAGGATCCTGCCAGCATCGATGAGGACCACGTGTTCGCAGAGACCTTCCACATCCGAGAGGATGTGAGAGGAGAGGATCAGGGACTTTCCCTTGTCCACGAGGTCGCGCAGAAGCGCCAGGATCTCCGCCCTTCCCCCCGGATCCAGGCCATTCGTCGGCTCATCCAGGAAGAGCAGGGCCGGATCGTGCACCAAGGCCATGGCCAGCTTGATGCGTTGTTTCATACCGGTCGAATAGCCACCCACAGGCCGGTAGCGCTCCTCTCCACACCCCACCAGGAAAAGAACTTCGTGCGCCCTCTGCCTGCCTTCACGACCAGGCAGGCCCGACAGGCGGGCGGCAAGGATCACGCTCTCGAGCCCACTCAGGGTCGGAAACGAGGCCTCCCGCTCCGGCATGTATCCGACGTGATCCCGAAGCCGCAGGCCTTCGCGCTGGGCGTCGAAACCCAGGACCCGGGCCCTGCCCGAGCTGGGCTTCAGAAGTCCCAAGACCGCCTTCAGCACCGAGCTCTTTCCGGCGCCATTCTTGCCGAGAAGGCCGCAGGCCCCTGGAGGCACCGAAAAGGACACCCGGTCCACAGCCGTGAATCGCCCATAACGCACCGTGAAGTCCTCGAGGACGACCGTGGGCTCAGCCAGGGGTTCAGTGGGACTGCCAGTTGGCTCTCTGGGATCGCTCAGCACGAAGCCTCGATGCGTAGAAGAAGGGGGCCCGCTTCGGGGCTTGGGACAGAATATGTGCAAGCAGTCCCGACACAGGGATTAAAACCTACCATAGTCTCTTGCGGCTCTCTGTCGAAGACTGGTCACGGCCCCCTCCCTTGAACCTGCAACCAACTTGAAGGCCTCCGCAAAAAGCCTGCTCCCATCACTCCTGATGCTCTACCTGCCGATCCTGCTGGTCGGGGGCATCGGCCTCTCGGAGATGCGGAGCGTCGAGGAGGAGCTCAGGAATTTCCGAAGCCACGCCGAGCCCCTCCTGGATGGCGCCAGCAAGGAGTTCGACTACGAGCTCGATGCGGCCCTGCTCAAGGCCTTCTCGGATCTGAAGGACGGGATGGACTCCCGCGAGATCATCGAGCGGATCGTGAAGATTCCGGTGCAGAGCCAAGGCAGCTCAGCCATCCGCTTCGCTTTCCTGCTTCCGCGCAATCTCAAGTTCGGCAGCGGTGGCAACGGCGCTCGGCAACCCATCTACCCACGGAGCGGAACACCGAGGTACCTCTTCGGAAGAGGCAATCGACTCACCGGGATCTCGCGCAAGATCAGAGACCGCGTCCGGGGCGCAGACCAGACAGGCTATTTCACGGGGGCCCGGAACGCCATCGAGCATCTCGAAAGGATCCCCCAGACCGATCTCGGCAAGCCACAAGACGAGGCCTTCCGGGACTTCAACCTGGGGAGCTGGCTCGGTCAGGCCAAAGAGTGGAACCGCGCCTCCCAAGTCTTCAAACGCGGCCGTCAAGCCCTTGAGCATTCCGGGCAGACAGAGTCCTTTCTCTACCTGGATCTGCTCCTGGCCGAACTGCGCAGCCTCGGCGCACAAGCCGAGCAGGCAAGCCAATCAGCGACATTCGAGGCTCTTCTACGCAAGACGCTCATCCACAGGCTCATCGGCGGGATGGCTCGCGGCGAGTTCGACGCAGAGACTCCCAGTCTCCTGAACGATCGATTGGATCGAGCCATGCGTCTGGCCAAACCACTCCTGGAAGCGGACAGCGAGTTCGCTACCGAGGTCGAGGACTACCTCGTACAGAGGCAACTGCGGGAGAACTATCGCGCCGAGACGCGCGCCATCCTCAGGCACCTCCAGCTCATTGCGGAAGGCCGACTCATCGACCTGAAGCAGCTGATCAAGGATCAGGGCGAAGTCCTGTCCGTGCCCTATGCACAGGCCGGTGGTACCGGGATCCTGGCGCTCAAGCCGATCCGATCCGAAGAGGAGAACGGTCGTAGGATTCCCTACTACGTGGGCCTGCTCGTCGACCTTGCCTCTCTGTTGGAGCCCAAGATCCGCGAGCTGGAACTTCGCCTGGACACGCTCGGCAACCCCTACCGCGTCGAACTGATGGACGAGGCGGGTCGCGCCATCCTGGACAGTATTCGCACCCCCATGGACGCCTCAGCACTGGGTGATGCCGCCGGGCTGTCCACGACCTTGCACCTGCAGGATCGCTTCAAGGGTTTCTCCCTGCTGGCGCTGCCAGTGAACCCACAGGCCATTACCGATGCTGAGCGCCTGCGTGTATGGATGCGAATCGCAGCCTTGCTGGGTCTGATCATCATGGCTTTCGGAGCCGCCTACCTCTTCGTGCGCACGGTCAAGAAGGAGCGGGAGTTCGCCAACCTGCGCACAGGTTTCGTCGCACGCGTGAGTCACGAACTCAAGACTCCACTCTCCTTGATCCGGATGTATGGGGAGACCTTGGCCATGGGGCGCGTTCCTGACCCGGAGAAGGCCAGCCACTTCGCGGGAATCATTGCGCAGGAATCGGACCGGCTCTCGAGGATGATCGACAATGTCCTGGATTTCTCACAGATCGGAGCAGGCACCAAGGACTACAGCAAGAAGGACCTACGGCTGGACCTGCACATCAAGAGCCTCATGGAGAGCTATGCGCCGCATCTCGAAGCCCAGGGTTTCGACCTTAGAGTCCAGGCCATGCCGGCGCTCAAGGCCGAGGTGGATGCAGAAGCCCTGACCCAGACCCTGGTCAATCTGATCGGCAATGCCCGAAAATACACACCTGACGACGGAGAGAAGATCATCGAGGTCCACCTCTCCAAAGTGGGACACCAGGCTTGGATCGAGATCCTGGATCGGGGCGTTGGAGTGCCCGAGGATGAACGAAACCGGATTTTCGAGACCTTTTACAGAGCAAAGACATCTGAAGAGCGCCGCGGAGCGGGACTCGGACTAGCCTTGGTACAGCACTTCGCGCAACATCATGGTGGATCCGTGGAATGTCTCGGACGCATGGGTGGGGGAAGTGTTTTCCGCATCCGTCTCCCTCTCTCCAGTTCTCCTGGATCCGGGAAGGGCGGCAATAGAACTCCCAACAGCTGATGAGCCGATAGGAATAATGATGGCAGGCAAAGATACGATCCTCGTCGTTGACGACGAGAAGGAACTGGCCGAAGGCCTCAAGTACAATCTCGAGCTGGAGGACTACAAGGTCCTCCTGGCGCATGATGGTGAGTCGGCACTGGCATGCATCGAGTCAGAAGAGCCCGATCTGGTTCTTCTGGATGTCATGATGCCTGGCATGAATGGACTCAAGGCACTCCAGGTCCTCCGGGAAAAGGGCAACCGCGTGCCGGTCATCATGCTCACAGCCAAGACTCAGCAGGAGGACAAGGTCACCGGCCTGCAGATCGGAGCCGATGACTACGTCACCAAGCCTTTCGGCATCGAAGAGCTGATGGCTCGCGTGCGCGCACTTCTGAGGCGCTCCAAACCCGACACCGAGCCGGCGGCCGAGGTCTTCGAGTTCGGAGATCTGACCGTGGACTTCAAGCGCTACGTCGTAGTACGGGACGACGAGGAGCATGGCCTCTCCAAGTTCGAGTCCGAGATCCTCCGCTTCTTGATCGCCCACAAGGACGAGGTCGTCACTCGCAAGGACCTGCTCTCGAAGGTCTGGGGCTACACCAACCTCCCCACGACACGAACTGTCGACAACCACATCGCCCGCTTGCGCAAGAAGGTCGAAGCCGTGGCCGACCATCCCAAACGCATCCTGACCATGCATGGCATCGGGTATTGTTTTGTTACGAAGGAAGATGGCCCTCTTCAATGAATCGGCTCGTGACATCACCCGGCGTTCGGAGGATCGGATCTTTCTCTGCCAGGATCCTGTCGGCAACACTGACCTTGGGGTTCGCCTTGGGAGTCTCTCTGGATGCAGGGGCGCAAGACAAGAAATCCGGCAATGCAGGGCAGCAGAAGCCCAAGGAGATCACCGATCAGAGCCTCTACTCGGAGGTAATCTTCGCTGAGCTCTTCGAGAAGGACCTCGCGAAGACCTGCAACCTCCTCGAGAAGTTGCTCGCACGCAGGCTCACGAATCGGGATCTTCGACGGGATGCCGAGTACCGGTACCACAGGATCCTGATGACCTCAGGTCAGCTCAAACGATACGCTGCCTATCTCCGCAAGATGCTCGAGCGTAAGGAGGTCAAGGGCAGAGACCGGGAGCGGTTGGCCAGCATGGAGAGATTTCTGCGCGAACGGGGCCCGGAGATCCAGAAGAAGATCCGGGACTACAAGAGCCGACTGGCTCGCGCCAAGGACAAGGATCCCGAAGAGAGGGAGTCCATCCGCCAGGAGTTCCTGCGACAGATGGAACGATACACGAGCCGAGGCAGACCCATTGCGAGCCGGTCGGATTCAGGCTCCCGAGAGGGCGACCAGCGTTTCGCCAAGAGGATCCGCCGGATCCAGGAGCTGCAATCCCGAATCGACAAGCTTGAGAAGGCAGGCAAGGGGAACAGCAAGGATGCCCAGAGGCTCCGTCAAGAACAGGAGCGCGTCATCAAGGAGAAGGATCAACCTCGGCGTTCTTCTCGAGGGAACATGCGACGTTGGATGATGTCGCAGAACCTCTACATGGCACGGCGCAAGATCGAGAAGAGCGGCGACGGCAAGCGCCTGAAGGAGTTCGACAAACTCAGAGGCGAAGTGCGGACCCTCATGAAGAACGGCAAGAGCGAGAAAGCGCGACAAATCTTGAAGGCTGCAGAAAAGCGATTCCCCGAGCTCAGGCGCAAGCGCCACGGCTAACCCTGACCCGAGCGCCCCCTGTCAACCTCGCCATTTCTTGAGGAAAGTGTCCTGCTCCTCACGAGTGCCCACATGATGCAGATACAGCCTGTCACCTGAGCGCGTGAAGTAGACACGGTAGTGGAGGCCGGACCGGAGAGAGAGCAGCTCGCCACCACCCTTGAGACTCTTGACCCGTAGACCATGCTGGTCCAAGCCCCCCAGAACGACCTGGGCCAGAGTCACGTGGATCCTGTGCTGATCAGACTCCGTGATTCGCTCGAGCGCATCCAGGAACTCACGGCTGTAGAGCAGAACGAGACCTGGAGTGTCCTTTCGTTCTACCTGACTCTTCCGGAACTGCTTGATCCTCTCCTTCTTCCCGCGGGGAAGGAGGGCGTCCAGTTCCTGCACGAGGGACTCCAGCTCCCGGATCCGACTCAGGAAGTCCGCCTCGTCCAGCCGATGAGCCCGATCCAACTGCTCCAGGTCTTCGACACGCTCCTCGAGCCTCACACGCTCTCGATGGGCTTGCGCTGCACGCTTCTCCTGGCGCTCTGCGGCTGGCTCCCGGCTTTCCTGGACACGCGCTCTCAACTCCTCGCAGTCCCTGGACAGTTGACTGAGCTGTCGTCGTAGATCCGCTTCGCTCCTCGCCAATGCCTCCAGATCTTCCAGGCTCTTCTGCAGGCTTTCCCGCGCTTTTCTGGCACTTGCCGCCTCACGCAGGCTCTTCTTCTCGGCCTTGCCTAGCCTGAGCTCCAACGCCTTCACCTGGACTGGATCCACTGCCAACACGCTCTTGACGGACTCCTGCTCTTGGGTCTGGGACCCCACCTGCAGTTGCGCAAGTGCAGCAGCCAACTCGCCGCGCAGACCTTCGTGCTTGGCTGCCTCCTTCACCAGGAGGGGAGCCAGCCGTTGGGCAGACGCTTTTTCCACTCGAAAGCCCTTGGCGCCGATGCCCTTTGCTATGGCAATCCGTCGCAGGGTCGGGAGATCCAGCAAGACCGCAAGAAGGGTCGAGAGGGAATTACTGTCGGCACACTCGAGAATCAGGGAGTTCCAGGCCTCGGCACTCACTCTTGCTTCCGTTCCAGCAGGCCACCCTCCGTTTCCTCTGGATCACTGGAACGGCTAGCTGCAGGGCGGACCCACGCGCGATAGAAGCCGTACTCCAGAACATCGAACGGTGTCCCCATGACCAGGACCCCCGTCCGCCAGAGGACGAAGGACGGGAACAGGATGGTCGAGAGTGGGTCGACCCCCTCTTCTTCTTCGTCCTTCTGTACGGTGTAGACGACGTAGGTGATGGGAAGCCCCAGGATGTCGAGCGGCACACCCAGAACGAATCCTACGATGCCCCCCAGAGATGCCGTCTTGGTGACGACAGGGGAGCGGCCCGAGGATTCATCGATGAGTTGATCGCTGTACTCCACCAGGGCTCCACAGGAACCCATGGAGAAAAGGAGCAAGAGAACGAGACTCCGACAGAACTGGATCATGCAGGAGGCAAATCTACCAGAGCTCATTTGCAAGCGGGAGCCTCCGACTCGCTTTTCGGCGAGGACTACCGCCCCTTGGGCCGGCGCATCACGAAGACCATCCTGTCGATGTACCACCGATCGGAGAGCTCATCCGGGAAACCTCTCTTCGATCGCCCCTTGACCCGCATATCCTCGTTGGTCAGCTGGAGCCGGCGCAAACGCCAACGGTTGGAGAAGGCCTCGGAGTTGTAGACGGCCGCATGGATATTGTCCCGAGAGAAAGGCCTGGGTTTTCCCCCTTCACCCTTCTTGAAGTTGAGCGTGGCCTCGGTCTCGATGGCCCTCTTCTTCTTCCTTCCACGAACAACGAAGTTGACCTCTCTGTCCTTCTTCGTCTCGATCGTATACTGCGTGTACCCGATCCCTGCCTGGGAGAGCTGTGAAGGAAAATACGTGTCAGCGGAAAGATCGTCCACTTCTTCGTTCATCGCCTTGGCCCGTTTGATCTCGCGAAGCTCCTTGATCAGCGCATCGATCTCCGGGATGTGCCTCTGTGTATCGGCAAAGGCAGATTTGGCGTAGCTGAGCTCGGTCTCCAGCTGATAACGCCATCCTGCCATGCCCAGACAGGCCAGGACGCCGAGGAGGATCAGAGCACTCGTAAAATCCAATTTCTTCATGATGATCTCCCGCTCACTTTCCCGGGTTCAAGGGTTGGAAGACATCGAAGGTGGGCTTGATCTTGAACTCGTAGGTGTAGCTGCCCTTGTAGATCCCCTCTTCGAGGATCTTGCCGAACTTGAACTCCACGCTCTCGAATGGGCTCCCGTTCTTGGAGATACCTGTGCCAAGTGCTGCCTTCATGTGCTTTTCGAAGATCGCATTCTGTTGCCGGAACTCCTCCCTTCCCTGGAAGGCGATCGTGAACTTGAAGTAGCGGGCCTTCTTGGAGGGACTCACCAGGAGATCGAGCTCGGGGATGATGAACCGCTTGAGCTCCGGATCCTGCTGTGCGGAAACGACTGCCTCCGAGAAGGCCTGCCAGACAGCCACTCCGGACTCCAGCTTGATTTCCGGGATGTAACCGGTCGCCTTTCCTTGGGCGGTCTTCTGGTTGCGCAGGAAAGTTCGCAGTGTGGCGATCCTGTCGAAGCGCCCCGCATTCATGAGTTTGTTCTGGAGCTCCCTCTGCTGCTTGGTTCCTTGCAGGACCTGTCCCACGCGCGAGTTGGACTGGTATTTGCCTCGTTTCGTGCTGTAGGCATAGTGAGCGAGAAGGCCCTTGGCATATCCCGATGGCAGTTTCTTGCCGCTCTTCCGAGCGCGCGGATTCTCGATCCATACGCCCATCGAACTTTCGATCTCATTCAAGGCCTTGACATTCAGGATGTTCAGGAAAAAGAGAGCGATCGCGCCCGCGAGGACGAGGGTCGCCAAGGGAAACTTGAGCTGTTCGAACTTGCGCTTGAAGGCCAGATCCTCGGCGCGAAAGTTCATCGAGGGTTCCGTGGCCCCCAGCCCCGCCAAGGCGGTAGCGAAGGCCAGATCGAGCTGCGGTTCGAGTTCGCCGATCTCGGGCGCCACGTCCTGGCAACAGCCCAGGAGATCCAAGGCTTCGACCGGAACTCCGCTCTCCTCCTCGAGGCAGTCCATGAAGCCCGGCAGCAGGCCTCCACCACCACTGATGAGCAACTTGGTCGGATCGCCAACACCCTTGGTGCCAGCGAGGAACCGTGTCAGTTCGCGCACGAGCGACTGGATCAGGGCCCTTACCTGAGCCTGCAATACCGCCGGATCGATCTCTCGATGTTCGAAAGCTTCGATAGGGACTTCCGGCTCCTCCCCGGCTTCGGAGGCCTGTTCGACTTGGCCTTCGGGCTCTCCCTCTGCAGCGTCGGCCAGGACCGGACTCGGAACGTCG
The DNA here is from genome assembly GCA_024278315.1 of Planctomycetota bacterium. Classification (GTDB taxonomy): domain Bacteria; phylum Planctomycetota; class UBA1135; order UBA1135; genus JAJRTL01. The sequence continues at coordinate 2,415 of JAJRTL010000087.1, read as the reverse complement.
AGCCCCAGATAGTGATCCAGCGAAGCGCGCGCCAAGGATGGTTGGATATTCAGCTCGCGCGCCAGGGAACGGACGAGGTGGTCCACACCCCAGCGCAGGACGCGTGCCGTGAGGAGCTTGCCTCCCTTGACGAGGATCAGGGTCGTGGATTCAGAGCCAAGCCCGATGATGACCTGGCTTTTCTCGTCTATTGTCTCGGTCTTGCCGTCTTCTCCAGCCCCATCCTCATTGCGAAAGTGCCCCAACCTGGCAGCCGCATTCACCAGGAGGGTCACGTCCAGGTCGAAGATCTCGACATCCACGCCAGCCTGCTTGAGAGCTTTCATCCCCAAACGCAGCTCGTCCTTGGGACAGGCCGCCATGAAGACTTCCGTGCTGTTGCCTCTTTCGTACACAGGCACGCAATCCACGATGATGTCATCGATGGCATGACTGTGGATCACCGATTCGGCCTCGAACTTGAGGACCTTGCGGATCGCGTCGATCCCCTTGAAGGGGATGTCCATGTTGCGGAAAGTGCACAGGTTGCCGGGCACGGCCAGCAAAGCACGATTGCGCACGGCCCCGCTCTCCTCGAAGGCGCGGGAGAGATCGGTTCCTGCATCGGCAGAACCCGGATCCCGCGGTATCGAGAAGATCTTGCTCACCGTGTACTTGCGTGCAGATCCATCCACCTCCACGAGGTGGATCCAGGCCCTGCCAATGTCGATTCCAGTTACCTTGGTCATGTTCTCGGGCTCTCGGTCCCTATTCTTCTCTGGCGAGGTCCGCCTGGTAGCGGCCCCTCTGCCTGTCGTTCAGGATCTCTGGTATGCGGCGATCAGCTTTCCGGTTGGCTTCGAGGACATCCCCGAGAAGCCGATCCCGCTCTTCTCCAGAGCGGGCGCGTCGGAGTTCGTCCAGGATGCGGAGTTTCTCTCGGTCACGGGACTCCAAGATGATGCGGAGCTGAAGGCGCTGGTTCCGATCGAGACCATAGCGTTCACTGAACTCCTCGAGGAAGTAGCGATTGGCGCCAGGGGTCTCGGTCTCGTGGGCGCCTACGATAGCACTCGTCAGGCGGCGCGAGAGCGTCCCTGTCAGAAAGCCGCAGAGAAAAACGATGAGGATCAGCGCCAAGAGCTGCTTGCCTCGGCGCGGCAAGGCGCTGCCCACTTCGGTGGGGCTCATTTCTTCTCGTTTCCAGCGGGCACGATCCCGGCAGGCCGGTTGGCGCGCTCTGCGGAGCTTCGATCCAGCTCTTGGAGGACCTTGTCGGCCTCGCGCGTCCCGGCGCGCATCTCCTCACGCAGGGTCGGCCGCGTCAAGAACTGCCCCACCAGCAGCACAGCCAGAAGGACAGCGGCAGCCAGGATCCAACGCCCCAGCGCAATGGGCTCATCCTGACCGGAGGCCTTTGCCCTCTCCCGATCCAGGCTCACCTCTCCCAAGACCGCACCGTCATTCAGACTCGTGAAAACCCGATCCGAAAAATCCAGACTCAAGGGCGGCGGGAGATCCCGCTCGCGATCGGCTTGGAAGAACTCGGACTGGAGCTCGCCGCGCCTCTTCAACTGACGCAAGGAGGCGTCCTTCTCCAGGGCACGTTCCAGCTCCGCTCGCTCGCTCGGTCGGAGTTCGCCATCCAGATGGCGTTGGAGGAGAAGCTCATCCCTCCGTGGATCCGCCTCGTCCTGTTTCGGGCTCTTGTGGAAATCAGGGTTCATGGCTCAGCTCAACAGTTCTGGGTATTCGTTTTCGAGGACCGTGCGAAAGCGGGCTCGGGCACGGAAGAGGCGGGACTCGACAGTGCCCAGCGAGCACTGGAGCACCTCGGCCATCTCGTTGTAGCTCATCTCTTCGTACTCACGAAGGATCAGGACGCGACGGTAGTTCTCCTGGAGTCCCTCGAGGATGTTCCGCGTCACCTGCGCGCGTTCCTCCTGCAGCAGCGAAGCATCGGGCGCCTCAGCGGGCGTCGGCCCGCGAAAGTGTTTGGTCTGCTGACTCTGGTCGCCCGATCCCAGGAGCACGGAGACATCCTCGCTCAAGTGGACAGGACGTCGCTTGCGTTTGGCCATCCAGTCGGACGCCGTGTTGATTGCGATCCGATAGAGCCAGGTGAAGAAGGCAGAGTCGCCCTGGAACGAATCCAGCTTGCGGTAGACCTTGACGAAGACCTCCTGGCAGACGTCTTCGGCCTCGATCGCATCGCGTGTGTAACGATAGACGAGCTTCTGGATCCTCTCCTGGTAGCGGATCAGCAACATGCGGAAGGCCTGCTCCATGTCCTCCCGCCGATCCTCATCACGAGCCGCCAGGAAGCGCTCCGTCAGGACCCGGTCCTCAGCACTCTGGGCGCTGCCAACCTGGGTCTCCTCCCCAGCCGTCCGTTCCGACTGCCCGTCTTCCGGTTGCCCGTCTTCCGGTTGCATG